>CAZVLY010000397.1:0-3579 GCA_964628175.1 uncultured Piscinibacter sp. | reverse complement strand
GTCGCAGGTCGACGGCGGTACCCGCGTTCTCCGGCCCACGCTCGCGGGCGGCCACTGCGGGCCGCCACCCTCACCGCATCAACACCGTGTCCGGCCCGCCCTCGCCAGGGCGACCGCGAATGGGGCCTGCGCCCGCGGGCACCACCGCCGCCCTGCCGGCATCCGCGGTGGCCTGCCGCCACGAAGGCCTCGGTGCTGCTGGGGCAGGTGGTTCGGGTGTGCGATCGCAGGCCCCATTCGCGGTCGCCCTGGCAGCTGCATGCCGCAAGCGTTGTTGACGAGGCAGTGCTGCGTCCCTCGGTGGTCGCCCGCGAGCGTGGGCCGGAGAGCGCATACCCGGACCGCCTGCCCGCGCGCCCATCGCCGCGGACCTTCGCGAACGTCAGCAACGGGCCGGGACCACCACTCGCTCGCGAGACATCGTGATCCTTCGAACGCGGATCGCGCTCAGGACGTCGTTCGCCAGCGACCTTCGGCGAGCAAGGTGGGCCCGGCCAGCGCCGCCAGCAGCGCGAGCTGCTCTTCCTGCATGGCCAGCAACTCACGCCATTGTTTCTCGCGCAGGCCGTCGAGCTTGTCGTGCAGCAGCATGATCTCGAGCTCGGACTTGAGGTTGACCTCGTAGTCGTGCTCGGCGCTCAGGCGGTCCTTCTGCGCCTGCCGGTTCTGCGACATCAGGATGATCGGGGCCTGGATGGCCGCGAGCATCGACAGGAACAGGTTGAGCAGGATGTACGGGTAGGGGTCGAACGTCTGGCCGCGGCTGTGCACCAGCCAGGCGTTGAGCCCCACCCAGCCGACCAGCGTGACGCTGAACAGCGCGATGAAGGTCCACGAGCCGCCGAAGGACGCCACCGCATCGGCGGCACGCTGGCCGCGCGTGGCCGAGCCGTCCTGCGCCAGGTTGCGCGCGATGTGCTTGCGTCCGGCCATGTGCCGGGCGACCTTCTGCGTGCGCTCGTCGAGCGTGCCGAAAGGCACGCCCAGCAGCGTCGCGGCGATCTCGTCGGGATGCCTCACCGCGACTCGGCGTTCAGCTCTTGCCGAACTTCGCTTTGGCGGCAGCCACGCAGCTGGACTTGGCATCGCCGGCGAGCGCGTCGCACTTCTCGATCGCCACCTTGTAGTCGGCGTCCTTCATGTCGGTCGCGGCATCCTTCTCGGCGCTGACGATCTCCTTGCCGAGCTTGGCCTGGGCCAGCGCCTTGGTCTCGACGGCCTTGGCTTCGCTGCGGCAGACATCCTTGGCATTGCCGGCCTTGTCGTCGCAGCGCTCCTTGGCGACGGCGTAGGCACTCTCGGCCTTGGCCACCAGCACCTTGTTGCGGTCGGGCGCCTTGGCGGTGTAGCTGTACTCGAGCTCGGCGCGGGCCACCTTCTCCTTGCCCTTGGCCTGCTCGACGCAGATGTCCTTGTTGTTGCCGGACATCGACGCGCAAGCCGCCTTGTCGCCCTTGTAGTCGGCGCTGATGCGCGTCTTGGCGGTGGTGTAGTCGGGCTTCGTCATGGACTGCGCCTGCACGGCCAGCGGCAGGGCGAAGAGCGCAGCGACGACGAGGGAGGTCTTGAAGCTGAATGATTGGGTCATGGTGTCTTTCGTGGGAGAGCAGGGGTGAAGAAGGGAGCGGTGCGCGGGCCGGTCAGGCGCGCGGCTCGCCCCGGCGGTTGACGGTGACGGTGTTGCCCGGAGGCGCGGTGGTCTGCACGTGGTGCTCCTGGCCGCGGAAGATGTAGGTCACGTCCCAGTAGGCCGGGCCGCCCTGGGCAGGCCGGTCGACGCAGCGCTGCACGTCCTGGCCGACGGTCTGGGTGTCGTTGCCGCGGCCGACTCGGGAGCCGACCACGGCCCCGGCGACGGCGCCGCCGGCGGTGGCGATGTCGCGCCCCGTGCCGCCACCGACCTGGTGGCCGAGGATGCCGCCGATCACGGCGCCGAGCAGCACCGCGGGCGCGTTGGCGCCGCCGCTTTCCTGCTGCACCTGCTGGCGCTCGACCCAGCAGCGCCGCTCGGGCGGGCCGACCACGGCGCGCACGTCGGTGACCTCGGCCTCGTAGAGCCGTTCGTCACGGCGACGGCGGTAGTCCTGCGTCACCACCGGCTGCGGCGCGTAGCGGTTGTCGTCGACGCGGGCATCGCGGCCCACCGCGCGCACCGAGCTGACGCGGTCGTTCAGCCCCATGGCGCGCAGCGAGGGGTAGCTGCCCTGGCGCAGCACGGCGCAGCGCCCGCCGAAGCGGATGTCCTCGCAGACCTCCCAGCGGCCGCGCGTGACCAGCACCGACGAGGCGCGGTCGTTGTAGCCGTAGCGGTCGAGGTTGCCCACCGCGCGCTCCGTGGTGAACGAGCGGCCGGTGAAGCCGTCGTTCTCGTAGATCGTGACCTGGGCAGAGGCCTGGCTGGCCAGGGCCAGCGCGGCGATGGCCAGCGCGTGTCGGATCGGGGTGTGCATGGGGTGTCTCCAATGTTCTCGTGGTCCGCCTGCAGTATGGGAAGCGCAGTGCGCGGTGCACAGCGGACGCGGCGCGCTCCGCGCGTAGTTGCTGTCCTACAGACACAGGTCATGCCGACGGCCGCTTGGGGATGAAACAATCGCCGGCATGTCCCGACGATCGATGTTCCTGTTCGCCGCCGCGGCGCTGCTCGTGGCCGCCGTGCTGGCGTGGTGGTTCATGCGCGCGCCCGTGGTCGCCGCGGCGGTGGTGCAGCCGGCGCCGCTGCTGCGCACGCTGCTCTTCTCGGCGCGCGTGGCCGCGGCGTCGCGCGTCGAGCTCGGCAGCACGCTCACCGGCCGCGTGCGCGAGGTGCTGGTCGCCGAAGGTGCCGCAGTGCGCCAGGGCGAGGTGCTGGTGCGCCTGGAGAGCGAGGAACTGCGCGCCGCGCTCGAGCAGGCCCGCGCCAGCGAGCGCCAGGCGGCCGCCCGGCTGGCCGGGCTGCGCAGCTCGGGCCGCAGCGCCGCGCAGGCCGCCGTGGACCAGGCCGATTCGGTGCTGCGCGCGGCGCAGGCCGAACTGCAGCGCACGCAGGACCTGGTGGCGCGCGGCTTCCTCAGCGAGGCCCGGCTCGACGAATCGCGACGCGCCGTGGCCGTGGCGCAGGCCCAGCTCGCCGGCGCCAGCGCGCAGCGCGCCGCCAACGACGAGCAGGGCACCGACGTGGCGCAGGCGCAGGCGCAGCTCGCGCTGGCACGCTCCGCGGTGGCCGCGGCGCAGGCCCGGCTCGAGCAGGCCGTGCTCACGGCGCCCGCCGACGCGCGGGTGCTGCTGCGCGCCGTCGAGCCGGGGCAGATCGTGCAGCCCGGCCGCGCGCTGCTCACGCTGGCGCTGGCCGGCGCCGCGCAGCTCGAGGGGCAGGTCGACGAGCGTTACCTCGAGCAGTTGCGGGTCGGCCAGCCGGCGATCGTCAGCGCCGATGCCTTTCCGGGCCAGCGCTTCGAGGCGCGCGTGGCGAGCATCGCGCCGCTGGTCGATGCGCAGCGCGGCGCCGTGGAGGTCAAGCTGTCGCTGCCGCAGGCGCCGCCAGCCTACCTGCGCGAGGACATGACGCTGTCGGTGCAGGTGGAGACGGGCCGCCGCGAGCGC
>CAZVLY010000396.1:0-3600 GCA_964628175.1 uncultured Piscinibacter sp. | reverse complement strand
CGTTCGACGTCGGCGGGCAGGAGCAGTTCTACCTCGAAGGGCAGATCAGCTACGCGATCCCGAAAGAGAACGACGGCATGCTGGTGCACTGCTCGACGCAGCACCCCAGCGAGATGCAGCACCTGGTGGCGCATGCGCTGAAGCTGCACGCGCACCACGTGCAGGTGGAGTGCCGGCGCATGGGCGGCGGCTTCGGCGGCAAGGAGTCGCAGTCGGCGCCCTTCGCCTGCATCGCCGCAGTGGCGGCGCGCCAACTGAACCGCCCGGTCAAGCTGCGCCTGGACCGCGACGACGACTTCCTGATCACCGGCCGGCGCCACTGCTTCTGGTACGAGTACGAAGCCGGCTACGACGACGCGGGCCGCATCCTCGGCGCCGAAGTCACCATGGTGTCGCGCGCCGGCCATTCGGCCGACCTCTCCGGGCCGGTGATGACCCGCGCGCTGTGCCACTTCGACAACGCCTACTGGCTGCCCGACGTGGCCATGCACGGCTACTCGGGCAAGACCAACACGCAGAGCAACACGGCCTTCCGCGGCTTCGGCGGGCCGCAGGGCGCCATCGCGATCGAGAACATCCTCGACAGCGTGGCGCGCACGCTGGGCAAGGACGCGCTGGACGTGCGCCGGGTCAACTTCTACGGCCAGGGGCAGAGCACACCCTACGGCCAGAAGGTGGAAGACAACGTCATCCACGAGCTGGTGGCCGAGCTGGAGAAGACCAGCGACTACCGGGCGCGGCGAGCCGCCATCGCGAAGGCCAACGCCTCCAGCCCGCTGCTCAAGCGCGGCCTGGCGCTGACGCCGGTGAAGTTCGGCATCTCCTTCAACGTCAAGCATTTCAACCAGGCCGGCGCGCTGGTGCACGTGTACAACGACGGCTCCATCCTGGTGAACCACGGCGGCACCGAGATGGGCCAGGGCCTGAACACCAAGGTGGCGCAGGTGGTGGCCCACGAGCTGGGCGTGCGCTTCGAGTCGGTGCGCGTCACCGCCACCGACACCCAGAAGGTGGCCAACACCTCGGCCACCGCCGCCTCCACCGGCAGCGACCTGAACGGCAAGGCCGCGCAGGACGCGGCGCGGCAGATCCGCGAGCGCCTGGCCGCCAGCGCCGCCGCGCACCACGGCGGCGAGGCCGCGGCGGTGCGTTTCGCGGGCGGCCAGGTCGAGGTCAACGGCCGCTCGCTGCCCTTCTCGGCCGTGGTGGCGCAGGCCTACCAGGACCGCGTGCAGCTCTGGTCCGACGGCTTCTACGCCACGCCCGGCCTGAGCTGGGACCGCGACAAGCTGCAGGGCCGGCCGTTCTACTACTTCGCCTACGGCGCCGCCGTCAGCGAGGTGCTGGTGGACACGCTCACCGGCGAGTGGAAGCTGCTGCGCGCCGACGTGCTGCACGACGTGGGCCGCTCGCTCAACCCGGCGATCGACATCGGCCAGGTCGAGGGCGCCTTCATCCAGGGCATGGGCTGGCTGACGATGGAAGAGCTGGTCTGGCATCCGCAGAGCGGCAAGCTGATGACGCACGCGCCGAGCACCTACAAGATCCCGACGGCCAACGACTGCCCGCCGGTGTTCGACGTGCGCCTGTTCGAGAATCACAACGTCGAGGACAGCATCCACCGCAGCAAGGCGGTGGGCGAGCCGCCGCTGCTGCTGCCCTTCTCGGTGTTCTACGCGATCCGCGATGCGGTGTCGTCGGTGGGCGGGCACCGGGTCGACCCGCCGCTGAGCGCTCCCGCCACCAGCGAATCCATCCTGCGCGCCATCACGGCGGTGCAGCGGGGCTGAGGCCATGGCGACCCTGCGCGATACCGCCGCCGCCTGGCTTGCCGCCGGCACGCCCGCCGTGGTGGTGGAAGTGACCCAGGCACTCGGCTCCGTCCCGCGCGAGGCCGGCACGCGCATGCTGGTCGCCGCCACGTGTTGCGAAGGCACGATCGGCGGCGGCCACCTGGAGCTGAAGGCGATCGAGCGAGCGCGGCACCTGCTCGCGGCGGGCGGCACCGCGACCCAGTCGGCCCACTACCCGCTCGGCCCGGCGCTGGGCCAGTGCTGCGGCGGCGCGGTGACGCTGGGCTTCGCACCGCTCGACGCCGCGGCCGTCGCGGCCTGGCCGCTGGCCGCGCCGCGCTTTCACCTGCAGCTCTACGGCGCGGGCCACGTCGGCCGGGCGATCGTGAATGCGCTGGCGCCGCTGAACGTGCGCGTGGACTGGATCGACGAGCGCGAGGAGGAGTTCCCGCCCGACGCTGCCCTGCCGGCACACACGCGCAAGCTGTGCGTCGATGCGCTGGAGGCCGAGGTGCGCGAGGCGCCGCGCGGCGCCTTCTTCCTGGTGCTGACGCACCGGCACGATCTCGACCTGCGCATCGCCGAAGCGATCCTGCGGCGCGGCGACTTCGGCTTCTTCGGGCTGATCGGCTCACGGACGAAGCGCGCGCGCTTCATCCACCGGTTCGAGGAGCGCGGCATCGCCGCCGAGGCGATTGCACGCCTGACCTGCCCGATCGGCGTGCCGGGCATCGAGGGCAAGGAGCCCGAGGTGATCGCCGCGTCCGTGGTGGCGCAACTGCTGCAGGCGGCGAGTGCCGCCTGCGAGCCCGCTGAGGCCGGGCTTCAGGCCTCGGCCAGCAACCGCAATGCCGCGATGTCCAGCACCTTGACGGTGTAGCCCATCACGTAGATCAGGCCCTTGCGGCTGAGCTGGCGCAGCAGGCGCGACAAGGTCTCGGGCGTGATCGCCAGTTGCGAGGCGATGTCGCGCTTGCGCTCGTTCAGCGCCACGGTGATCGTCCCGTCGCTGGCCACCTCGCTGGCGCAGCGTTGCAGCAGCCATGCGGCGAAGCGTCCCTCGGCGTCCTTGTGCATCAGGTCGTGGGTCGCCATCGTGAGCGAGTGGACCTGCTGCGCGAGCGTGACGACGATGCGCCGGCCGAGCTCGGGGTAACGCTGCAGCAGCGATTGCACTTCGGCGCGCGGCAGCGTCACCAGTTGCACGTCGGACAGCGCCATCGCGTCCTGCGCCGGGGTGCCACCCAGCCAGGCGCTGCTGGCGTCGATCCAGGCCGGCCCCTGCACGCTGCGTTCGGGCTGGAAGGGTCCGTCGTCGGGCGCGGTGCCCAGGGCCGCATCCCCGCGGGCGATCAGGCACAGGTCGCGCGCCTGTTCACGGCTGGAGACGAGCAGGCTGCCTGCAGGCAGCTCGCGCACCTGGGCCATCTCCTGCAGGGCCGAGAGGATCTCGACCGGCAGCGTCGGCGGGCCGAACACGGCGGTCCAGAAGGCGGCGCCGCCCGCCGCGGGCGCCGGGATGGAACCCGGTGCGATTCGGCGCGGCCGCATGGCCCGCACGGGCCGGGCAGAGGTGCCGCTGCTGGTGGTGTGGGTGTCCAAGCGCACTCCCCGGATGTGGTTCTCGATGGAGTGGACTGTGTCTCGCCCCCTTGACAGGCGTCTTGCGGTGGATCAATAGGCCTGCGCGACGGGCCAGCGTGCTGCTTGGCCCTTGAGCGCGCTCAGGCGATGTCGTGTTTCGCCAGGATCTCCAGCGCCCGCACCAGCGCCGAGTGGTCCTGGTCCTGCATCCCGTGCGCCGCGC
>CAZVLY010000395.1:0-3605 GCA_964628175.1 uncultured Piscinibacter sp. | reverse complement strand
GGTCGGAACGTCAGCGTCTGATCGCGAGCAACATCGCCAACGCCGACACGCCGGGCTATGTCTCTCGCGATTTTGACTTCGCCACGGCGCTCAAGACGGCCACCGGCCAGGCCTCGACCGGGCCCAACGGCTTGTCTGCACCGCGCCTGACCATGAACGCTGCGAACCCGGCGCACCTGCAACGCAATGGTCAGCTGGCCGGCAGCGGCGCCACCACCGACTTGGCCTACGCCCCCACGGCGCAGACCAATCTGGACCGCAACACCGTAGACATGGACCGCGAGCGCGCCAACTTCGCCGACAACACCGTGCGCTATGAGGCCACGCTGCGCTTCATCAACTCGTCGATGCGCACGCTCAACACGGCCATCACCGGTCAGTGACCCGCACGGAACAGGAGCCCCTCATGTCGATGTTCAAGATCTTCAACGTGGCCGGCAGCGCCGTCAGTGCGCAGTCGCAGCGTCTCAATGTGGTGGCCTCCAACCTCGCCAACGCCGACACGGTGGCGGGGCCCGATGGCTCGGCTTACAAGGCCCGTCAGGTGGTGTTCACCACCACGCCGATGGGCGGGCCGGGCACCGCCGGGGTCACCGTCAGCCAGGTCACGGAAGACAACACACCGGGTCGCCGCATTCACGACCCCAAGCACCCTCAGGCCGACGCCGAAGGGTATGTGACCTACAGCAACGTCAACACGGTGGAGGAGATGGTCAACATGATTTCGGCCTCCCGCTCGTACCAGAACAACATCGAGGTCATGAACACGACCAAGTCGCTGTTGATGAAGACCCTGCAGATGGGTCAAGGCAATTAAAGCAAGGACCTCCCATGAGCACCAACGCGATCTCTGGCACCAACGGCGCCAGCACTGCCACCAGCGCCAAAAGTGCCACGGCCAACGCCAATGAGGCATCCGACCGCTTTCTGAAGTTGCTGGTGACGCAGATGCAGAACCAGGACCCGCTCAACCCGATGGACAACGCCCAGGTCACCAGCCAGATGGCGCAGATCAACACCGTCACCGGCATCGAGAAACTCAACAGCTCGGTGGCGGGGCTGTCGACCCAGTTCATGCAGATGCAGGCGCTGCAGGGCGCCAGCCTGGTCGGCCGCGACGTGATCGTGCCCGGCAGCCAGCTCGACATCGTCGACGGCGTTGGGCAGGGCGGCTTCGAGCTGACCTCGCCGGCCGACGCGGTGAAGGTCGAGATCCTCTCGCCCAGCGGCCAGGTGGTCGAGACCATGCAGCTCGGCGCGCAGAGCGCCGGCGTGCACAGCTTCGACTGGGTCGCCGGCACGGCCACCAACGACCGCGGCTTGCGCTTCAAGGTCACTTCCACGCTCGGCGGTACCACCACCACCGCCACCGCATTGATGCGCGACCGCGTCGACGCGGTGAGCACCAGCGGCACCGGCTTCAGCCTCGAACTGGCCCGTTCGGGCAGCGTCGAGTACAGCGCGGTCAAGGCCTTCAACTGATTCCGAATTTCACCGAGGACACACCATGAGCTTCCAGCAAGGTCTTTCCGGACTGAACGCCACCAGCAAGAACCTGGAGGTGATCGGCAACAACGTCGCCAACGCCAACACCTTCGGCTTCAAGGCGGCGCGCGCCGAATTCGCCGACATGTACGCCACCTCGATGAACGGCTCGGGCACCAGCAACATCGGCATCGGCGTGAATCTGGCCGCCGTGTCGCAGCAGTTCACGCAGGGCAACATCGTCACCACCGAGAACCCGATGGACCTGTCGCTCAACGGCGCGGGCTTCTTCCAGGTGACCGATGGCCGCAGCCCCGTCACCTACACGCGCAACGGCCAGTTCAAGGTCGACCGCGACGGTTACGTCGTCAACAACTCGGGCGGCCAGCTGATGGGCTACCCGGCCGATGGCACCGGCGCCATCCAGCCCGGCAACGCCAGTGCGCTGCGCATGCCCACCGCGGGCATCAACCCGGCGGCCACCTCGACCATCACTCTGGAGATGAACCTCGACTCGCGCGCCGCCACCACCGTGCCCGCCGCCGGGCCGCAGATCATCCTGAGCGACCCCACCACCTACAACAACGCCACCTCGGTGACGGTGTACGACGACAAGGGGCAGGACGTCGCGCTGACCTACTACTTCCAGAAGGCGGCCACCGACACCTGGAACGTCTACGTCACCGCCAACGGCGCGCCGATCTCGACCACCGGTGCGGGCGTCCCGGCGCCTTCGACGACGATCAGCTTCCCCGCCAACGGCGGCACGCCGACCGCGCCGGTGGGCACGGTGACGCTGAACATCCCCGCCTCGACCAACGCCAACGGCGCGCAGACCCTGGCCATCAGCGGCGTGCAGCTCGACCTGTCGGGTGCCACGCAGTACGGCTCCAACTTCGCGGTGACCGACCTGTCGCAGAACGGCTATGCGCCGGGGCAGCTGGTGGGCATCCAGTTCGAGGCCAACGGGATCATCACCGCGCGCTATTCGAACGGCCAGTCCAAGCCGGCCGGCCAGGTGGAGATCGCCACCTTCCGCAACCCGCAGGGCCTGCAGCCGCTGGGCAGCAACGCCTGGTCGCGCAGCTTCGCGTCCGGCGACCCGGTGCTGGGCGTGCCGGGCGACGGCAACCTGGGCACCATCCAGTCGGGCTCGCTGGAAGAATCGAACACCGACCTGACCGGCGAGCTGGTCAACATGATCACCGCGCAGCGCGTCTACCAGGCGAACGCGCAGACGATCAAGACGCAGGACCAGGTGCTGCAGACGCTCGTCAACCTGCGTTGATCACGACGCGCACGCACTGAACTGAAGGACCGCCATGGACCGCATGATCTACCTGAGCATGTCCGGCGCGAAGGCGACCATGCAGCGCCAGGACGTGCTCGCGAACAACCTCGCGAACGCCTCCACGGTGGGTTTCCGCGCCGAGCTGCACGCCTTCCGCTCGGTGCCGGTCGAGGGCAGCGGCGCCAGCACGCGCGTCTATGCGCTCGAGTCGACCCCCGGCTACAGCGATGCACCCGGCGTGGTCAGCAACACCGGCCGGCCGATGGACGTGGCGATGCGCGGCAACGCCTGGCTCGCCGTGCAGGGGCTGGACGGCACCGAGGCCTACACGCGCGGCGGCTCGCTCGAGACCACGGCCGACGGCACGGTGGTCACGCACAGCGGACTGACGGTGCTGGGTGACGGCGGGCCGATCCAGGTGCCGGCCAACAGCGAAGTCAGCATCGCCGCCGACGGCACGGTCAGCGCGCGTGGCGCCAACGGCCGCAGCGCCACCGTGGGGCGGCTCAAGCTGGTCACGCCGGAAGCGCCGCTGGAGCGCGGTACCGACGGGCTGTTCCGCGCTCCGGACGGCGACCTGCCGGCCGATGCGACGGCTCGCCTGCAGGACGGCGCGCTCGAGGGCAGCAATGTCAGCCCGGTCGAGACCATGGTCGCGATGATCTCCGCGGCGCGGCAGTTCGAGGCGCAGATGCGGATGCTGCAGACGGCGGAGAACAACGAGAAGACGGCGGCGCAGCTTCTGTCGATGTCCTGACGGCTTGTACTTCGCCGGGCAGCCCGCCGGTCGCGCCCGGCCGGCGGTAACTTTCATTTGCTGGCCCAAATG
>CAZVLY010000394.1:0-3654 GCA_964628175.1 uncultured Piscinibacter sp. | reverse complement strand
TCGTCGACAAGCTGATCAAGCAGCGCAAGGACTCGATCTCGCAGTTCGGCGCCGCCGGCCGCACCGACCTGGTCGACAAGGAGACCGCCGAACTGCAGGTGCTCGAGGGCTACCTGCCGCAGCGCCTGTCGGCCGAGGAGATCGCCGCCGCGGTGGCCGCGATCGTGGCCGAGCTGGGCGCCACCGGTCCCGGCGACATGGGCAAGGTGATGGGTGCCGTGAAGGCGAAACTGGCCGGCAAGGCCGACATGGGGCAGGTCTCTGCAGCCGTGAAGCAGGCGCTGTCGCGCTGAGGTGAACACGATGGTCCCGACCCGCCAACTGCTGCGCCAGATCGCCCCCGACGTGTGCGTGGCGCCGCAACTCACGCCCGAAGCCATGGCCGACCTGGCCGCGCTGGGCTTCAAGAGCGTCGTCAACAACCGGCCCGACTTCGAGGAGGGCCCGGAGCAGCCGACCAGCGCGCAAGTGCAGGCCGCCGCGCAGGCCGCCGGCCTGGCTTACGCCTACCTGCCGGTGCAGCCGGGCTACCAGTCGCCCGACGAGATCGCGCGCATGGCCGAGCTGCTCGGCGCCCTGCCGCGGCCGATGGTGGCCTTCTGCCGCAGCGGCACGCGGTCGGGCAAGCTGTACCAGGCCGCCGTGTCCCGCTAGCCGCTCGGCGGCGGTCTCGCCCTGCCCAGGCCATGCGGCCGCGCTCCAAGTTCCTGCTGCTGGCGATCCTGCCCTTGCTGGTGTCGCTGGGCCTGATCGCGCTGGCGATGCGCCAGCAGCAGCAGGACCTCTCGCGCCGCGAGCGCCAGTTGGTCGAGTCGGCCTACATGGCCGCCAAGCAGACCGAACTGCTCAACCACGTCGGGCTGGCGCGCAGCCTGCTCGCCCCTCTGTACGACACACGGCGTGACGACGAGCAGACGCGCACCGAGGCCCTGCGGCTGCTGTCGACGATGGACTACGGCATCGACGGCTACTTCTTCGTCTTCGACACCGGCGGGCGCAACCTGCTGCACCCGCGCCAGCCCGAACTGCAGAACCAGGACCTGTGGGACCTGAAGGATCCGCAGGGCGTGCCGCTGATCCGCGACCTGATCGCCCGTGCCCACGAAGGCGGCGGCTTCGTGCGGTATCTGTGGCAGAAGCCGTCCACCCGCACGCTCACGCCCAAGCTCGCCTACGCGATCTCGCTGCCGCGCTGGAACATGGTCATCGGCACCGGCCTGTACCTCGACGACATCCAGGTCACGCTGGCCCAGATCGACCGCCAGGTCGACGAGAACGTCGCCTCCACGATGCTGTGGATCGCCGTCATCGCGCTGTTCGGCGTGGTGCTGATCGGCGGCAGCGGCATGGCGCTGAACTTCAGCGACGCGAAGGTGGCCGACGCCAAGCTGCGCAACCTGGCCCGCCAGGTGGTCAAGTCGCAGGAAGACGAGCGCGCCCACCTGTCGCGCGAACTGCACGACAGCACCAGCCAGACGCTGGTGTCGATCAAGCTGCTGCTGGAATCTGCCGCCAGCCAGCTCGGCCGCGAGGCCACGCCGCCCGCCCTGCTGCGTGCCGTGCAGCGCCTGGGCGACGCGCTGCACGAGGTGCGGCGCATCTCGCACCGCCTGCGCCCGGCCGAGCTGGACACGCTGGGCCTGCCCGCGGCGCTGGACGACCTGGCGCAGGAGTTCAACCAGCACGGCCGCGTGCGCATCGCGCTGCGCCTGTGGGGGCAGGCCGACACGCTGCCCGACGAGGTCAACACCGTGCTGTTCAGGGTCGTGCAGGAATCGCTGACCAACATCGAGAAGCATTCGGGCGCCCGGCGCGTGCAGGTGCGGCTCATCTTCCATGCCGGCGGCCTGCGCCTGCGCATCGTCGACGACGGCATCGGCTTCGACGTGCCGGCGATCCGTGTCGACCCGCGGCGCGGCATCGGCATGCGCAACATGCGCGAGCGTGTCGAATCCATCGGCGGGGAGTTCAGCATCGATTCGCGGCCGGGGCGCACCGCGGTGCTCGCCGACCTGTCGGGCACCGCGATCCAGCGCCTGCGCTCGGCCCCCCGGAAGGCCGCATGAGCACCACGAAAGTCCTGCTCGTCGACGACCACCCGCTGGTGCGCGAAGGCCTGCGGGCCCGCCTGTCCGGTGTCGCCGGCATCGAGGTGGTCGGCGAGGCCGGCGACGCGGCGCAGGCCTTCGACCAGGTGGACTGCCTGCACCCCGACCTGGTGCTGATGGACGTGGGCATGAAGCAGGTCAACGGCATCGAGCTCACCGCCCGCCTGCGCGAGCGCCACCCGACGCTGCGCGTGCTGATGCTGAGCATGTACGACAACCCCGAATACGTGCACCGGGCGCTGGCGGCCGGCGCGAGCGGCTACGTGCTGAAGGAGGCGCCCTCGGACGAGATCGTCGCCGCCATTCTCGCGGTCGCCGCAGGCCGCAACTTCCTCGGCTCGGGGCTGGCCGCCACCGCCGGGCGGCCCGACGAGAGCCGCCCGCTGCTGTCGGCCCGCGAGACCGAGATCCTGCGCTGCCTGGCCGATGGCCTGGCGAGCCGGCAGATCGCGGAGATGCTGGGCATGAGCGTGCGCACCGTCGAGACACACCGCCACAACATCCGCCGCAAGCTCGACCTGGCCGGCCAGGCCGAACTCATCAAGTACGCGGTGGAGCGCTGCCGATCGATCGGCGGCGCCTGAGCCGCCGCCGCTGCGTAGTTCCACGTACCGGTTTCACCCGTTGCGCGCCGGCGGGGATCGCGGTCTCATCGGCACCATTGCGTTACTGCGCGCCCGTTTTCCAGAACTCCCGGAGATTGCCTTGTCTGCCCTGCTTTCCCTGTCGGGCCTGATCGATCGCTTCAACGACCGCATCGGCCAACTCATCCGCTGGCTGGTGCTGGCGGCCGTGCTCATCAGTGCCACCAACGCCATCGTGCGCAAGGTCTTCAACATCGGCTCGAACGCCTTCCTCGAGGTCCAGTGGTACCTGTTCGCGGCCGTATTCATGCTGGGTGCGGGTTATGCCTTCCTGCGCAACGTGCACGTGCGCATCGACTTCATCTCCTCCAAGCTCTCCAAGCGCACCAACGCCATCATCGACACGCTGGGCATCGTCGTGTTCCTGATCCCGCTGTGCCTGATCCTCATCCGCCTGAGCTGGCCGCTGTTCCAGGGCGCCTGGCAATCCGGCGAGATGTCGCAGAACGCCGGCGGCCTGATCCGCTGGCCGGTCTACCTGCTGATCCCGCTGGGCTTCGGCATCCTGCTGCTGCAGGCGCTGTCCGAACTCGTCAAGCGCATCGCCTTCCTGCGCGGCATCATCCCCGAGCCGATGAGCATGGAGCACCACAAGTCCGACGAAGAGCTGCTCGCCGAAGAACTGGCCGCCGCGGCCGAGAAGAAGCTGGCGGGGGACAAGTAAATGGAAACCTCGTTCATCGTCCAGAACTTCGTCCCGCTGATGTTCGCGGGTCTGTTCGTCTTCCTGCTCTCGGGCATTCCCGTCGCCTTCGGCCTGGCCGCCACCGGGCTGCTGTTCGGCTTCATCGGCATGGAGGCCGGCCTGTTCGGCGGCACCCTGTTCCAGGCGTTGCCGCTGCGCGTGTTCGGCATCATGCAGAACGACACGCTGCTGGCCATTCCCTTCTTCACCTTCATGG
>CAZVLY010000393.1:0-3674 GCA_964628175.1 uncultured Piscinibacter sp. | reverse complement strand
TGAACTGGAACGGCCGCAGCGCGCAGATGGTCGGCGCCATCCCCGGCGACGCGGTAATGCACGAGCGGCCGGTGGGCCGCGGCTACGTGCGACTGCAGGAGACCGCCGATTTCCCGTGGCCGCGCGACGCCGCCGCGGGGGACGGTGCGGTGCGCCTGGGCCACGAGTTCCACCACTCCAGCCTGGAGAACCTCGACCCCTCGGTGCGCTGCGCCTACCGCGTGCAGCGCGGCCACGGCATCGGCGGCGGCCGCGACGGCGTGCTCGTGCACAACGTGCTGGCCTCGTACGCGCACCTGCGCCACACCGGCGGCAACGACTGGCCGCGCCGCTTCATGGCCTTCGTGCGCGAGGTGAAGCTGCGCGACGGGTCACTCGCCATCCGGCGGCCGCTGGACCATCAGAAGGAGCCCGCATGGTCGACACGCTGAAGGACACGATCCGCGTGGGTGATCGCGAGATCGAGATCGACTCGGAGGGCTACCTGCGGCGCCTGTCCGACTGGTCGGAGGACTTCGCCCGCGCCCTCGCGCGGCGCGAAGGGCTGGTACTCACCGAGGCGCACTGGGAGCTGATCCGCTTCCTGCGCCAGTACTACGCCGAGCATGGCGTGCAGGCACAGGTGCGCGTGATGATCCGCCACTTCACCGAGGCCTGGGGGCCGCAGCGCGGCAGCAACCACCACCTGCACGAGATGTTCCCGCGCGGCGGGCCGCAGAAGCAGGGCAACCGCCTGGCCGGCCTGCTGCGCACCAAGGGCGAACACTGAAAGGAGACTGCGCATGTTCACGCTGACCGCGGCGGCCGCCGCCCGCATCCGTCAAGCCGCCGTCGAGGGCGGCATGGCCGAACTCGCGCTGCGCGTCGCGGCACGCCGCGAGAACGACGGCTCCATCACCTACGGCATGGGCTTCGACGAGCCCGGCGAGGGCGAGCAGCCCTCGCTGCAGTCCGACGGCGTGACCGTGCTGATCGCCAGCAGCAGCCGGCCGCTGCTGCAGGACACGCAGCTCGATTTCGTCGAGCTCGAGCCCGGCGAATTCAACTTCATCTTCGTGCCGCAGACGGCCGCCCCGCGCGGCAGGTCGGGCTGCGGCAGCTGCAGCAGCGGCGGCTGCGCGACCTGCTGAGCCCACCCTTCCAGGAGCCTTCACCATGAACGCCCGCACCGATCTGCCCTTCCCGCTGCTGCCCGTGGGCACCGTCCATCTCGTCGGCGCCGGCCCGGGCGACCCGGACCTGCTCACGCTGAAGGCCGCGCGGCTGCTGGCGCATGCCGAGGTGGTGGTGGTCGACCACCTGGTGTCGCCCGGCGTGCTCGCGCTGATCGGCGCGCAGGCGCGGCGCATCGACGCCGGCAAGCAGCGCAATCACCACACGTTGAAGCAGCACGAGATCAATGCCCTGCTGGTGCGCCTGGCACGGCAGGGCAAGAACGTGGTACGCCTCAAGGGCGGCGACCCCTTCATCTTCGGCCGCGGCGGCGAGGAGATGCAGGCGCTGGCCGCCGCCGGCGTGCCCTTCGAGGTGGTGCCGGGCATCACCGCGGCCTGCGGCGTGTCGGCCTATGCGGGCATCCCGCTCACGCACCGCGACCATGCGCAGTCCTGCACCTTCGTCACCGGCCACCTGAAGGACGGCGCGGCCGAGCTCGACTGGGCCGGCCTGGCGCGGCCGAACCAGACCGTGGTGATCTACATGGGCCTGACCGCGCTGGCCCAGATCTGCGCGCGCCTGGTCGAACACGGCCTGCCGCCCAGCCAGCCCGCCGCCGTGGTGCAGCAGGGCACGACGCAGGCGCAGCGCATCGTCAGCGGCACGCTCGCCGACCTGGCCGCGCGCGTCGAAGCGGCCGGGCTTTCGTCGCCCTGCCTGACCATCGTCGGCGAGGTGGTGCGTCTGCGCGAGTCGCTCGAGTGGTTCGAGACCGCGGATCGGCAGGCGCCGGCCGCAGCGCCGGTCAGCGAGGCGTTCGCCTAGCCGACTCGACCAGGCTGGTGGCCTGCGGCGAGGCGCGCTGCTCGACTGCGAACACCGCCGCCTCGACGCGCGAGTTGAGGTTCAGCTTGGTGAGGATGTGCCGCACGTGCAGCTTGACGGTGTCGTGGCTGATCTCGAGCGCGCGCGCGATCGTCTTGTTGCTTTCGCCGCGCGCGAGGTGGTCGAGGATCTGCCGCTCGCGCTCCGTCAGCGAGGCGAGCAGGTCGCGGCGCTCCGGGTCGCCGGGGCCGGCCTGCAGCATCTGCGCGAGCTTGAGCGTCAGCGCCGGCGCCACCGACAGTTCGCCGCGGGCGGCGCGGCCGATGGCCGCGATCACGTCCTCGGGTTCCATGTCCTTGAGCAGGTAGCCCTTCACGCCGGCGCGCAGCGCCGCGGCCAGGTCGTCCTGCGCGTCGCTCATGGTCAGGATCACCGCCGGGGTCTGCACGCCCTCGCTGCGGATGTGGCGCAGCAGGCTGAGGCCGTCGGTGGTGGGCATGCGCAGGTCGAGCACCACCAGGTCGGGCTGGTGCTCGCGCAGCAGGCCAACCACCGCGCCCGGGTCGCCGGTGGAGGCGGCCACCGTCATCTGCCCGCGGTGCTGCAGCAGGTCGGTCAGGCCGTTGCGGCACAGCGAGTGGTCGTCGACCAGCACGATCTTCAGGCGATGTTCAGTCATGCCTCGCTCCCGCGGCGGCGGGCGAGGCGGTGTTCCAGGCCAGCCGCACCCGCGTGCCGCCGCCGGGCCGCGCTTCCACGCTCAACTCGCCGCCCATGCGCAAGGCCCGCTCGCCCATGATGCCGATGCCGAAGTGCGAGCCTTCGTCGCACTGTTCGTCGGCGGGGCGCGGCCCGATGCCGTCGTCCTCGACGCGCAGCTCGAAACCCACCGGCCCGCCCTCCAGGCTGATCCAGGCATGCCGTGCGCGCGAGTGCCGCTCGATGTTGGCCAAGGCTTCCTGCACGATGTGGAACACCTCCGTCTCGACCTCAGTGGACAGGCTCAGCGCGGCTCCCCGCTTGACGTAGCTCAGTTCGATCGCGTTGCGCTCGCGGAAGCGCGCGACCAGCGATTCCAGCGCGCGCGCCAGGCCGCGCGAGTCGATGCGGGTGCGGAAGTGCGTG
This sequence comes from uncultured Piscinibacter sp., assembly GCA_964628175.1. Classification (GTDB taxonomy): domain Bacteria; phylum Pseudomonadota; class Gammaproteobacteria; order Burkholderiales; family Burkholderiaceae_C; genus Piscinibacter. Next base: position 569 of record CAZVLY010000393.1, on the reverse strand, counting down.
ACGATCTCGCGCAGGCTGGCGTGCGCCTCGCCGACGGCCTGCCGCACGTCGCCCAGGTACTTCATCGCATGCGGATCGTCGTGGATGAGCAGCGCGTCCTGCAGCAGCGGCAGGCGCATCTTGACGAAGGTCAACGTCTGCGCGATCGAGTCGTGGATCTCCGCGGCCATCATCTGCCGCTCGTGCATCACGGTGGCGCGCAGGCTCTCGGCCTCGAGCCGGGCGTTGTCCAGCGCCAGGCCGAGCAGTTCGCCGACCGACTTGAGCAGCGCCATCACCTGCGGCGGCGGCTCGGCCTCGCCGGCGAAGAACAGGTTGTAGACGCCGAGCACGCGGCCGCGGTGCTGCAGCGGCACCGCAAGCAGGCGGTGGCAATCGTGGCCGAAGAACGCCGTGCCGCCGCGTGCCGCGCAGGTGCCCAGGTCGGAAGCCCAGACGATGCGGTGCCCGTCGGCGGCGGTGCCACACACGCCGCAGTGGCGGTCCACCGACCGCTCCTCGCGGCACACCGCGTCGGGCAGGCCGATGGCGCTGACCATCTGCAGCCGCTCGCCGCTGTCCGACAGCAG
>CAZVLY010000392.1:0-3719 GCA_964628175.1 uncultured Piscinibacter sp. | reverse complement strand
TCCTGTGGATGTGGCCGAACGCGCGCATCTCGGTGATGGGCGGCGAGCAGGCGGCCAGCGTGCTGGCCACGGTGCGGCGCGACGGCATCGAGGCCAAGGGCGGCGCCTGGTCGGCCGACGAGGAGAAGGCCTTCAAGCAGCCCATCCTCGACCAGTTCGCCCACCAGGCGCACCCGTACTACGCCAGCGCACGACTGTGGGACGACGGCGTGATCGACCCGGCCGACACGCGCCGCGTGCTCGCGCTGGCGATCAGCGCCAGCCTGAACGCGCCGATCCCCGACGCGAAGTTCGGCGTGTTCCGCATGTGAGCGAGGCGGACATGGACAACATCTACCTCAGCCACGAACACGAGCAGCTGCGCGAGCAGATCGCCCGCTTCATCGCCCGCGAGGTCGAGCCCCATGCCGAGCAATGGGAGCGCGACGGCTTCACGCCGCGCGAGGTGCTGCGCAAGATGGGCGACGCCGGCCTGCTCGGGCTGATGTATTCCAGCGCGCACGGCGGCGCCGAAGCCGACGCGCTGACCAACCTGGTGTTCGCCGAGGCGCTGTCGCAGTCGACCTTCGGCGGCTTCATCATCACCGTGCTCGTTCACACCGACATGGCCAGCCCGCACCTGCACCATGCCGGCAGCGCCGAGCAGCAGTCGAAGTACATGCCGGGCGTGACGGCGGGACGAACGATCACCGCCGTGGGCATCACCGAGCCGGGTGCCGGCTCCGACGTGGCCGGGCTGAAGACCACGGCCAAGCGGGATGGCGATCACTGGGTGCTCAACGGCACCAAGCTCTTCATCACCAACGGCGTGCACGCCGACCTGTACTTCATCGCCGCGCGCACCGGCACGGCGCGCCACGCGATCTCGATGTTCATCGTCGAGAAAGGCACGCCGGGCTTCAGTGTCGGCCGCTCGCTGGAGAAGACCGGCTGGCTGTCGTCGGACACCGCCGAGCTGGTGTTCGAGGACTGCCGCATCCCGGCCGGCAACCTGCTGGGCGAGGTCGACAAGGGCTTCTACTCGGTGATGAAGAACTTCCAGACCGAGCGCATCGCGCTGGCCGCGATGGCGGTGGGCCACTGCACGCAGGCGTTGAAGATGACGCTGGAGTACGTGCGCGACCGCCGCGCCTTCGGCGCCACGCTGTTCGACAAGCAGGTGGTGCGCCAGCGCCTGGCCATGCTCGACGCCAAGGTGCGCGCCGCGCGCCAGTACATGTACCACTGCGCCTGGATGGTCACGCAGGGTCGCGACGTGGTGCAGGACGTGTCGATGCTCAAGTCGCTGACCGGCGAACTGGTCAACGAGGTCGTGCAGGCCTGCCAGCAGTTTCACGGCGGCATGGGCTACATGCGCGGCACCGCCATCGAACGGCTGTGGCGCGACGCGCGGATCCTCGCGATCGGCGGCGGCGCCACCGAAGTGATGCTCGACGAAGCCGCCAAGCGCTACTGAGGCCGACCATGAGCACCCCGACCCTCGACGTGCGCCGCGACGGCCACGTGGCCCGCGTCTACCTCAACCGCCCTGACGTGCGCAACGCCTTCAACGAGGGCGTGATTGCCGAACTCACGCAGACCTTCGCCGGCCTCGGCGCCGACGCCTCGCTGCGCTGCATCGTGCTCGGCGGCCATGGCAAGGCCTTCTGCGCCGGCGCCGACCTGAACTGGATGCGCGCGATGGCGGGCTACAGCTGGGACGAGAACCGCGCGGACGCGCAGGCGCTGGCCGACATGCTCTGGACGATCTACAGCTGCCCGGTGCCGGTGGTCGGGCGCATCCATGGCGACTGTTATGCCGGCGGGCTCGGCCTGGCGGCGGCGTGCGACGTGCTCGTTGCCGTCGAGGGCGTGAACTTCTGCCTCAGCGAAGCGAAGCTCGGCCTGCTGCCGGCCACCATCGGGCCCTACGTCGTGCGGGCCATGGGCGAGCAGGCGGCGCGGCGCTGGTTCATCACCGCCGAGCGATTCGACGCGGCGCAGGCCCAGGCCATGGGCTTCGTGCACGAGGTCTGCGCGAGCGAGGTGCTCGACGCCCGGGTCGACGAACTCGTCGCGACGCTGGTCGCCAACGGGCCGATGGCGGTGCGTGCCTGCAAGCGGCTCGTGCAGGACGTCGGCGGGCGACCCATCGATGCCGACCTGCGCGCCGACACGGCACGCCGCATCGCCGACATCCGCGCCAGCGCCGAGGGCAGGGAGGGCATCCAGTCCTTCCTCGGCAAGCGCGCACCGTCCTGGCAGGGCTGACGCATGCCGGCCACGCTCGACACCGCGCAACTGCTCGCGATCGCTGCCGCGCTGGGCTGGGCGAGTGGCTTGCGCCTGTACCTCGTGGTGTTCCTCACCGGCGCGGCCGGCTGGTTCGGCTGGGTCGAGCTGCCGCAGGGCCTGCAGGTGCTGCAGCACCCGGCCATGCTCGGCGCCAGCGGCTTCATGCTCTTCGTCGAGTTCTTCGCCGACAAGATCCCCGGGGTCGACACGCTGTGGGACCTGGCGCACACGCTGGTGCGCATCCCGGCGGGCGCGGCCCTGGCGGCGGCCGTGTTCGGCGCCGACCAGGCCACCTGGGCCACGCTGGCCGCGCTGCTCGGTGGCACGCTCGCGGCCACCAGCCACGTGGCCAAGGCGACCACGCGCGCGGCGGTCAACACCTCGCCCGAGCCCTTCTCCAACATCGGCATGTCGCTGGCCGGCGATGCCTTCGTGCCCACCGTGCTGTGGCTGTCGTGGACGCACCCGGTGGTGCTGGCCGCGGTGCTGGGGCTGTCCATCCTGGTGGCGATCGGGCTGATCGTCGTGCTCGGCAAGTTCCTGCGTGCGCTGATTGGCCGCGCTTCGGGTTGGCTGCGTGGCAGCCAGCCGTCCGTGTGAGGTCCGCATGTTCTCCAAGATCCTGATTGCCAACCGCGGCGACAAGCCGCGAAGCGGCGTAGCGACGAAGTCACATTGCCTGGCATGCGCAGCGTGCACAGGCGATCGAGCCGCGGAGACACCATGTTCCAGAAGATCCTGATTGCCAACCGCGGCGAGATCGCCTGCCGCGTGGCCGCCACCGCGCGCCGCCTCGGCGTGCGCACCGTCGCCGTCCACTCCGACGCCGATGCGAACGCGAAGCACGTGCTCGCCTGCGACGAGGCGGTGTACATCGGCGGCAATGCGCCGCGCGACAGCTACCTGCGTGCCGAACGCATCGTCGAGGCGGCGCGCGCCACCGGTGCGCAGGCGATCCACCCGGGTTATGGCTTCCTCAGCGAGAACGAGGACTTCGCGCAGGCCTGCGCCGATGCCGGACTGGTGTTCATCGGCCCGCCGCCCTCGGCGATCAAGGCGATGGGCCTGAAGGCGGAGTCCAAGCAGTTGATGGAGAAGGCCGGCGTGCCCCTCGTGCCCGGCTACCACGGCGCCGACCAGGACCCGGCGCTGCTGAAGCGGGAAGCCGATCGCATCGGCTACCCGGTGCTCATCAAGGCCAGCGCCGGCGGCGGCGGCAAGGGCATGCGCATCGTCACGAAGGCCGAGGAGTTCGAGGCCGCGCTCGCCTCCTGCCAGCGCGAGGCGCGCAACAGCTTCGGCGACGACGCGGTGCTGGTCGAGCGTTACGTGACGCGGCCTCGGCACATCGAGATCCAGGTGTTCGGCGACAGCCACGGCGACTGCATCTACCTGTTCGAGCGCGACTGCTCGGTGCAGCGCCGCCACCAGAAGGTGCTGGAAGA
>CAZVLY010000391.1:0-3751 GCA_964628175.1 uncultured Piscinibacter sp. | reverse complement strand
TGCTGGGCACCATCATCCGCGAGACCATCGGCACCATCGCCGAAGGGCGCAAGACCGGTTTCAACCCGACCTATCTGGGCTCCAGCGCCACCTACACCGACCTGATCCACAAGCTCGGCAAGAAGGCGATGGACGGCCTGTACGCCACGCACACCGTGCAGCACCCGTACATGGACGACGTCTCGCCGAAGGTGGCGTTCTGGGCCAAGAAGTACCAGACCAAGTTCAGCGATGACCCGACGGTGTTCTCGGTGTACGGCTATTCGGCGATCGACACCTTCATCCAGGCGGCGCAGAAGGCCGGCCCGAACCTCACCACCGACAGCTTCATCAAGGCGATGGAGTCGCTGACCTTCCCGCCTGACATGTTCGGCTCGGCCGAACTGAGCTTCGGGCCGAACAAGCGCGCCGGCAGCAACATGACGCGCATGTCGCAATTGCAGGACGAGCGCTGGAAGCCGGTCACCGAGTACGTCAAGCCGCAGTAGAGTGCGGGCTTTGCGCGCGCATCCCCGCGCGCGCAAGGCGAGGTGACCGATTTGAATGCACGTATTGCCGCGGGCCCCGCCCGCAGAGTTCGCCTGGCCGCGCTGAGCGGCATGCTGTTCACCGTGCCGGCGTGCGTGACGGCGCAGCCGGCCGGCACCGAACTGGCACCGGTGCTGATCACCGGCTCGCGGCTGCCCGGAACGCCCGGCGGGCTGGCGCAGAACGTGACCGTCCTCGAGCGGCAGCAGATCCAGGAAGGCAACCCGGGCCGCCTCGAAGACGTGCTCGGCCGCATCACCGGCGTCTACGTCGACCAGGCCGGCCCGGCGGGCGGCTTCGCGTCGCTGTACATGCGCGGCGCGGAGCAGAGCCACCTGCTGATCATGGTCGACGGCGTGAAGGTCAACGACCCGACCACGACACGCGGCAGCGCCTACGACCTGTCGTCGATCGACGTGAACCAGATCGAGCGCATCGAAGTGCTGCGCGGGCCGGCCTCGGCCATCCATGGCGGCGAGGCGCTCGCCGGCGTGATCAACATCGTCACGCGCCGCCCTGCGGCTGCCGGCACGAGCGGCAGCGGCTACGTCGCGGCCGGGCAGGGGCGTTTCGGCAAGATCGGCGGCACGCTGGCGGCTGGCAGCGAAACGCTGCGTGCGCAGCTCGGCGTCGGCCGCAGCCGCGAGGGCAGCGATGCCGGCGACGGCAAGCTCGAGCAGGACAACGTGGCGGGCTCGCTGCGCTTCGTGCCCGGCGGCACGATCGGCGGCGAGCTGTACTTCCACCGTGCCAGGCGCCAGAGCAGCGCCTTCCCCGACGACAGCGGCGGCCCGCGCCTGGCCGTCAACCGCGAGAAGACCACGCGCGACGCCACCGACACGGTCTACGGCGCCAGCCTCGGCGGCGGCGACGCCGCCACGCTGCGCGTGCAGGCGGCGGTCTCCGTCTACGAGCGCGACGAACAGGCGTCCAACGCCTTCATCGACGGCGGCGTGCGCTTTCCGGTGCCGGCCTTCGGCAGCGACACCCGCTTCAGGCGCAGCACGGCGACGATCACGGCGACACACGAGTACAGCGAGCGCGCCAGCGTCGTCGCCGGCCTGGAGCACCAGAACGAAGAAGGCGAGCTCAGCAGCGTCGGCGACTTCGACTTCGACGGCCTGCCCGACACGCTGCAGTTCGGCCTGAAGCGCCGCACCGGCTCGGTCTTCGCCGAGGGGCGCATCCGCGTGGCCGAGCCGCTGTCGCTGCAGATCGGCGTGCGGCGCGACAAGGTCGAGGGGCTGGACGCCGAGACGACGCCGCACCTGGGCGCGGTGTGGGAGCTGCCCGGTGGCGCCACCACGCTGAAGGCCAGCTTCAGCAAGGGCTACAAGCCGCCGAGCTTCTTCGCGCTGGGCTTTCCGATCGGCGGCAACCCGGCGCTGCGCCCCGAGCGCAGCCGCAATGCCGAGCTGACGATGGCGCACCGATTCGACGGCGAGGCCAACGCGCTGCACCTCAGCGTGTTCCGCATCGACTACCAGGACCTGGTCGACTTCGACGGCAACACCTTCCAGAACGTGAATCGCGGCGCCATCGCCGTCCGCGGCATCGAGCCGACGCTCAAGTGGCAACCGGGCCGGCAGCTGCGTGCGCAGATCGGCGTGACGCTGCTCGACATCGACACGAAGGACGGCCAGGCCACCCTGCGCAACCGGCCCGAGAAGCGGGCCGCGGCCAGCGTCGTCTACGACATCGACGACCGCGCCTCGCTGTTCGCGGGGCTGTCGTCCACCGGCCGCTACCTAGACCGCTCCAACCCGACCGGCGACATCGGCATGCCGGGCTACTCGACGGTCGATCTGGCCTACTCGCGGCGCTTCGGGCCGCTGCAGGCGAAGTTCGCGCTCGACAACCTGTTCGACAAGCGCTACGAGCAGTTCGTCGGCTTCCCGGCACGCGAGCGTCGGCTGCGCGTCGAGCTGCGCGCCGAGTTCTGAGACGCGCGCCGGCGCAGGCCGGAGCGAAGGCCGGGCGAAGCCGGCCAGCGCCGGCCTGAGGTGAGCCGCCTGCGCTGCGCCGTTGCCCAGGCGCATCGCTGCGGCGGCTCAGGAGACGATGTAGGCCGCCGCCCCGGTCGACAGCAGCTTGCCGTCGGCGTCGAGGAACTCCATGCGCGTGGACGCGACGCGCGAGCCCAGGCGCAGCACCTGCGCGCGCAGCTCGAAGCGCTCGCCGATGGCCGGGCGCAGGTAGTCGATGCGCAGGTCGATGGTGCCCAGCTTGGCAAAGCGGTGCAGGCGCTGCAGCGGCGGCTCGTCCAGATGGCGCGCGCCGATGGCGGCCATCACGGCCAGGCCGCCCATCGCGTCGAGCCCGGCACTGACCACGCCGCCGTGCAGCCGCTGGTGCGTGTAGTGGCCGATCAGGTCGTTGCGCATCTCGATGTGGCCCGTCACGCCGTCGGCCGACACGCTGCCGATGCGCAGCCCGAGCAGGCGGTTGAAGGCGATGCGCTGCTCGAAGATGTCCTTCAGTCCGTCGACGAATTCGGGCTCGAAAGCCGGCGCACCGGGCATGCTGTCTCCTCAGAGGCCGAGCTGCCGCGCGGCCAGCTCCTTCATGATCTCCTCGGCGCCGCCGCCGATCATCATCACCTTGGCCTCCCGGTAGATGCGCTCGCACTTCGTGCCGCGCATGAAGCCCATGCCGCCGAGGATCTGCACGGCCTGGTCGGCGGCGTGCTGCATGGTCTGCGTGGCATGGTTCTTCAGCAGGCACAGGTCGGCCACCCACTCGGGGCCGGTGTCGGCGGCCTCCTGGCGCTCGACCAATGCATGCAGCCAGGCCCGCGCGCTTGCGATGCGCATGCGCATGTCCATCAGCTTGTGGCGGATCACCTGGTGCTCGACCAGCGTGGCGCCGAAGGTCTTGCGCTGTCGCGCCCAGTCGAGCGCTTCGTCGAGGCAGACCTGCGCGAAGGCGATGGCGCCGGCGGACATGAGCAGGCGCTCGCCGTTGAAGTTCTGCATGACCATGCGAAAGCCCGCGCCTTCCTCACCGATCAGGTGGTCCAGCGGCACGCGCACGGCGTCGAATCGCAACTGCGCGGTGTCGCTGCACCACCAGCCCATCTTGGCCAGGGGCGAGCGCGTCAGCCCGGGCGCGCTGCCGGGTACCGCGATCAGCGAGATGCCGGCCGCACCCGGGCCGCCGGTGCGCACCGCCAGCGTGATCCAGTCGGCGCGCATGCCGGAGGTGATGAAGCTCTTCTCGCCGT
>CAZVLY010000390.1:0-3755 GCA_964628175.1 uncultured Piscinibacter sp. | reverse complement strand
TGCTGAACGTCTCGGGCCACCGCATGGGCACGATGGAGATCGAGTCGGCGCTGGTGTCGCACACCGAACTGGTGGCCGAGGCGGCCGTGGTCGGACGCCCCGACGACACCACCGGCGAGGCGATCTGCGCCTTCGTCGTGCTCAAGCGCCCGCGCCCGACCGGCGAGGAGGCCAAGCGCATTGCCAAGGAGCTGCGTGACTGGGTCGGCAAGGAGATCGGCCCGATCGCCAAGCCCAAGGACATCCGCTTTGGCGACAACCTGCCCAAGACCCGCTCCGGCAAGATCATGCGCCGCCTGCTGCGCTCGGTGGCCAAGGGCGAGACGATCACGCAGGACACCTCGACGCTGGAGAACCCGGCCATCCTCGACCAGCTCTCGCAGGTCAACTGAGGCTTCGGGCCTGAAACGGAACGCGGCGCCTCGGCGCCGCGTTTTCGTTGGGGCCGCCTGGGTCTACTCGTGTGGCCGGAAGCTGATCTCGAAGGCGGGCGGCACGCGGCCGTCGGTGTCGCGCGGCAGCACCTCGGTCTTGTCGATGGCGCGCAGCACGGCCTCGTCCCAGGCTGGCACACCGCTGCTCTTGAGCAGGCGCTTGCCGATGATCGTGCCGTCCGGGCCGGCCTTCACCTCGACGGTGGCCTGCGGGTTGCCGGCGATGGTGTCGCCGAACACGATGTTGGGCATGATGCGGGCCTTGATGCGCCCGGCGTAGGTCGCCGAGGGCCCGGCCGTGCGCGCAGCGGTGCCGGTGGAATTTGGCTCGCCCGTCGCGCCGGCGATGCCGGCCAGGCGCTTGAGCTGGTCTTCGCGGCGCTTCTCGGCGGCCGCGGCTTCGGCCGCGGCTCGTTTCTGCTGCTCCGCGGCTTCCTTCTTCTTCTTGTCGAGCTCGGCCTGCTTGCGTTGCGCCTCGTCCTTCTGGCGCTGCAGTTCCTCGCGCTTGGCCTCTTCCTTGCGCTTCTCTTCCTCGCGCTTGGCCTTCTCGATGGCGATCTGCGCGTCGGGCACCTTCTGCACCGGCTCGACCTTCGGCGGCGGAGGCGGTGGTTCGACCTTCTTCGGCTGCGGCGGGGGCGTGGGTTCGGGTTCGACTGCCCGCGGCGCCGCGATCTGCGGAACCGCGGCCCACAGCTCGGCCTCGACGCCGGCCGGGTTGCTGGAGCGCCAGTTGACGCTGAAGGCCAGTGCCACCAGCAGCAGCGAGTGCACCAGCAAGGCGAGCCCGAGCCCGCGGCCGAGGCCGTCGGGGTTGCGCGGAATCAGCGCATCACGGGTCAGCGTGGCGGCGGTCATCGTGCCATCAGCCCCCGCCGCTCTTCACCGACAGGCCGACCCGCTGCACGCCGGCGCGCTGCAGCGTGTCCATCACCTTCACGACCGACTCGTACTTCACCGCCTTGTCGGCGGAGATCACCACCGGCGTGTTGGCATCGCCCGCCTGCGCCTGCTTGACGCGAGCGGCCAGCGACTTCAGGTTGACGGGGTCGGTGTCCTTGCCGTCCAGGCGCATCTTCAGCGACTCGTCGCCGACCACCACGACCTCGATCACGTGCTCGGGCCGCTGCTTGGCCTTGCCGACGGTGGGCAGATCGATCACGCCGGTCGTGATCAGCGGGGCGGTGACCATGAATATGATCAGCAGCACCAGCATCACGTCGATGAAGGGCACCATGTTGATCTCGCTGATGGTGCGGCGGCGCGAGCCGCGGGAGGCGACGGCGGGCATGGCTCAGCGCGAGTGCGAGAAGCCGCTGCTGGCGTGCGCGTGGGCCGCAGCCGGGGCGGGCGGGGCACCGGTGTTGCGCTGCAGGATGTTCGAGAACTCGTCGATGAAGGTCTCGAGCTGCAGCGCGATGCGGTCGATGTCGCGCGCGAAGCGGTTGTAGGCGATCACCGCGGGGATCGCCGCGAACAGTCCGATCGCCGTGGCCACCAGGGCCTCGGCGATGCCGGGGGCGACCGTGGCCAGCGTCACCTGCTGCATGTTCGACAGGCCGACGAAGGCGTGCATGATCCCCCACACCGTGCCGAACAGGCCCACGTAGGGGCTGACCGAGCCCACCGAGGCGAGGAAGGACAGGTTGGACTCGACCGCGTCGACCTCGCGCTGGAAGCTCGCCCGCATGGCGCGGCGCGCACCGTCGAGCAGCGCCCCGGGATCGGCGACGCGGCGCTCGCGCAGCTTGAGGAACTCGCGCATGCCGGAGGCGAAGATGCGCTCCATCGGCGCGCCGTCGGTGCGCTTGGCGGCGTCGGCGTACAGCTCGTTGAGGTTGCGGCCGGCCCAGAACTCGCGCTCGAATTCCTCGTTGTCGCCGCGCACGCGCTTGAGGCCGAAGATCTTGCCGAAGATCACCGTCCAGCTCGCCAGCGAGGCGATCAGCAGACCGGCCATGACCAGCTGCACCACCAGACTGGCTTGCGTGACGAGGGTGAAGATGGAGAGGTCCTGGTTCATCGCAGTTTCTCGAGGATGCCGTTCGGAATGCGGCGGGGTGTGAAAGTTCCGGCATCGACGCAGCCGATGCGGATGCTTCCTTCGGCCAGCAACTGCGCAGGCGCCGCGCCGTGGCGCCAGGCCTGCTGCTGCAGGGTCATCGAGACACGACCCAGCTCGACGGGCAGCACGGTCACCTCGATCAGGTCGTCCAGGCGGGCCGGGCTGAGGTAGCGCAGCGAAGTATCGGCGACGACGAAGATCGCACCTGTGTCGGTTCGCAAGCGCTCCTGGCCGAAGCCCAGGCCGCGCAGCCATTCGGTGCGCGCGCGCTCGAAGAACTTCAGGTAGTTGGCGTAGAACACCACGCCACCGGCGTCGGTGTCTTCCCAGTACACGCGAAGCGTGTGGCGAAACGGCGTGGTGGCGTCGGGCGCGATCAAGCCCGGATTATCGCTGCACCCGCTGGTAGACCGGCCCCCACAGCGGATGGCCGGCTTCGGACTTCGTCAGCGCGAAGGCCGGGTCGGCGGTGCGCGCGGCGCGGAACTGCGCCTCGCAGTCGTTCATGCGGTTGCTGGTGCAGTAGATGAAGGCGAGCAGCTTGTGTGCCGCGGCGCGATCGCGCGCGGACACCAGCCCGGCCTGGATCGCCGACTGCAGCTGCTTCTCGGCCTGCGGGTACTGGGCGTCGTCGTAGGCGCGCAGCCCGGCGAGCAGGGCCTTCTCGGCCGGGCGCTCGGCCACGTCGAGCAGTCCGACGGGCGAGGCAGTGGTCGGCGCCTGGACGCAACCGGCGAGCCCCGCCAGCGCAGCGGCGAGCAGCGGCGCGAGCAGCGCGGGGTGCAGGGTCATGATCCGAACTTGTGCCTGAGGTTGACCGACTGGCCCGGCACCACCGTCACGGTGGCCACGAAAGGCGGGAAGTCGGCGTTGCGGATGGTGACCTGATGCCGGCCTTCCGGCAAGGTCAGTTCGTTCAGCGGCGGGGTGATGCCCACGGCGGCGCCATTCACCTCGACGTTGCCCCAGGGGCTGACCGCGATGCGCACGCTGCCGGTGGCGGACGGCGCGGCAGCGGCGACCCGGGTGTCGCGCGGGGGCCGGGCCTCCTTGGCCGGGATGGGCCTGATGGCTGCGGCCTTCGGTGCGGCGGCACGGGCGGGTGCCGCCGGGACCGAGGCGACCGCGGGGGCGGGCTGAGGGGCCTCGGCGACCGGTGCCGGCACCGCCGCGGCAGTTTCGGCCGCTGCGGCGGCCACTGCGGGCGCGGGCTCGGGGACGGGGGCCGGCGCGACGGGGGTGGCCGGCGCGGCCGG
>CAZVLY010000389.1:0-3770 GCA_964628175.1 uncultured Piscinibacter sp. | reverse complement strand
GCCGTCTCCGGGTTCATCACCAGCACGTTGGGCACCTGCGCCACGCCGGTGATCGGCGTGAAGTCGCGCAGCGCGTCGTAGGGCATCTTCGCGTACAGCCAGGGGTTGATGGCGTGCGTGGCCACCGCGCCCATGACGATCGTCGTGCCGTCGGGAACGGCCTTGGCCGCCAGGTCGGCGCCGAGGTTGCCGCCGGCACCGGGCTTGTTCTCGACGACCACGGTGCCAAGGCTGTCCTTGACCTTGTCGGCCAGCGCGCGCGCGACGATGTCCAGCGGCCCGCCGGGCGGGTAGGGCACGATCAGGCGGATGGGCTTGGCGCTCTGCGCGAACGCGGGTGCGAAGAAGGCTGGCGCGGCGAGCGTCGCCAAGCCGAGGGTCAGGATCTCACGCCGTCTGGCCATGTTTGTCTGCTTCCGAAGTGAAACTGTCCGCGTAGAACTCCTCGGCCGGCAGGCCGCAGCGTTCGACGAAATCGCGCTGCGCCGAGTCCACCATCACCGGTGCGCCGCAGGCATAGACCTGGTGGCCCGAGAGATCCGGCAGGTCGGCCATCACCGCCTGGTGGACGAAGCCGGTGCGGCCCGTCCAGCCGTCTTCAGGCTTTGGCTCCGAGAGCACCGGCACGTAGCGCAGGTTCGGCAGCCGCGCCGCGGCCTGCAGCGCCCAGTCGTGCAGGTAGAGGTCGGCCTTGCTGCGGCAGCCCCAGTAGAGCACCGCCGGGCGCGTGATGCCCTTGTGCTCCAGCTGCTCGATGATCGCCTTCACCGGCGCGAAGCCGGTGCCGCTGGCCAGCAGCACGATCGGCTTGTCGCTGTCTTCGCGCAGGAAGAAGCTGCCGAAGGGGCCCTCGATGCGCAGGATCTCCTTCTCCTTCATCGCGCCGAACACATGGTCGGTGAACCTGCCCCCGGGCATGTGGCGGATGTGCAGCTCGATGAAGGGCTTGTCGGTCTGCGTGTGCGGCGCGTTGGCCATCGAGTAGCTGCGCCGCGCGTTGTCGCGCAGGATAAACTCGACGTACTGGCCGGCGTGGTAGCGCAGCGGGTCGTTGGCGGGCAGCTGCATCGTCAGCACCGCGACGTCGGGCGCCGGCCGCGCCATCGCCATGACGCGCACCGGCATCTTGCGCACCGGGAACTCGCCGGCGCCGGGCACTGTGCGTGCCTCGATCACCACGTCGGTCTGTGCCGCGGCGCAGCAGGTCAGCGTGAGGCCGGCGGCCTCTTCCTCGTGCGAGAGCGCCTTGGCCTGGTGCACGCCATGGATCACGCGGCCTTCGAGCAACCGGCACTTGCAGGAGCCGCAGGCGCCGTCCTTGCAGCCGTAGGGCAGGCCGATGCCCTGGCGGATGGCGGCGTAGAGGATGGGTTCGTCGCGTTCGACGGAGAAGCTGCGGCCGCTGGGCTGCACGGTCACGGTGAAGGACATGGTGCGGGTCTTAGACTCGGTGCGAGAGCGAAACAGCGAATTGTGCCCGCAGCCCCATGACCTTAGCCTGCACCTCCCCAGCACGCCGCCGGCGCCCGACCCTGCTGATCGTCGGCTGCGGCGATGTCGGCCTGCGTGTGGCGAAGCTGCTGCGCGGCCGCTGGCGCCTGATCGGCATCACCTCCAGCCCGGCGCGCTGCGCCGAACTGCGCGCCGCCGGCATCGTGCCGCTGGTGGCCGACCTCGACCGGCCCGCCACGCTGCAGCGCGCCGCCGGCCTGGCCGACGCCGTGCTGCACCTCGCGCCGCCGCCGCTGCAGGGCGCGAGCGACCCGCGAACGGCGCACCTGCTGCAGGCGCTGGCGCGGCGCGGCGTCGTGCGGCGCATCGTCTACGGCAGCACCAGTGGCGTGTACGGTGACTGCGGCGGCGACTTCATCGACGAGACGCGCGCCGTTGCTCCGGCGACCGACCGCGCGCGGCGCCGCGTCGATGCCGAGCAGCGCTTGCGCTGGCACGGCCGCGCCTTCGGCCGCTGCGTGACGGTGCTGCGCATCCCCGGCATCTACGCCGGCGACCGCGTAGGCGGCCACCCGCGCGAGCGCCTGGCACGCGGCACGCCGGCGCTGGCCCCGCAGGACGATGTCTACACCAACCACATCCACGCCGACGACCTGGCGCGCGCCTGCGTGGCCGCGCTGCACCGCGGGCTTCCGCAGCGCATCGTGCATGCCAGCGACGACACCGAGCTGAAGATGGGCGACTACTTCGATCTCGCCGCCGGGCTGTGCGGGCTGCCGAAGCCGCCGCGCATCACGCGCGAGCAGGCGCGCGAGCAGTTGTCGCCGATGCTGCTGAGCTTCATGAGCGAATCGCGCCGGCTCGACAACACGCGGCTCAAGCGCGAGCTGCGCCTGAAGCTGCGCTACCCGACGGCGCACACCGGATTGCTGGCCTGAGCCTGGCGCGCCTGGTTCAGATGCCCTGCGGCGTTCGCAGCGTCTTCATGCGGTCGAGCGCATGCACGGTCAGCGTCTGCACCTCGCCGCCGCGGCGGATGGTCAGCAGCACGTCGCGCTCGGCGCCGTCGCGCCACAGCGTCTTGTAGAGGGTCTCCAGCGCGCCGACCTCGGCGCCGTCGATGCGCAGGATGCGGTCGCCCGGCTGCACGCCGGCCAGTTCGGCCGGGCTCTCGCGGGTGACGCGAATCACGCGCACCTCGCCCTCGCTCTCGGCGCAGTTCAGGCCCAGCCAGGCGCGCGTGCTGCTGCGCGAGGCGCCGCGGGCGCGCATCTCGGCGAGGATGGGCTTGAGCAGGTCCACCGGCACGAACATGTTGCCCGGCAGGCGCCCTGCGCCCGGGCCCATCGCATCGGCGACGACCAGCGAGCCGATGCCCAGCAACTCGCCGTCGAGGTTGAACAGGCCCGCGCCGCTGTGGTCGGTGCGCGGCGGCACCGTGAACAGCGCCTGGTCGATGTGGTACTCCCAGTAGCCCGAGAAGGCGCGCTGCGACACCAGCCGCGCCAGGCTCAGCTCGCCTTCGGCGCCGCCGCTGGCCACCATCAGCGGTTCGTCGCCGTTGACGGCACCGGACCGGCCCAGCGCGACGGGCGCCACGCGCAACGGCGCCAGGGCCTGCAACAGGCCGAAGCCTGAGGCGAGGTCGTAGGCCACCACGCGCGCCGGCACACGGCGCCCGCCCTCGGCCATCAGGTCGACCCGCTCGGCTTCGAGGATCAGGTAGCCGATCGTCAGAACCAGGCCGTCTTCGCCGATCACCACGCCGGAGCCGCGGCGCAGCGCGCCCAGCGTGGCGATGGAGCCGGCTTCGTCGACGGCTTCGCTGAAGACGGCCACCATCGCGGCCTGCGCCCGCGCCAGTGCCTCGGCATGTGCCTGGAACCTGCTCGCTGAAGGCTCGGCCGGAGCCTGCGCGGCGACCGGCGCCGCCACCGCGGCCAGCACGAACATCAGGGAGGCGAGAGCGAGACGGCGCAGCGGCAGAACGGCCATGGCGAACTCCGGCGGACAACGATCCCCCACAGCATGATCCTTCGCTGCGACCGTGCAAAGCCCAGGGGCTTTGCAGTGGGAGGCCGACCGCGCAGAAGGTCAGCGTCGAGGTCAGCGTCAGCTTGCGGCCCGTGGCGGTCTTCGTGGGTCTGCTTGACGTGCGACGGGCATGGTCGCAGGTCGACGGCGGTACCCGCGTTCTCCGGCCCACGCTCGCGGGCGACCACTGCGAGCCGCCACCGTGCCCGCATCAACACCGGGTGTGCCACGCCCTCGCCAGGGCGACCGCGAATGGGGCCTGCGCCCGCGGGCACCACCGCCGC
>CAZVLY010000388.1:0-3781 GCA_964628175.1 uncultured Piscinibacter sp. | reverse complement strand
GCTGTCGGTGTTCCTGTGCCTGGCGGCGCTGTACGAGAGCTGGTCGATCCCGCTGTCGGTCATTCTCGTCGTGCCGCTGGGCGTGCTCGGCGTGATCCTCGGCGCCAACATCCGCGGCCTGGAGAACGACGTGTTCTTCAAGGTCGGCCTGATCACCATCATCGGCCTGTCGGCGAAGAACGCGGTGCTGATCATCGAGTTCGCCAAGGACCTGGCGGCGCAAGGCAAGAGCCTGGTCGACGCCGTGCTGGAGGCGGCGCACCTGCGCTTCCGCCCGATCATCATGACCTCGATGGCCTTCATCCTCGGCGTGCTGCCGCTGGTGCTGGCCAGCGGCGCCGGCTCGGCCAGCCAGCACAGCATCGGCACTGGCGTGATGGGCGGCATGATCACGGCGACGACGCTGGCGGTGTTCTTCGTGCCGGTGTTCTTCGTCGTCGTGCGCAGCATCTTCAAGGGCAGCGAGCGGCAGCGGCGCTTCGACGCCGCGCATGGCCACGCCATCGGCGCCGACGCGCCGGCCGCCGGCAAGGAGGACGCATGAACCAGCGCACGACACTCGCTGCGATTGCGTCCGCCGTCATGGTCGGTGGCTGTGCCAATCTGGCGCCCAGCTACGAACGCCCGGCCGCCCCCGTGGCGGCGCAGTTCCCGGCCGCCGCCGCCTCGGCACCCGGCGCCACGCCGGCCGCCGAACTCGACTGGCAGTCCTTCTTCGGCGACGAGCGCCTGAAGCGCCTGATCGCGCTGGCGCTGCAGAACAACCGCGACCTGCGCATTGCCGCGCTGAACATCGAGGCCACGCGCGCACAGGCCCAGGTGCGCGACGCCGACCGCTGGCCCACCCTCAACGCCGGCCTGACCGGCTCGCGCCAGCCCACCGCCAGCGGCGGAATCAACTCGCTGTACACCGCCGGCTTGCAGGTCACCGCCTACGAGATCGACCTGTTCAGCCGCCTGCGCAACCTGAGCGACGCCGCCGCCGCGCAGGTGCTGGCCAGCGAGGAGGCGCGCAAGTCGGTGCAGATCAGCCTGGTGGCCGCGGTGGCCACGACCCACATCGCGCTGGCCGCCGACGACGAGCTGCTGCGCGTGACGCAGCAGACCGTGGCCACGCGCGAGGACTCGCATCGCCTGATCAAGCTGCGCTTCGACAACGGCGCCAGCTCCGAGCTCGACCTGCGCCAGGCCGAGGCGCTGCTCGAGGCGGCGCGCGTCAGCCTCGCGCAGGCCACGCGCCAGCGCGCGCTCGACGAGAACGCGCTGGTGCTGCTGGTCGGCCAGCCGCTGCCGGCCGACCTGCCCGCCGGGCTGCCGGTCGACGCGGCCGCCGGCCTGCCCGAGCTGCCGGTGGGCCTGCCCTCCGAGGTGCTGCTGCGCCGGCCCGACGTGCGGCAGGTCGAGCAGCAGCTGATCGCCGCGAATGCCAACATCGGCGCGGCGCGCGCGACCTTCTTCCCGCGCATCACGCTGACCGGCAGCGCCGGCCTGGCCAGCGGCCACCTGTCGGACCTGTTCAGGTCGGGCTCCTCGGCCTGGAGCTTCGCGCCGCAGCTGCTGCAGCCGATCTTCGATGCCGGCCGCAACCAGGGCAACCTGCAGCTCGCGAAGGTGAACCGCGACATCGCCGTGGCGCAGTACGAGCGCGCCGTGCAGGTGGCCTTCCGCGAGGTGGCCGATGCGCTGGCCGGCCGCGCCACGCTCGGCGAGCAGCTGCGTGCCCAGCAGCGCCAGCTGGACGCCGAGCGCACGCGCAGCCGCCTGGCCGAGCTGCGCTACCGCAACGGTGCCACCAGCTACCTCGAGCTGCTCGACGCGCAGCGCTCGCTGTTCGCGGCGCAGCAGTCGCTGGTGCAGGGCCAGGCGCAGTCGGCGCAGAACCTGGCCACGCTCTACAAGGTGCTCGGCGGCGGCTGGCGCCAGGAGGCGCCGCCGCGCTAGCGCTTCGTGTCGGTCGGCGCGGCCTCGCGGTAGGGGCTGTGCAGCTCGACCGGCTTGGCGCGGCGCTTGCGCGCGTGGATGTTGAGCATCTCGACGGCGACCGAGAAGGCCATCGCGAAGTAGACGTAGCCCTTGGGCACGCGGTGGTCGAAGCCCTCGGCGATCAGCACCACGCCGACGACCACGAGGAAGGACAGCGCCAGCATCTTGATGCTCGGGTGCGCCGAGACGAACTCGCCGATGGCGCGCGCGAACAGCATCATCAGCGCGACCGACAGGATGACCGCCGTGATCATGATGCGCACGTCGTCGACCATGCCCACGGCGGTGATGATCGAGTCGAGCGAGAAGACGATGTCGATCACCATGATCTGCAGGATCACCGCGGTGAAGGTCGCCTTCACCGCGCTGCTGGCCTCGCCTTCCTCGCCCTCGAGCGAGCCGTGGATCTCGTTGGTGGCCTTCCAGACGAGGAACAGGCCGCCGGCGATGAGGATGAGGTCGCGCCCCGAGATCTCCTGCCCCATCACGGTGAACAGCGGCGCCACCAGGCCGACGATCCAGGCCAGCACCAGCAGCAGGCCGATGCGCATGAACATCGCCATGAACAGCCCGATGCGCCGCGCCAGCTCGCGCTTCTCGCGCGGCAGCTTGTCGACCAGGATGGAGATGAAGATGATGTTGTCGATGCCCAGTACCAGCTCCAGGGCGGTCAGCGTGGCCAGTGCGATCCAGGCCTGCGGGGAGGTGAGCAGTTCGATCACGGGGGTCCTTCCGGGTTGGGCGCGCGATGCTACGCGCCATCCTGCGCCCGCACCGACAATCCCCTACTGAGTACGATCCCGGAGTCCGCGTCATGTCGTTTCTGTTCCCCCTGGGCTGGCAGCACTACTTGGCCGGCGGCCTGTGCATCGGCCTGGGCGTGGCCTGGCTGTACCTGGTCACCGGCCGCCTGGCCGGCATGAGTTCGGTGTTCAGCTCGAGCTGGTCGTACCTCAGCGCGCGCGCCTTCTTCCAGCAGCCGCGCTGGCTGACCAGTCGCGGCTGGCGGCTGCAGCTCGCGTTCGGCCTCGTCGTCGGCGCGGCGCTGTGGTGGCTGACGCTCGGGCCGGCCGAGCCGCTGAGCACCGGCGTGCCGGCCTGGCGCCTGCTGCTCGGCGGCGTGGTCGCCGGCTTCGGCGCCCGCCTGGCCGGTGGCTGCACTTCGGGCCACGGCATCTGCGGCCTCGGCTCGCTCAAGCTGCCCTCGCTGCTGGCCGTGCTGACCTTCATGGCGACGGGCTTCGCCACGGCGCAGCTGCTGGCGGCGCTCGGGGCGGCGCCATGAGCGGCGGCGAGACGAAGAACGCCACGGCCACGCTCGCCGCCGGCGCGCTGTTCGGCTTCGGGCTGGCGCTGTCCGGGATGATCCGGCCGGAGGTGGTGCTGTCCTTCCTGCAGTTCCGCGACTGGGGGCTGATGCTGGTGATGGGCGGCGCGCTGCTGGCCACGCTGCTGGCCTACCAGCTCGTGCCGCGATGGCGCCGCAGGCCGCTGCTCGGTGGCGCCTTCGAAGCGCATACGGCACGCATGCACCGCGACACCTTCGTCGGCTCGGCACTGTTCGGCATCGGCTGGGGCCTCAGCGGCGTGTGCCCCGGCCCGGCCATCGCCGGCCTGGGCGCGGGCAACCTGCAGATGCTGTGGGTGATTGCCGGGTTGGCAGCCGGTGCCTGGCTGCAGGGCGTGCTCGCCTCGCCGTCCGCGCAGGACGACGCGCTGCAGGAAGGCTGAGAGAGTCGCGGACTCAGGCCAGAGCGAAGGCCCTGCGAAGCTGGCCAGCGTCGGCCTGAGGTGAGCC
>CAZVLY010000387.1:0-3812 GCA_964628175.1 uncultured Piscinibacter sp. | reverse complement strand
GGCTGCTGCTCGTGGCCGCCGCGGTGTTCACCTTCGGCAAGCCCGAGTTCCGCCATGCTGCCGAGACCACGGTGCTGGGCTGGCTGCAGGCCCGCCACGAAGCACGGGCCGAGCCGGCCGAACTGCTGGCCGCGCAGCTGAGCGAGCCAGACGCCATCAACCGCGCGACCGCGACCGACCCGAAGGAACTCACCCGCCAGCAGGCTGCGGTGGCGCACTGGATCTCGCGACGCTACCGCGTGGCGCCGGAGCCGATCAGCCGCCTCGTCCAGGAAGCCTGGAACGTGGGCCAGCGCGCCGGGCTGGATCCGACACTGATCCTGGCCATCATGGCGGTGGAATCGAGCTTCAACCCGTTTGCGCAGAGCACGGTCGGCGCGCAGGGCCTGATGCAGGTGATGACCAAGATCCACGACGACAAGTACGAAGCCTTCGGCGGCAACCTGGCGGCGTTCGACCCGGTCACCAACCTGCGCGTGGGCGTGCAGGTGCTCAAGGAGTGCATCGCACGCGCCGGCAGCCTGGAAGCCGGCCTGCGCTACTACGTGGGTGCGGCCAACCTCGAGGACGACGGCGGTTATGCCGGCAAGGTGCTGGCCGAGCAGAACAACCTGCGCATGGTGGCCGGCGGCAAGTCGGTGCCGGCGAATGTCGCGCTGATCTCGGTGTCCGCGCCCGCCGCGGCCGCTTCCGCGGCGCAGCGTCCTGCGGCGCAGCCGGCCGCGGCGCCGGTTCGCGAAGCCGAGCACCCGGAGCAGGTCGCCTACCTGCGCTGAAGCGCCGGCGCGCCTCCGCTACACTGGCGGCACCGCGCGACTGGCGATGCGGCCCCGCCCTGGGGCCTGAGGTGGTGAACCACCGGGAAGCGTGGTCGGAGCCTGCCGATGCGGGCACCGGATCCGCCGTTCGCCTGGGCAGCCCTGCGACCGCAATCCTTGCGGCCGGCCCCGGGTCCATCCGCTGTCAAGGACTGCCAACATGTTCGACCGTTCCGTTTCCACCGTCGCCCACATCGACCCGGAGATCTGGGCCGCCATCCAGCGCGAGAACCAGCGCCAGGAAGACCACATCGAGCTGATCGCATCGGAGAACTACGCGTCTCCCGCGGTGATGGCCGCACAGGGCTCGCAGCTGACCAACAAGTACGCCGAGGGTTACCCGGGCCGCCGCTACTACGGTGGCTGCGAGAACGTCGACGTGGTCGAGCAGCTCGCCATCGACCGCGCCAAGCAGCTGTTCGGCGCCGAGTTCGCCAACGTGCAGCCGAATTCCGGCTCGCAGGCCAACCAGGGCGTGTTCTTCGGCCTGCTGCAGCCCGGCGACACGATCATGGGCATGAGCCTGGCCGAAGGCGGCCACCTCACCCACGGCATGCCGCTGAACATGAGCGGCAAGTGGTTCAAGGTCGTCTCCTACGGGCTGAATGCCAAGGAAGAGATCGACTACGACGCGATGGAGCGCCTGGCCCACGAGCACAAGCCGAAGCTGATCATCGCCGGCGCCTCGGCCTATGCGCTGCGCATCGACTTCGAGCGCTTCGCCAAGGTGGCCAAGGCGATCGGCGCCTACTTCATGGTCGACATGGCGCACTACGCCGGGCTGATCGCCGCGGGTGTGTACCCGAACCCGGTGCCCCACGCCGACGTCGTGACCACGACCACGCACAAGACGCTGCGCGGCCCGCGGGGCGGCCTGATCCTGATGCGCGGCGAGGAGATCGCCAAGAAGGTCAACAGCGCGATCTTCCCCGGCATCCAGGGTGGCCCGCTCATGCACGTGATCGCCGGCAAGGCGGTGGCCTTCAAGGAGGCACTGTCGCCCGAGTTCAAGGTCTACCAGCAGCAGGTGGTGAAGAACGCCCAGGCGATGGCCGAGGCACTCGTCTCGCGTGGCCTGCGCATCGTCAGCGGCCGCACCGAGAGCCACGTGATGCTGGTCGACCTGCGTCCCAAGGGCCTGACCGGCAAGGAAGCCGAAGCCATCCTGGGCACGGCGCACATGACCTGCAACAAGAACGGCATCCCGAACGACCCGCAGAAGCCGATGGTGACCAGCGGCATCCGCCTGGGCTCGCCGGCGATGACCACGCGCGGCTTCAAGGAAGAGCAG
Organism: uncultured Piscinibacter sp.; assembly: GCA_964628175.1. Taxonomy (GTDB): domain Bacteria; phylum Pseudomonadota; class Gammaproteobacteria; order Burkholderiales; family Burkholderiaceae_C; genus Piscinibacter. The sequence continues at coordinate 1,703 of CAZVLY010000387.1, read as the reverse complement.
GCCCGCCTGACCGCCAACCTGATCGCCGACGTGCTCGACAAGCCGCACGACGAGGCCAACATCGCCGCCGTGCGCGCCAAGGTCGCGGCCCTGACCAAGGACTTCCCGGTCTACCGCTGACGCGGCTGCCGGCACGGCATGCGCTGCCCTTTCTGCAGCCACGTAGACACCCAGGTCGTCGAGACGCGAGAGTCCGACGAGGGTGACGTCGTGCGCCGGCGGCGGCGCTGCCAGTCCTGCGACAAGCGGTTCACCACCTACGAGCGTGCCGAAATCGCCCTGCCCTCGGTGGTCAAGAAGGACGGCACGCGCGCCGACTTCGAGCTCGCCAAGCTGCGCGCCTCGATGGCGCTGGCGCTGCGCAAGCGCCCGGTGAGCGTGGAGCAGATCGACGCCGCGGTCGAGCGCATCCAGGAGAAGCTGCTCAACAGCGGCGCCAAGGAGGTGGCCTCCACCCGCCTGGGCGAGCTGGTCATGCGCGAGCTCAAGCGCATCGACAAGGTGGCCTATGTGCGCTTCGCGTCGGTGTACCGCAGCTTCGAGGACGTGGACGAGTTCCGGCAGCTGATCCGGGATATTTGAGAGGCATCCCCCGCCCGGGGGAACCCGGCCTGGGCGCCCCGCAGCGGGGCCGCGCCGTTCGCCCCTGTGCGGGACGCGCAAGGCGGCCGCGATTCCTACAGTCCGTGCATCGTTTCCAACGGAGCACGGCATGCAGACACAGCACCTCCAGCGCGGACTGACACTCGTCGAGGCCGCCGTCGTCATGGCCATCGTGGCCACGGCGGCCACTGCGGCAGCACCGAGCCTCAATCGCCTGATCGACCATCGCCGGCTCGAAGCCGGTGCGAGCCAGCTCGCCGCCGATCTGCAGCTCGCCCGCAACGAGTCCATCGCACGCAACCGCGTCGTGCGGGTGAGCTGGCAGGCAGCGGCCAAGTGCTACCTGGTGCACACCGGCGCGGCCGACCTGTGCAGTTGCGCCGCCGACGGCAGCGGCCTTTGCGCCACCGGCGCGACGCTGCTGCGCAGCGTGGGCTGGACCACGGCCGACCGGCTCACCGTGCAATCGAACAGCGCGTCGATCGCCTTCGATCCGCAGCACGGCACCGCCACGCCGAGCGCCACCTGGCGCGTCGTCGCCAGCGACGGCCGCGCCATCCACCACGTCGTCAACGTCATGGGCCGGGTGCGCAGCTGCTCGCCTCTGGCCGCCGTGCCCGGCTACCCCGCCTGCTGAAAGGAGACCGCCATGCAACACCATCGCACGCCCGCCCGCATCAGCCGCGGCTTCACACTGATCGAGGTGCTGAGCGTGCTGGGCATCGCCAGCATCCTGTCCAGCATCGCCTACCCGAGCTTCCAGGGCAGCCTGCAGAAGGCACGTCGCACCGATGCGCTGGTCGCGCTGACGCAGGTGCAGATCTCGCAGGAGCGCTGGTTCATCAACCACCGCGGCTACGCCACGCTGGCCCAGCTGCGCCTGCCAGCGGCAACGAGTGCCGGCCACTACACGCTGGAGGTGATCACCGCGAACGACTCGCGCTACGAGGCCGTGGCCCGGGCCGGCGGTGCGCAGGCCCGCGACAGCGAGTGCCGCCATCTGAAGCTGGTGGTCGATGGCGCCATGACTACCCGCGCCTCGGGCCCCGACGACAGCGTGGCCAACCCGCCGGCAGCGAACCGCCGCTGCTGGGGCCTGT
>CAZVLY010000386.1:0-3815 GCA_964628175.1 uncultured Piscinibacter sp. | reverse complement strand
ACGTGGCCTGGGCCTGCCTGGAGTACGCAGGCATCAACTTCTGGGCGGCCCTGGTCATCGCGCCGGTGGTGGTGGGCGCGCTGGGCGTGCTGATCGAGCGCACGCTGCTGCGCCAGCTCTACCGCATCGACCCGATCTACGGCCTGCTGCTGACATTCGGCCTGGCGCTGATCGCCGAGGGCATCTTCCGCGACCAGTTCGGCGTGTCGGGCCAGCAGTACCCGGTGCCCGAGCTGCTGCAGGGGGCCACCAACCTCGGCTTCATGGTGCTGCCGAACTACCGCGCCTTCGTGGTGCTGGCCTCGCTGATCGTCTGCCTGGTCACCTGGTACGTGATCGAACGCACCCGGCTGGGCTCCTACCTGCGCGCCGGCACCGAGAACCCGGCGCTGGTGCAGGCCTTCGGCGTCAACGTGCCGATGATGGTGATGCTCACCTACGCCGGCGGCGCCGGCCTGGCCGCGATCGCCGGGGTGCTCGCCGCACCGGTCATCCAGATCACGCCGCTGATGGGCAGCAACCTGATCATCGTCGTCTTCGCCGTGGTGGTGATCGGCGGCATGGGCTCCATCCTCGGCTCCATCCTCACCGGCCTGGTGCTGGGCATCATCGAGGGCCTGACCAAGGTGTTCTATCCCGAGGCCTCGAGCATCGTCGTGTTCGTCATCATGGCCATCGTGCTGGTCATCCGGCCCGCCGGGCTGTTCGGGAAGGAGAAGTGATGACGACCGAACGACTCGGCCGCATCGCCTGGCTCGTGGGGCTGGCCATCCTGGTGATGGCGCCTTTCATCGGCCTGTACCCGATCTTCATGATGAAGGCGCTGTGCTTCGCGATCTTCGCCTGCGCCTTCAACCTGCTGCTCGGCTACACCGGGCTGCTCTCCTTCGGCCACGCGGCCTACCTCGGCGCGGCGGCCTACGCGACCGGCTGGCTGGTCAAGAGCGCCGGCTTCTCGCCGGAACTGGGCGTGCTCGCCGGCACGCTGCTCGCCGCCGCGATCGGCCTGGTGGTCGGTGCGATCGCCATCCGCCGCCAGGGCATCTACTTCGCGATGATCACGCTGGCGATGGCGCAGATGGTCTACTTCGTCTGGCTGCAGGCGCCGTTCACCGGCGGCGAGGACGGCCTGCAGGGCGTGCCGCGCGGCAAGCTGTTCGGCCTGATCGACCTGGCCAACGACACGGTGCTGTACTTCGTCGTGCTGGCGGTGTTCGTCGCCGTGTTCCTGTTCATCGTGCGCGTGGTGCACTCGCCCTACGGCCAGGTGCTCAAGGCGATCCGCGAGAACGAGCCGCGCGCCATCTCGCTGGGCTACGACGTCGACCGCTACAAGCTGCTCGCCTTCGTGCTGTCCACCGGCCTGGCCGGCCTGGCCGGCTCGCTGAAGACGCTGGTGCTGGGCTTCGCCACGCTGTCGGACGCGCACTGGTCGCTGTCCGGCGAGGTGGTGCTGATGACCCTGCTCGGCGGCATGGGCACCTTCGCCGGGCCGGTGATCGGCGCCTTCACCATCATCGGCTTGCAGAACTTCCTCGCCGACCGCGTCGGCTCGTGGGTGACCGTGATCATCGGCGTGATCTTCGTCGTCTGCGTGGTCGCGTTCCGCCGCGGGTTCGTCGGCGAACTGCTGGCCTGGCAGAAGCGGCGCCAGGCCGACAAGCCCTAGGCGCCGCGCTACTCGTCGAAGAGTTCCGGTGCGCCCGGCGTCCGCGGCGGCGTGACGCCCAGGTGCCGGTACGCCGCCAGCGTGGCGATGCGCCCGCGCGGCGTGCGCTGCAGGAAGCCCTGCTGGATCAGGTAGGGCTCGATCACGTCCTCGATGGTGTCGCGCTCCTCGCCGATGGCGGCGGCGACGTTGTCCAGCCCCACCGGCCCGCCGTCGAAGCGATGGATCACCGCCTCGAGCAGCTTGCGGTCCATCAGGTCGAAGCCGAGCGGGTCGACGTCGAGCATCTTCAGCGCCAGCTCGGCCTGCGCCCTGACGATGCGGCCATCACCCTTGACTTCGACGTAGTCGCGCACGCGGCGCAGCAGCCGGTTGGCGATGCGCGGCGTGCCGCGCGAGCGCCGCGCGATCTCGGCGGCGCCTTCCTCGTCGGTGGAGACGTTGAGCAGCCCGGCCGAGCGGCGCACGATGCGCGCGAGCTCCTCGGCGGTATAGAACTCCAGCCGCGCGACGATGCCGAAGCGGTCGCGCAGCGGGTTGGTCAGCATGCCCGCGCGCGTGGTGGCGCCCACCAGCGTGAAGGGCTGCAGGTCGAGCTTGATCGAGCGCGCCGCCGGGCCCTCGCCGATCATGATGTCGATCTGGTAGTCCTCCAGCGCGGGGTAGAGGATCTCCTCGACGACCGGGCTGAGCCGGTGGATCTCGTCGATGAAGAGCACGTCGTTGCGCTCGAGGTTGGTGAGGATCGCCGCCAGGTCCTTGGGTTTCTCCAGCACCGGGCCGGAGGTCGAGCGCAGGTTCACGCCGAGCTCGTTGGCGATGATGTGGCTCAGCGTCGTCTTGCCCAGGCCCGGCGGGCCGAACAGCAGCACGTGGTCCATCGCCTCGCTGCGCTTGCGCGCCGCGCCGATGAAGATCTCCAGCTGCTCGCGCACCTTGGCCTGGCCGACATAGTCATCCAGGCCCTTGGGGCGCAGGGCGCGCTCGATCGCCTCCTCGTTCGGCGAGGCCGGCGCGGCGCTGACCACCCGCCGCGCGGGCGCGAAATCGTCGGTCTGGATGCTCATGCGCGATTATGGGCATGCCGACTGCGGGTGCTTCCTACCCGCGGCTGCGGGAACCGGCGCCGGCGTGACGCTTGCTAAGATCGCGCCGTGCAAGTCGTCCGTCGATTCTTCCGCCAAGCCACCTGGCTCGCGATCTTCGCGATGCTGGGCTTGGCGCTCGCGCCGACGGTGTCGCACGCGCTGGCGGCCTCCAGCCCCGGCAACCCCTGGGCGGAAATCTGCTCGGTGGCGGGCGGCAAGGTGGTTGTGGCCGATGCGGCCGGCGCCACCGGCTCGCAGGCCGAGGCCGGCACGCACCTCGGCCATTGTCCGCTGTGCGGCCAGATCGGCAGCGCTCCGGCCCTGCCGGTGGCCGAATCGGCGGCAAGCTTCGCCATCGCCGGTGCCGACCTTCTGCCTGCGCTGTTTGCGCAGTCGCCATCCCCGCTGTTCGCGTGGGCCGCCGCCCGGCCACGCGCCCCACCCGCCTCCTGCTGATCTGCCGCCGCGTGGCGCCGCCCTGGCGCGCCCCGGCCCAGACGCGGTGACCGTGCGTTCGCGCAGGTCACCGAAACGCGCCGCCACCGGCGCGGCCTTCATCGACAGCAGGACCATGACAACACACCGAACTCCCGCCGGGCCGTGGCGGCTCGGCGCCATCGCGCTGGCCACCGCCGCCATGTCACTCCCGGCGCGCGCCCAGGGCGTCGCCACCGACCAGCAGCTCGCGCCCGTGCTCGTGTCCGGCAGCGGCGTGCGCAGCGGCCTGGCCGCCGACGTGCCCAGCAACAGCGCCAGCAAGACCGCCGAAGACCTGCGCGAGCAGAACCTCTTCAATCCGGAGGACGCGCTGAAGTACGTGCCCAACACCAGCATCCGCAAGCGCTACATCGGCGACCGCAATTCGATGATCGGCGGGCGCAGCTTCGGCACCCTGCAACCGTCGCGCGGCCTGGCCTACGTCGACGGCTACCTGATCTCCAACTTCCTCGGCCGCTTCGACGGCCCGCGCGGCGACGTCGGTCCGGTAGGCGGCTACCGCCGCCCCGTCACCGCAGGCGGTGTAGGTGAGCATGTGCCGAGCCTGCGCCCCGGCGGGG
>CAZVLY010000385.1:806-3817 GCA_964628175.1 uncultured Piscinibacter sp. | reverse complement strand
CACGGGCCCATGCCGCTGGCGCGCGGCGACCTCATCGTCTACGCCTTCGATGGCGAAGCCGCGGAGCGCGACTACCCCGGCCTGAAGCGACAGCCCTTCTTCAAGCGGATCGCCGGCGTCGCTGGCGATGTGGTCACCGTCGACGGTCGCGACGTGTTCATCAACGGCCTGCACGTGGGCCGGGCCAAGACCCACACCTTCGACCGCCGGCCGCTGGACCCGATTGCGCCCACTGTCATCCCGCCTGGCCATGTCTACGTGCAGGGCACCAGCGCCGACAGCTTCGATTCGCGCTACCGCAGCAGTGGCCTGGTCAGCACGGCTGACGTCGTGGCGCGGGTGCGGCCGCTGCTCTGAGGAGAACGTCGTGAGCTTTCTGACACGCGCCGCCTTGCTGCTCGCCATGCTGTCGATCCTGACGATCCCGGCACCCGCGCATGCCCAGGGCGACGCCCCGGCGATCGAAGGCGACCTGCCGATCGAGTCCTACCTGTCCCTGCTGTCCCAGGTCGCCCCTGCAGCGCGCGTCGGTGCAGAGGCCTACATGGCGGCATTCCGCAAGCGCTGCGGCCGTGCCCTGCAGACCGTCGAACTGCGCCGCGCCTTCGCCGAAGGCAGCGGTGATCCCACGCTGATGGCGATGGTGCGCGCCACCCATCAGAAAGACACGGCGGCCGTGCAGCGCCTCGGCGCCACGATCGCCTGCCCCAGGGGCTGAGATGCGCTGGCGCACCGTATCGGTCAGGGCTGTGGCCATCGGCTGGGCCCTGGTCGCGTGCGGTCTGGGCCAGGCCGAGAACCTCGGCAGGATCGGCCCGACCTACCCCATCGCCGAGCAGAACCTTCTCGACCACATCATGACTCGGCTGCGTGAGAAGGAGCGCAGCGGAGAACTCGCGAAGTTCGAGCAACTGGCCCGGGCGCGGGCCAGCGAGTCCGTGCTGAACCCCAAGCCCGTGCCGGGCCTGCGCCTCAGCGAGGTGCCGCGCACCTACTACTTCGATCCGAGCTTCACGCTCGACCGCAACGTCGTCGACGAGACCGGCGCCGTGCTGTTTCCCGCCGGACTGCGCAAGAACCCGCTCGACGTGGTGTCCCTGTCCAAGCACCTGCTGTTCTTCGACGCCCGTGACGCACGCCAGATCGCGAAGGCGCGGGAGCTGATCGCGCGCTACCAGGGCCGCGTCAAGCCGATCCTGGTCGGTGGCAGCTACATCGACCTCATGAAGGCCTGGAACACGCCCGTGTACTACGACCAGGAGGGCACGCTCGTCCGCAAGCTGGGCATCACGGGCGTCCCGGCCATCGTCTCGCAGGAGGGTTCCAGGCTGCGCATCGACGAGGTGACCGTGCGATGAAATCCGCTCTCAGATCCCTGCTCTCTGCCCTGCTCTGCCTGGCGTCGTTCACCGCTGCGGCCGCGTCGATCGCCACCTGCACGGGGCGCTTTCCGAATCCGATCACCGACATCTGCTGGTCGTGCATCCTGCCGCTGTCGATCGGCGGCGCCACGATCGGTAACTTTGGCGGCCAGGAGGACAACGGGAACCCGGGCACGCCGGTCTGCAGTTGCGGCGTCAACCCGACCATCGGCCTGTCGGTCGGCTTCTGGGAGCCCGCCCGCCACGTCGAGGTCGTGCGCAAGCCCTTCTGCCTGCCATCTCTCGGCGGCCTGAACCTCGACCCCGGCATCGCAGCACCGGAAGCCGCACGTTTCACTCGCCCCGAGGGCGATGGCGACGGCGGCAGCTTCTACCAGGCGCACTTCTACGTGAACCCGGTCCTGTACTGGCTCGAGGTCGTGACCGACTTCCCCTGCCTGGAACGCGGCAGCTTCGACCTCGCGTATCTGACCGAAGTGGATCCGCTGTGGAACGACGATGAACTGACGTTGCTGCTGAACCCGGACGCCGTCCTGTTCGCGAACCCCGTGGCGATCGCAGCCTGCGCGGCCGACTGCGTGGCCGCGACCGTGGGCTTCGGCCTCAACACCCTCTTCTGGTGTGCCGGCTGCCAGGGCGCCATCTACCCGATGGACGGCCAGGTCCCGTACCACGTGGGCGGCGTGCGCTCGGCCGCCCTGCTCAGCCAGCGCCTGACCGCAAAGATGCACCGCGAGTTGCTCGCCTGGGGCTGGCACGGCACGCCGGGGCTCTGCGGGCCGTACCTCGAGCCGATCATGGACAAGACGGCCTACAAGACCCAGCTGACTTACCCGACGCCCACCACCGACAAGATCGACGGCAAGTGCTGCCAGCCCTTCGGCCGGACCACCGTGCTGTGGGGCGCCGGCAAGGAGTTCCCGGTCCGCGGCGAGGACTTCGCCTTCATGCTCTTCCGCAAGAGGAACTGCTGTGTGGGCTACTGACCGCACCGCGTCCTGGCCCCAGCGCGCGCGCAGCACCTGCATGGCAGGCCTGTGCGCGATCCTGCCGATCGCGTCGAGCGCACAGCCTGCGCAAGCTCCGAAGCCGATCGTCTCCGAGGCCGATGTCGCGCGAGCGGCGAAGTCGCAGCCGGTGATCACCGACCAGGACATCGAGCGGGCAGCAAGGAAGAACCGTATGCCCACCGACGCGGAACTGGCCCGCGTGCCGGTGCCGGCGGCCCCGAGGCTCGATGCCCTGCCCCAGCCGCTGACCCAGCGGCGGATCGACCTCGGCGCGATCGCGAAGGGCTACGAGGCGATGGGCCAGCCGGCGCCCGGCGCGGCCACCATCAACGAGGCGCCGGCCCTGCTGGTGTTCGTCAGCTTCTCCATGCCCGACGCGACCCTGGCCCGACTCGTCGACCAGGCTGCCCGCGCACGGGCGACGCTGGTGCTGCGAGGGTTTGTGGATGGCTCGCTGCAGAAGACTGTCCTGCGCGCACAAGCCCTGATCGGGCAGCGCAAGGTCGGCTTCCAGATCGATCCGCAGGCCTTCGACAGGTTCTCGATCTCCGCCACACCGACCTTCGTGCTCCTGAAGGCGGGAGCCGTCGCAGTGCCGTGCGCCGCCGGTACGTGCTTC
>CAZVLY010000385.1:0-796 GCA_964628175.1 uncultured Piscinibacter sp. | reverse complement strand
AGACGCTTCGTCGTGTGGCTGATGATCTCCTCGTTCCTGCTCGCGCGGATTGAGGTCTTCGCCCAGTCGCATGAACAGGGCGTGGCCGCCGGCACGGCCGCCAACGCGGTGATCCGGGGACTGGTCAACGCCCCCAGCGCCACGGCGGTCGTGCCCGGGTACACGAATGCGCCTCCGGAGACCGCTTACGCCGGCAGGCCGAGCCTGGGCGCCGACGCCAATGCCAAGCTCGCCGCGTGTGCACTGACACCGAACGACCCGACCTGCCAGGCGCTGCGCAACGCGGTCAACTCGGCCAACACGCCCCGTCCAGCCATCGGTGCGAACGACCCGGCCGTGGCCGCCGCGAGTCGCATCGCGCGCAATCCTTCGATCGATCTTGGCAGCCTGGCCGCGTACTACAGCGGTTGCACCACCAGCGAAGTCGCCACGCCTGCCGGCACGACCACGAAGCTCTGCCAGATCTACAGCGGCATCGGCAACTTCACGACTCGGCGTGATCTGAGCGTCGAGGTCGAACTCGTTCCGAGCTGCACCGCCGGCGACTGGTTCGCCCATGGCGAAGCCCACCGCAATGGCGCCGACTACATGGTTGCCGACGCCCAGTGCCGTATCCGCGCCGACAACCAGCAGCGTTTCCGGCTATATGCGGCCGGTGGACGCGGCGCCTGCATCGGGTGGCAGGAGGTGGACCTGCCGACCGATCCGATCGCAAGCCCCCGCTTCGTCACGGACCTCTCTCCCCACTGGGCCGGCTACTGCTGGAGTCCGTTCAAGGTCGTGCTGGCCGCAGGAT
>CAZVLY010000384.1:0-3839 GCA_964628175.1 uncultured Piscinibacter sp. | reverse complement strand
AGATCACGCTGAGCATCTTCGAGTTCACGACGCTGGCGATCGCGCGCCTGCTGTCGCAGGCGCCGCTGGACCTGGTGATCCTCGAAGTGGGCCTGGGCGGGCGCTTCGACGCGGTCAACGCCTTCGATGCCGACTGCGCGATCATCACCAGCATCGACCTGGACCACATGGAATTCCTCGGGCCCGATCGCGAGTCGATCGGGCGCGAGAAGGCCGGCATCATGCGCGCGGGCAAGCCCGTGGTCGTCAGCGACCCGATGCCGCCGCAAAGCGTGATCGCCGAGGCCGAGCGCATCGGCGCCGACCTGTGGCTGTTCGGCCGAGACTTCAACTACGCCGGCGATCGGCAGCAATGGAACTGGGCGGGACGCGAGCGCCGCTACAACGGCCTGGCCTATCCGGCGCTGCGCGGGGCGAACCAGCTGCTCAATGCCGCCGGTGCGTTGGCGGCGTTCGAGGCGATGCGTGCGGTGCTGCCGATCACCGCCCAGGCCGTGCGCAATGGTTTCGCACTGGTCGAACTGCCGGGCCGCTTTCAGATCGTCGCCGGGCAGCCCACGCTGGTGCTGGACGTCGCGCACAACCCGCATTCGGTGGCGGCGCTGGCGCAGAACCTCGACCAGATGGGCTTTCACCCGCGTACCCATGCCGTGTTCGGCGCGATGCGCGACAAGGACCTGACGGCCATCATCGCGCGCATGGTGCCGCGGGTCGATTCATGGCATTTCACCGACCTGCCGCTGCCGCGCGCTGCGCGCGCGCAGGAACTCGCCGACATCCACGCCGCGAGCGCTGCAAAGCCTCCCGGACCGGTGAGCGTCCATCGCCATGCCGACCCCCGGGCGGCGCTGGCCGCTGCGCTGGCTGCAGCGGACCCCGCTGATAGAATCGTCGTCTTCGGATCGTTCTACACCGTCGGCGGCGTGTTGAAGGACGGCGTGCCCCGGCTCGGGGCGCGGCACGTCGGCTGAGCATCGCAGCAAGCGGCCGGCATCCTCGCGCAAGAGGGTGTGGCGCGCCGACCCTCACCGCCTACTCGCACCTGACGCATCGCATGGGTCTGCTGTCCATTTTCCAGCGCCGCAACAGCGGTGCCGACGTGCCGCCCAGACCCACCGAGTCGGGCGATGCGATCGCGGCGGCCCGCACGCGCGCGCGCCGTCGGCTGATGGGTGCCGCGGTGCTGGTGATGGCCGGCGTGATCGGCTTTCCGCTGGTGTTCGAGACGCAGCCCCGGCCGATCCCGGTCGACATCCCCATCGAGATTCCCCGCAAGGATGGTGCGCCGGCGCTGCCCATGCCTCCGGTGCGGCCTGCCGCTGCCAAAGCCTCGGCGCCGCTGGCCGCAGCGCGCGACGAGGCTGTGCCGCAGGCGACCGCCGAAGTTGTACGCGTGACGCCTGTCCCCGCCAGCGCGGCCGCCCCCAGACCTGCGGGGCCCGCGGCCGAGCCGCCGAAGAAGCCCGTAGCCGAGGCGCACCCGCCCGCCGCAGCGGCGGCACCGGCCCCCGAAGCCACCCGCGCGAAGGCCCTGCTCGAAGGCAAGGACGCCGCAAAGCCGGCAGTGGCCGCGGCGAAACCCGACGCGGCGCGCGAGGCGGGTCGGTTCGTCGTGCAGGTGGGTGCCTTTGCCGACGGAGCCGCGGCGCGCGAGATGCGCGCCAAAGTCGAGAAGCTGGGCTTGAAGAGCTACACCCAGGTCGTCGAGACCTCGAGCGGCAACCGCACACGTGTACGCGCCGGCCCGTTCGATTCGCGCGACGAGGCCGAAAAGGCGCTCGCCAAAGCCAAGGCCGCCGGACTCAACGCCGTGGTGCTGACCCTCTGACGGCGCGCCATGGACATGTCGCAGATCCTGCAGATCGGTTGGGTCGACGCCGTCTTGCTCGCCGTGCTGATGATCTCGGTGATCGTCGGCGCGATCCGCGGCTTCGTGTTCGAACTGCTGTCGCTGGTCGGCTGGGTGGCCGCATGGTTCGCGGCGCAATGGTTTTCTCCGCAGGTCGCTCCCTATCTCCCGATTGGAGCGAGCGGCTCGGCGCTGAACCTCGCGGTCGCGTTTGCCGCGGTCTTCGTCGGCGCGCTGATCGTCTGGGCGATCGCGGCGCGGCTGATCCGGCTCGTCCTGCATGCCACGCCGCTGAGCTTCGTCGATCGTGGCCTGGGCGTCTTCTTCGGCCTGCTGCGCGGCGTGGTGCTGCTGCTCGCGGTGGCCGTGGCGGTGGGGCTCACGCCGGCGGCCAAGTCGATGGCCTGGCAACAATCGCGCGGCGCCGGGGTGCTGGCCGCGCTGCTCGACGGTCTGATGCCGTTGCTGCCGCCCCAGGTGGCCGGTCACCTTCGCCGTGCCTGATGGGCACGCTGCGATGAACAGGAGTTGATGACATGTGTGGCATCGTCGGTGTGATCTCCCGCTCGCCGGTCAACCAGTTGATCTACGACGCCTTGCTGCTGTTGCAGCATCGCGGCCAGGACGCGGCCGGGATCGTCACCATGCTCGGCACGAAGTGCTTCATGCACAAGGCGCGCGGCATGGTGCGCGACGTGTTCCGCACCCGCAACATGCGGGGGCTGCCGGGCAACGTGGGGCTGGGGCAGGTGCGCTATCCGACGGCCGGCAACGCGTACAGCGAAGAGGAGGCGCAGCCCTTCTACGTCAACGCGCCGTTCGGCATCGTGCTGGTGCACAACGGCAATCTGACCAACGCGCAGGCGCTGAAGAAGGAGCTCTTCGACGTCGACCGCCGCCACATCAACACCGAGAGCGACACCGAGGTGCTGATCAACGTGGTAGCCCACGAACTCGAGCAGGTGGCGCGCGATCTGCCGCTGACGCCGGAGTCGATCTTCCGGGCGGTGGGGGCGGTGCACAAGCGCCTGAAGGGCTCCTACGCGGTCATCGCACTGATCGCCGGTCACGGCCTGCTGGCTTTCCGCGACCCGTTCGGCATCCGGCCACTGTGCTTCGGCGAGGCGCAGACTCCCGAAGGCCCCGAGACCATGGTGGCCAGCGAATCGGTCGCGCTCGAAGGCACGGGGCACAAGCTCGTGCGTGACGTGGCCCCGGGCGAGGCGGTCTTCATCGACCTCGCCGGCCGCGTGCATGCGCAGCAGTGCGCCGAGCACCCGAGCCTGAACCCGTGCATGTTCGAGTACGTCTACCTCGCCCGGCCCGACTCGGTGATGGACGGCGTGTCGGTCTACCAGGCACGGCTGAACATGGGCGAGACGCTGGCGCAGCGCGTCATCTCCACCATGCCGCCCAACGAGATCGACGTGGTGATCCCGATCCCGGAATCGAGCCGCCCCTCGGCGATGCAGCTCGCGCAGAAGCTGGGCAAGCCGTACCGCGAGGGCTTCGTGAAGAACCGCTATGTCGGCCGCACTTTCATCATGCCGGGGCAGGGCATGCGCAAGAAGTCGGTGCGCCAGAAGCTCAATGCGATCGCGTCGGAGTTCAAGGGACGCAACGTGCTGCTGGTCGATGACTCGATCGTGCGCGGCACGACCTCGAAGGAGATCGTGCAGATGGCGCGCGACGCGGGTGCCCGCAAGGTCTACATGGCCTCGGCCGCGCCGCCGGTGCGCTTCCCGAACGTCTACGGCATCGACATGCCGACCAAGGATGAGCTCATTGCCCACAACCGCAGCAACGAGGAGATTCGCCAGTACATCGGCGCCGACGCGCTGATCTATCAGGACGTGGCGGCGATGAAGAAGGTGGTTGCGACCTTGAACCCGAAGCTGCAGGGCTTCGAGGCCTCGTGCTTCGACGGGGTCTACATCACCGGCGACATCACCGCGGCCGACTTCGACACGATGGCGGCGCAGCGCAAGTC
>CAZVLY010000383.1:0-3843 GCA_964628175.1 uncultured Piscinibacter sp. | reverse complement strand
ATGAACCGCCAGCGCGAGCAGGCGCGTGCCGCCGGCAAGTTCAAGATGGCCGCCGGCCTGGAGTACGACGGCGCGGCCACGACCTTCCACGGCTACGAGCACCTGGTGTGCGAACACAGCCAGGTGACCGCGATGTACGTCGACGGCACGCCGGTGCGCAAGGCTCGCGCCGGCGACGACGTGGTCATCGTGCTCGACCACACGCCCTTCTATGCCGAGAGCGGCGGCCAGGTCGGCGACACCGGCGAGCTGCGCAATGCGCGCGCCCGCGTGCTCGTCGAAGACACCGTCAAGGTGCAGGCCAGCGTGCACGGCCACACCGGCCGCATCGTCGAGGGCGAGGTGGAGGTGGGCGACATGTTCGTCGCCCGCGTCGATGCCGAGCAACGCGCGAAGACCATGCGCAACCACAGCGTCACCCACCTGATGCACAAGGCGCTGCGCGAGGTGCTGGGCGGCCACGTGCAGCAGAAGGGCTCGCTGGTCAACGCCGAGCGCACGCGCTTCGACTTCGCGCACAACGCGCCGGTGACGCCGGAGCAGATCGGCCGCATCGAGGCGATCGTCAACGCCGAGATCCTCGCCAACGCGGCCACGCAGGCGCGCGTGATGGGCATCGACGACGCGCAGAAGACCGGCGCGATGATGCTGTTCGGCGAGAAATACGGCGACGAAGTGCGCGTGCTCGACATCGGCAGCAGCCGCGAGCTGTGCGGAGGCACGCACGTGCAGCGCACCGGCGACATCGGCCTGTTCAAGATCGTCGCCGAGAGCGGCGTGGCCGCCGGCGTGCGCCGCGTCGAGGCGGTGACCGGCGGCAATGCGCTGGCCTACCTGCAGTCGCTCGAAGGCACGGTGAACCGCATCGCCGGCACGCTGAAGGCGGCGCCGGCGGAAGTGCCGGCGCGGCTCGCGCAGGTGCTCGAGCAGGTGCGCTCGCTCGAGAAGGAGCTGGCCGCGATGAAGGGCAAGCTCGCGTCGGCGCAGGGTGACGAATTGCTTGCCCAGGCGGTCGACGTGAAGGGCCTGAAGGTGCTGGCCGCGCTGCTCGACGGCGCCGACGCGAAGACGCTGCGCGAGACGCTCGACAAGCTCAAGGACAAGCTGAAGAGCGCCGCCATCGTGCTGGCCACGGTGGAGGGCGGCAAGGTGCAGATCGCCGCCGGCGTCACCGCCGACCGCATCGGCAAGCTGAAGGCCGGCGAGCTGGTCAACTTCGTCGCGCAGCAGGTCGGCGGCAAGGGCGGCGGCAAGCCGGACATGGCCATGGCCGGCGGCACCGATCCGAGCCGCATCGGCGAAGCGCTGGCCTCGGTGCCGGCCTGGGTGGCCGAGCGCGCCTGAGCCGGGTCAGGTCTTCGCGGGCGGCTTCGCGAGCCGCTCGCGCAGGCCCTCGCAGGGGTCCGGCCGCGGCGTGAATCTCGCGCTGCGCAGCTCGTCGGCCGCCAGACCGATCGAGCGATCGCCGAAGATCACCACGTGCACGCTCGGTGCGCCGTGGCGCAGCGCCAGGTGCAGCGGCACGCCGCGATCGCGCGACGCATGCTGCGCACCGGTGAGCAGCAGCACGCGCTGCCCGGGCTTCAGCGCCGCGGCCACGGTGTCGGCCATGGCCTGGTCCCGGCCGATCTGGATGCGCACCATGCCCGGCTCCTGCGTCGCCGGCAGCATGCCGCAATGACCGTCGCGCACGGCCACCGCCAGGCGCTCGCGCACCGCGGCGTCGACCAGGCCATCGCGCGCCGCATCGCCCATGGTCTCGCGCATCTTCGCGCGTGGCAGGTTGCCGCCGAGCACCGGCACGCCGGCGCGCACGGCGGCCATCACCACGCCTTCGTAGACCGGCCACTCCCAGCCCGACCAGGCGAGCGCGCCGCGCACGCTGGCGGCATCGGCATCGCGCGGCAGGCCGGCGGTGCTGCGGCCCTGTTCGGCCATCTCGATGACCACTGCGGCGAGCTGGCCCTCGGCGGCCAGCCGGCGCAGCGCCTGCTCGGTCTGCCGCTGGTGATCGGGCTGGTCGTGCTGCTCGCCGAATACGATGACCTGGGCGTCGGGCATCGGCGGCATCGGCGTCGCGCAGGCGGACAGCAGCAGCGCGAGCACGGCGGCGCAGCCGATTCGGTGGGGTGTCATGGGCCCAGCATACGATAGCGGCCGCAGGAGACCGCTTGATGAGCATCACCGTCCGCCGCGCCACCCCCCGAGATGCCGCCGCCTACGCGCGGCTGATGTCCCACCCCTCGGTGTTCGGCAATCTCATGCAGCTGCCGATGCCCAACGAGGAGCTCTGGCACGCGCGCCTGAGCGAATCGACTGCGCCCGGCAAGCCGGACCTGCTGCTCAGCGCCGAGCTCGATGGCGAGGTGGTGGGCTCCAGTGGCCTGCACCCGGCAGGGCCGCAGCTGCGCCGGCGCCACGTGATGTACCTGGGCATCTCGGTGGCGCCCTCGGCACAGCGGCGCGGCGTGGGCAGCGCGCTGATGGCGGCGATGTGCGACTACGCCGACAACTGGGCCGGCGTGCTGCGCCTGGAGCTCAATGTCTATGTCGACAACGAGCCGGCGATCGCGCTGTACCGCAAGTTCGGCTTCGAGATCGAGGGCACGAACCGGGCCTTCGCGATGCGCGACGGCGCCTTTGTCGACAGCCATGCGATGGCACGGCTGCACCCGAACCCGCCGACGCTGCCCGGGCCGCGGCCTTAGGCCTCGGGCCAGAGCGAAGGCCCTGCGAAGCTGGCCAGCGTCGGCCTGACTGAGCCGCCTGCGCTGCACAGTTGCACAGGCGCCTCGCTTCGGCGGCTCAGCTCGCGCCCATCCAGCGCTGCGTCGCGGCCTCGACCACCGCCGACAGCGGCCTGCCGGCGCTGCGCTGGCCGCGCAGCCACTGGGCGTCGTTGCCGGCGAACAGGCTCTCTCGGATCAGGTTGCTGGCGTCCAGCGCCTGCAGGTCCAGCGCGTGTTCGTCGACCCGCGCCAGCGTGCGCAGGATGTCGTCGCGCAGCCGCGTGCGCTCCTTCGTCTTCGGGTCGACGATCTCGCCGTCCAGGCCGAAGCGGCAGGCCTGGAAACGGTTGAAGGTGTAGACGAGGTAGTCGTCCTCGGCCGGTTCGAAGGGCTTCTGCTCGCGCAGGTAGCGGCAGATGCATTGCAGGTAGCAGGCCAGCGCGGCGGCCTTCTCGACCGTCAGCGGCGTGTCGCACACGCGCAGCTCGATGGTGCCGTACTCGGGCTTGGGGCGGATGTCCCAGTAGAAGTCCTTCATCGAGTTGACCACGCCGGTGCTGGTCATCTTGTCGAAGTACTTGCCGAACTCGTCCCAGCCGAGGCAGAAGGGCGCGCGGCCCGACAGCGGGAAGGCGAACACCGAGTTCAGCCGCGCCGAGTCGAAGCCGGTGTCCACGCCCTGCACGAAGGGCGAGGAGGCCGACAGCGCGATGAAATGGGGAACGTAGCGGCTGAGTGCATGCAGCAGCCACAGCGCGCGGTCGCCATCCTCGCAGCCCACGTGCACGTGCTGGCCGAACACGGTGAACTGCTTGGCCAGGTAGCCGTACAGCTCGCTGATGTAGTGGAATCGCTCGCCCGGGTAGATCTTCTGCTGGCTCCACTGCTGGTAGGCATGCGTGCCGCCGCCGGCGATGCCGATGTTGAGCTTGCGCGCGCCACGCGAGAGCTGGTCGCGCAGGTCCTGCAGCTCGGCCAGCAGCACCGCATGCTGGCGCTGGATCGAGGTGCCGATCTCGATCATGCTGCGCGTGATCTCCGGCTTCACGTCCCAGGTGCCGGTGTGGTTCTTCAGCACGCGCAGCAGGTCCTCGGCCTGCGGCGCGAGGTCGAA
>CAZVLY010000382.1:0-3877 GCA_964628175.1 uncultured Piscinibacter sp. | reverse complement strand
ACACGCTGCGCGCTGTCCTTCAGGTGGATCAGCGTGAGGATCTCGCCGATGCGGTCGAGCTGCGGGCCCGACAGGCGGAAGAACATCGACGAGCGCACGCCGCGGTCGGCCTTCAGCGCGAGCTCGAGGTTCTCGAACACCGACAGCTGCTCGAACACCGTGGGCTTCTGGAACTTGCGGCCGATGCCGATCGAGGCGATGTCGTTCTCGCGCATGCGCAGCAGGTCGATGGTCGAGCCGAAGAAGGCCTTGCCGGCGTCGGGCCGCGTCTTGCCGGTGATGACGTCCATCATGGTCGTCTTGCCGGCGCCGTTCGGGCCGATGATGCAGCGCAGTTCGCCGGCGCTGATCGACAGGCTCAGCGCGTTCAGCGCCTTGAAGCCGTCGAAGCTGACGGTGATGTCGTCGAGGTAGAGGATGGCGCCGTGCGCTACGTCCAGCTCGCCGGTGACCACGCGGCCGTAGCTCGCGCCGCCGGAGGCGGGCCGGGTGGCGGCGATCTTGGCGTGCTCCTCGCGGATCTTCGCCCCCGCCTTCATCAAGTCGGGGGTCATTTGCGTTCTTCCTTCTTCACCCGGCGCACCAGGCCGATGATGCCCTGCGGCAGGAACAGCGTCACCGCGATGAACAGCGCGCCGAGGAAGTACAGCCAGACTTCCGGGAAGGTCTGCGTGAACCAGCTCTTCGCACCGTTGACGAAGAACGCGCCGACGATCGGGCCGATCAGCGTGCCGCGGCCGCCCACCGCCGCCCAGATGGCCATCTCGATGCTCGCGGCCGGGCTCATCTCGCCCGGGTTGATGATGCCCACCTGCGGCACGTAGAGCGCGCCGGCGATGCCGCACATCACCGCCGAGATCACCCAGATGGTGAGCTTGTAGCGGATCGGGTCGTAGCCGGTGAACATGACGCGGCTCTCGGCGTCGCGGATGGCCTGCAGCACACGCCCGAACTTGCTGGCCACCAGCCAGCGCGCGAACACGAAGAAGCCGATCAGCACAAGGCCAGTAATGACGAACAGCACCATGCGCATCGACGGCGTGGCGATCGGGATGCCCAGGATGCGCTTGAAGTCGGTGAAGCCGTTGTTGCCGCCGAAGCCCGTCTCGTTGCGGAAGAACAGCAGCATCGCGGCGAAGGTCATCGCCTGCGTGATGATCGAGAAGTACACGCCCTTGATGCGAGAGCGGAAGGCGAAGAAACCGAACACGAAGGCGAGCAGCCCGGGCACCAGCACCACCATGAGCATCTGGAACACGAAGCTGTCGCTGAAGGCCCAGTGCCAGGGGTATTCCTTCCAGTTGAGGAAGACCATGAAGTCGGGCATCTCGGACTTGTACTGCCCGTCGGTGCCGATCTGGCGCATCAGGTACATGCCCATCGCGTAGCCGCCCAGCGCGAAGAACAGGCCGTGGCCGAGCGAGAGGATGCCGGTGTAGCCCCAGATCAGGTCCATGGCCAGCGCGCAGATGGCGTAGCACATGATCTTGCCGACCAGCGCGACGGCGAAGTCGCTCATGTGGAAGACGCTGCCTTCGGGCACGACGAGGTTGAGCAGCGGCGCCAGCACCACGACGACGAGCAGCGCGCCGAGCACGCCGAACCAGCTCTTCAGGGACAGCACGCGCGTGGGCGACGGGGCGGCGGTGGCGGACAACACGGCACTCATGCTTCGGCACTCCGGCCCTTCATGGCAAAGATCCCCTGCGGCCGCTTCTGGATGAAGACGATGATGAACACCAGCACCATGATCTTGGCCAGCACCGCGCCGGCCACGCCCTCGAGCAGCTTGTTCAGCACGCCCAGGCCGAGCGCCGCGTAGACGGTGCCGGCGAGTTGCCCCACCCCGCCGAGCACGACGACGAGGAAGCTGTCGACGATGTAGCCCTGGCCGAGGTCCGGCCCGACGTTGCCGACCTGCGAGAGCGCGCAGCCGGCCAGGCCCGCGAGGCCCGAGCCGAGTGCGAAGGCGTAGGTGTCCACGCGCGCCGTGTTCACCCCCACGCAGGCGGCCATGCGGCGGTTCTGCGTCACGCCGCGCACGAACAGGCCCAGCCGCGTGCGCGCGATCAGCAGCGCCACGCCGGCCAGCACCAGCACCGCGAAGGCGATGATGGCGATGCGGTTGAAGGGCAGCGTCAGGTTGCTCATCAGCGACACGCCGCCGGACAGCCAGGCCGGGTTCTCCACCGGCACGTTCTGCGCGCCGAACAGCGTGCGCACGCCCTGCATCAGCACCAGGCTGATGCCCCAGGTGGCCAGCAGCGTCTCCAGCGGCCGGCCGTACAGCCAGCGGATCACGCTGCGCTCCATCGCCGCGCCGACCAGCGCCGAGGCGAGGAAGGACAGCGGGATGGCCGCCAGGATGTAGTAGTCGAACAGCCCCGGCAGGTTGTTGCGGAAGACGTTCTGCACCACGTAGGTGGCATAGGCGCCGATCATCAGCAGCTCGCCGTGCGCCATGTTGATGACGCCCATCAGCCCGTAGGTGATGGCCAGGCCCAGCGCCGCCAGCAGCAGGATGGAGCCGAGGCTGGCGCCGGTGAAGACCACGCCGACGCGCTCGCCCCAGGCCAGGCGGTCGCGCACGCTGTCCAGCGCGCGACCGAGCGCGGCGCGCACTTCGGGGTCGGTCTCGGCGCCGGGCGCCAGGCGCTCCTGCAGCAGGCTGGCCACGGCGCTCTGGCGGCTGCCGGCCAGCGAGCCCACGGCGGCCAGGCGCTTGGCCTTGTCGGGCGAGGAGACGAGGATGGTGGCGCGCATGCGCTCCAGCGATTCCTTCAGCGCCGGGTCGGTCTCGGCGGCGAAGGCCTTCTCGATCAGCGGCAGCTGGGCTTCCTCGAGCTGCTGCTTGAGCAGCTCGGCCACGCCGGCGCGGCGCGCGGCGAGGTCGGGCGAGAGCAGCTGCAGCGCGCCCATGGCGGCCTGCAGCGCACCGCGCACGCGGTTGTTGTTGACCACGTCCTCGGCGTCGGCCGGCAGCGTGGCCGCCGCACCGGTGGCGGCATCGACCGCCTTGTCGCCCTGCACGATGAAGACCTTGTCGCCGGCGACCTTGACCGAGTCATCGAGCAGCGCCTGCACGAAGGGCCCGAGCCCGTCGGCGGCACTCGCGGCCGCGTCGTTCAGCGCCGCGATGCGTTCGTCGCTGTCCCCCGCGGCAATGGCCAGTGCCTGTTGCGGCGTGAGCGCGAACGCCGCGAACGGCGGGCAGAGCAGCAGACAGCAGAGAACGAGGCGTCGGAGCATTCGAATGAGGTTCAGAGGAAGACGCGGACAGGTCGAAGACCGTCCGCCCTTCAAGCGGACGCCGCGGAGCCGGCTTCGCCGGTCCGCTGGCGTCGCCCCCTTGAGGGGGAGCGCCGTCAGGCGCTCCGGGGGTGGGTCACTTCTTTTCGGGCACGTTCTTCTTGCCCTTGTTCTCGGCGATGTAGTCGCTCCACGGGTCGGCCACCACCGGGCCCTTGGTCTTCCACACCACGTTGAACTGGCCGTCGGCCTTGATCTCGCCGATGAACACCGGCTTGTGCAGGTGGTGGTTCTCCTTGTCCATGGTGGACATGAAGCCGCCCGGCGCCGGGAAGGTCTGGCCGGCCATCGCCGCGATCACCTTGTCGGTGTCGGTCGACTTGGCCTTCTCGACGGCCTGGGCCCACATGTGGATGCCGATGTAGGTGGCCTCCATCGGGTCGTTGGTGACCACGGTGCCGGCGTTCGGCAGCTTCTTGCGGACGGCCCAGTCCTTGTACATCTTGATGAAGCGGGCGTTCTCGGGGTTCTTCAGGGACTGGAAGTAGTTCCACGCCGCCAGGTGGCCGACCAGCGGCTTGGCATCGACGCCGCGCAGCCCCATCTGGCCCAGCGCGGAGGCCGCCAG
>CAZVLY010000381.1:0-3915 GCA_964628175.1 uncultured Piscinibacter sp. | reverse complement strand
TCTCGCCCGCCCCGCCCTGCGCCCCTCTTCTCGGGCTCGACGCGCGGGTCGCGGTGGCACTCCACGCAGTTCTCGAAGTCCTGGATGCCTTCCTCGACATGCTCTGCCCGGACCTTCGCCTGCGAGTGCTCGTGGCAGCCATAGCAGGTGTAGCGGCTGTAGTCGTTGTTCTTGTGGCAGGTGTCGCAGCTCGCTTCATGGTCGCGGTCGAGCACGAAGTACTTGTCGTGGTCGAAGGTCGCCGGCTTCCAGGCCTCGGTCTGGTGGCACGACTTGCAGCTGCCCTGGATCTGCCGATGCAGCCGGTCGGTCGGTGCGTTGTGGCAGCTCTCGCAGCGATCCCGCTCGGCGGCGGCCAGCAGCGCGTGGTCGAAGTGCGCCGGCTTCCAGGCCTGGCTTCCATGGCACTTCGAGCATTCGACCTTGAGCGCGCGGTGCACGGTGTCCCTGGGTGCCGCGTGGCACGAGGCGCAGGTGTCGCGCACCGCCACCTTCAGCAGTTCGTGCGAGAACGGCTTGCGGCTGCGCTTGGTGAGCTTCGGCCCCTGGTGGTCGCTGTGGCAGGCCATGCAGTCCTGCTCGATGAGCTGCTGGTGGAACGAGCCCTTGATGGTGCCGGCGGCGATGGGCACGCCCTTCGTCGTCTTCAGGCCCACGTCGGCAACGGCGTGGCACTCGACGCAGCGCGTCGAGGACGCGCCACGCCAGGCGGCATGGCAGGCGAAGCAGTCGGTGGCGAGCTCGGCGTGGCCCTTGACCAGCGGCCCCGGGCTCACCATGAGGTGCGGGTAGATGAACACCAGCGCCACCAGCACGAGCAGGTTGAGCGCGATGACGATCATCAGGATGGGAGGCTTCTTCACTTCCAGCCCCAGAACAGGAGGATCGCCACGATGTGCGCCATCGCGAGCACGGTGAAGGCCAGGGTGATCGGGAAGTGCACCACGCGCCACTTCTTGACCACGTCGAAGGTCAGGCTGTCCCAGTACAGGCGGTCCTCTTGCTCGGCGTCGCTGAGGCCGCGCGCGCGCATGCGCTGGCGGGCTTCTTCGAGCCGCCGGCGCGAGCGGTCCAGCAGGAACTTGCCGGTCAGCCCGCTGCCGACGTTGATCAGCATGGCCCACACGGCCAGCCAGCCGAGGATGGCGTTGAAGTGCACGCCGGCGTGCACCAGCACCAGCAGCGAGCCGAGCCAGGCCAGCACCTCGTGCCAGCGCAGCAGCGTGGCCGGATGCCCGCTGCGGATGAGCTTGCGCTTGCGCAGCGAGTAGGCGGTGGAGCCGATGATCAGCAGCGTGCCGGGAATGCCCAGCCAGCGGCCGACCCACAGCAGGTCGAGCAGGTGCAGCGCGCCGTCGAGCGCCAGCGCGACGAGGGCCAGCGCAACGAAGCTGCCCAGGAAGGGCAGCACCTCGTGGCGCAGCAGCCGGGCGGGCAGCGGCATCAGGCCTCCAGCACCAGGGGCGACGAAGGCCGGCCCACGCAGAGCAGGCAATGGCCTGGCGCCACGTCGTGGTCCGGTGCGTGCTCGTACTGCACCGCGCCTTCGAGCAGGCGCGTCTCGCAGCTGCCGCAGCCGCCGGAGCGGCAGCCGGACTCGAGCTCGATGCCGTGCCGCTCCGCGAAGTCGAGCAGCGAGGCATCGCGACCGTCCCAGCTCAGCGTCCGGCCCGAGCGCTGGAATCTCACCTCGACGGCGGTGCCGGCGTCGGCAACGGCTGGCACCGCGCCGGGCAGCTTGACGGAGGCCGGCCCGAACGCCTCGTAGTGGATGTCGTCCGGCGGCACGCCCCAGGCCGCCAGCGCCGGCACCAGCGTCTCCATCATCGCGGGCGGCCCGCAAACGTAGAACTGGTGGCGCCCGTGCGGCAGCGTTCGCCGCAGCAGGTCCACGTCCACATGCCCTGCGTGCTGGTAGTCGCGCCCCTGCAGGTCGCCCTCGCCGGCGCGGCTGTAGACGATGTTCAGGCGCAGGGCCGGATGGGCTGCCGCGATCGCCTCGAGTTGCTGCTTGAAGGCGTGCTCGCCGCTGTTGCGCAGCCCGTAGTAGAGATGCACCACCCGCTGCGGCTGCTCGGCCATGCACCAGCGCAGCATGCTCATCATCGGCGTGATGCCGATGCCCCCGCCGATCAGCACCACGGGCACGGCCGGGTCGGGGTCGATGAAGAAGTGCCCGGCCGGTGCTTTCACGCGCAGGATGTCACCGGCCTGCACATGGTCATGGAAGTGGCTGGACGATTGGCCCGGCGCGACCTCGGGGTGATCGGCCGGCGCGGGCACGCGCTTGATCGTCACCCGATAGTGCGTCGGCTCGGGTCGATCCGACAAGGAGTAGCAGCGCGTGATCGCGCGAGGAGGCGCCGGCTCGCCCGCAGCCTGCGGCGCAACGTCGAGCGTGAAAGTGAGGAACTGGCCCGGCTTGAATGCCGGCAGCCGCTGGCCATCGACGGGCTTCAGGTAGAACGAACACTGAGACAGCGCCGCGTCCTCGAACGCACGCTGCGACACGCGAAACTCGCGCCAGCCCGCCCAGGCGCTGTCGTGTCGGGCGCTCGGGGCCGCCGGCGATGGGGATGGCGCCGCCGGGGCGGCCCGCCAGCGCCGTACGGAGACACCGATACCCACCATCAATTGCAGGAGCAGGGCGGCAACGATCAGTCCCAGCAGTTCGGCGGCGGTCATCGATCCATTCGCATTCGACAGGGCCCGGTCGTGCAGTGCACGCGGGCGATTCGCGTCGATTCTGGGAGTCGCGTTCTTCGCGTTGCTTGATGGGTCGCAACCAGCGGCCTTGCAAGCCTTGCCGATCAGGAAGCCTTAAGCCGGCTCGTCGCCCAATGCGCGTCAACGAACAGACGGCGCGGCCGCGACACATCAGGGTCACGCCGGTGCGGCTGCCCGAAGATCCACCTTGAGCAAACCACTCCCATGCATCAGCATCCTCGACTTCGTCTTGCCGCAGCCGCGGCCCTCGCGGTGATCGGCCTCGCGGCCTGCGGCAAGGCCCCGAACCTGCTGGCCGTCCCCGCGGCGGCGTCTTCCGACACGGTGCATGTCGCCGACGCCGACGTCACGAAGCACGTGAAGACGGCGCTGCGTCAGGCGCAGGCGCTCGAAGGCTTCGACGTTGCCGTCGTCACCACGAAGGGCGATGTGCGGCTGACCGGCACGCTCGACAATCGGGCCCAGATCGAAGAGGTCATCCGTATCGCGCGTGCCGCCGACGGCGCCCACACGATCCACGACGAACTCACACTCAGGAAGTAGGCACTTCGATGCCGCATGCCGGGCGCCCCACCGATTCGATGCCAGCGCGTCGCGCCGCGTTCGTTGCCGTGACGCTGGCGTTGCTGTCGGCGCCGCTGGCAGCGAAGCCGATCTGCCGGTGGGTGGACAGCAACGGGCGCACGCAGATCTCCGATGTCGTGCCCGAGCGGTACCAGCGCATTGCCGTCTGCACCGACTCGCAGCAGTACGAGTTGTCCGAGCAACAGAAGCGCGCGGCCGAACAGCGGGTCGAAGCCGATCGTGCCAGGGCGGCCCGCGACGCCGCGAAGCCGGCCGCCGTTCCGGCCTCGGGTTCGCCGGGCCCTGCGCGCGCAGCGCCACCACGGTCCGGGAAGCGGCCGGCCGAAGTCGTCACCGAGTCCACCGACTGCGCGACATGGTGGCGCCTCTACGATGAAAGCGCCGCGTGTTTCGGGCCCTACCGCACGACTCGCGGGGGGATGCGCGCCGAGGCCTTCGAAGCGTGCAACGTCATTGCGAGCCCCGAGGCGAAGTGCGGGCCGAGGGTTGTGGCTCCACGCTAGTGCCAGTTGCTGATCTTCACGTCGTCGGGTGCCGGCTGGCCGCGACCGGTCTCGACGAGTTCGCGCAGGCTCAGCAGGAAGGTCGCCCACTTGGTGCTGC
>CAZVLY010000380.1:0-3924 GCA_964628175.1 uncultured Piscinibacter sp. | reverse complement strand
AGTACAGGCCGCCGACCAGGGCCGGCGCGAACTGCGCCACCGCGGCGAAGCTGATCAGGCCGATGCTGACCAGCGCATAGGCCTCGCCCGCGACGCGGAAGTACAGGTAGCCCAGCAGCAGCAGCGCGACGATGACGAATCGGCGCACCGCCAGCGGCAGCACGCTCAGATCCCGCTCGCTGCCGCGCTGCACGCGCAGCAGCAGCGGCATCACCAGGTCGTTGCTGACCATGGTCGACACCGCGATCGCCTCGACGATCACCATGCCGGTGGCCGCCGACAGCCCGCCGATGAAGGCCACCAGCGCCAGCAGCGACTGGCCGCTGGACAGCGGCAGCGAGAGCACGAAGGTCTCGGGGTCGGCGCCGCCCACGCCGAAGTGCAGCAGGCCGCCCAGCGCGATCGGCAGCACGAACAGGTTGATCAGCAGCAGGTAGGCCGGGAAGGCCCAGGTGGCCCGCTGCACGTGGCGCTCGTCGACGTTCTCCACCACCATCACCTGGAACTGTCGCGGCAGGAAGATCACCGAGAGCATGGCCAGCAGCGTGAGCGCGAACCACTGGCCGCCGGCGAACTTCGACTCGGCGCCCAGGCCCGACAGGCCGCTCAGCGCCGGCTGCGCCGCGGCGCGCGCGAAGATGTCGGCCGGGCCGTCGAACAGCCCCCAGCAGACGAACACGCCGATGGCCAGGAAGGCGAGCAGCTTGACCACCGACTCGAAGGCGACCGCCGCGACCATGCCTTCGTGGCGCTCGCTGGTGTCGAGGTGGCGCGTGCCGAAGGCGACCGTGAAGCCGGCCAGCGCGAGCGCGATGTACAGCGTGCTGTCGCTCCACCAGGGCCCGCTGCCGCCGTGCGTGCCGGTGAGCACCGTCAGGCCGCTGGCGATCGCCTTCAGCTGCAGCGCCACGTAGGGCAGGATGCCCACCAGCGCGATCAGCGTGACCAGCGCGGCCAGGGTGCGGCTCTTGCCGTAGCGGCTGGCGATGAAGTCGGCGATCGAGGTGATGCGGTAGCTGCGCGCGATGCGGATCATCTTGCGCAGCAGCGAGCCGGCCAGCAGCATGGCCAGCGTCGGGCCGAGGTAGATGGGCAGGAACCACAGGCCCGACGAGGCGGCGCGGCCGATGCTGCCGAAGTAGGTCCAGGCGGTGCAGTACACGCCCATCGACAGTGTGTAGACCCAGGCATTGCCGATCACCGAGCGGCCGGCCTGCGCGCGCCGGTCGGCCCAGTGCGCCACGCCGAACAGCATCAGCAGGTAGGCGAACGAGGCGGCGAGGACCAGCGGGGCGGACAGCATCGTTCGGCCCCGGTCAGTCGGTGTCGCTGCGCGATTCGGCGACCCAGGCCGCCAGGCCGATCAGCAGCGCCCAGCCGGTGAACAGCGCCAGCGGCAGCAGCGGGATGCCCGCCACGCTGACGGCACGGTCCCACAGCGTCAGCAGCGGGAAGTTCAGCAGGCCCCAGCCGGCGGCGAAGAGAGCGAGCAGTCGCTGGTTGCGCAGGCGTTCGGACATGGTCGTGCTCCGCTCACGCCGCCATCACAGCGCATCGAAGCGGAAGCGCTGGCGCAGCAGCGCGCGGAAGCGCTTGTTGATGGCCAGCGCGTCCTTGAGCTGGTCGCCGTCCATCGTGCTGAGCTCCGACGGGCGCACCAGGTTGCCCGGCTCCTCGCCCTGCTCGCGCTGGCGCAACTGGTGGCGCAGCTTCAGGGCCATCAGGTAGTGCAGCGCCTCGAGCAGGTCGCGGCCGAGCTCGGGCTCGACGATGCCGCGCTCGACGAGGCGGCGCAGCCGGGCGGCCGTGCCGCTCTCGTGCACGCCGTGCTGCAGGCTGAGCGCGCGCACGCCGTGCACGATCGGGAAGGTGCCGAGCTTCTTCAGGTCCAGCGGCTGCTCCTCGTTGCGCGCGGTCAGCCGCTGCCACCAGCGCTGCGGCTCGTCGAACTGGTCGGCCGCCGCCGCGAAGCGCGCCAGGAAGGCGTCGCCGCCGGCGAGGATGCGCTCCAGGTGCTCGCGCACCTCGCGCAGCAGCGAGGCATCGCCCGCCACGGCCGCGGCGTCGTAGAAGATCGCCAGGTGCATCGGGCCGTCCGGCCCGGCGCCGTAGATCCACTCGCGCAGCGTGTCCCGGAAGTTCGACACCGAGGTGCGCCATACCGGATTGGTCAGCATGATCTGTCCCGGGCACGGCGGGTAGCCGAACTCGGCCAGCGCGGCATTGAAACTCGCCGCGATCTCGGGCAGGCGCGGATGCTCGAAGCCGTCGCGCAGCAGCAGCGCGTTGTCCTGGTCCGTCTTGAGGATCTGCTCGCCGCGGCCTTCGCTGCCCATCACCAGCAGGCAGCTGTTGGCCACCAGCTCCGGCGGGGCGAGCAGGCTCCACAGCCGCGCGAAGAGGCGGTGGTTCATCTCGCCGACGAGCCGCGCGATGCGCTCGATCTTGATGCCGCCGTCGTGCAACAGGCCGACCATGGCGTCGATGCGCAGCGCCGCGGCCTTCAGGTCGGCCACCGAGGCGGCCTCGTCGATCTGCACGGCGACGATGTGCGAATGGTTGGCGACGAAGCTCACCAGGTCGAGCTGGCCGAGCACGCCCAGCACCTGCTCGCCGTCGCGCACCAGCAGCCGGTGCACGCGGTGGCGCACCATCAGCCACAGCGCCTCGAACAGCTCGGCCTCGGCGTCGACCTCGATCAGCCCGAATCGCGCCACCTCGCGCACCGCCAGCGCGGCCGGAGGTTCGTCGCGCAGCAGCGCGTCGCGCAGGTCGGTGGTGGTGAAGATGCCCAGGCGCTCGCCATCCGCCGCGACGTCCTTCACCAGGGCGACGGTCAGGCCCTGCTGCGACAGCAGCCGGCACACCGACACCAGGTCGAGCGCGCCGTCGACGTAGAAGGGCTTGCGCACGTAGGCGTCGCGCACGCGCGCGGTGACCAGCGAGAGCATCTCGCGTTGCGACTCGGGACCGCGGCTTGTCGGCATGGGCGGGGTCGATCGGGGGCGGATGTGAGAACGGGACTGCAGGCAGTGTGCCTGCAGTCCCGCTCAGGGGGCTTGATGACGCTCTAGGCGATCAGTGGCCGCTGGCGCCCGAGGCACCGATGCCGGTCTCCGAACGCACCTGCTGGGCCAGGAAGCCCGCACGGTCTTCCTGCGCGCGAGCGCCGCGGTCGAGCACCGAGAACAGCCAGATGCCGACGAAGCCGATGGTCATCGAGAACAGCGCCGGCGAGGTGTACGGGAACAGCGCCGAGCCCTTCGGGTTGCCGAGCGTGGCTTCCCACACCGACGGCGACACCACGGTCAGCACCACCGACGAGATCAGGCCGAGGAAGCCGCCGATCACCGCGCCCTTGGTGGTGCAGTCCTTCCACAGCACGCTCATGAAGAGCACCGGGAAGTTGGCGGAGGCCGCGATCGCGAAGGCCAGGGACACCATGAAGGCGATGTTCTGCTTCTCGAAGGCGATGCCCAGCGCGACGGCGACGATGCCCAGCGCGATGGTGGTCATCTTCGAGACGCGCAGTTCCGAGGCGCTGTCGGCCTTGCCCTGCTTGATCACCGTGGCGTAGATGTCGTGCGACACCGCCGAGGCACCCGACAGCGTGAGGCCCGCCACCACCGCGAGGATGGTCGCGAAGGCCACCGCCGAGATGAAGCCGAGGAACACGTTGCCGCCCACCGCGTTGGCCAGGTGGATGGCGGCCATGTTGCCGCCGCCGAGCAGGCCGCCCTTGGCGTCGAGGAACTGCGGGTTGGTCAGCACGAAGGTGATCGCACCGAAGCCGATGATGAAGGTCAGCAGGTAGAAGTAGCCGATCCAGCCGGTGGCCCACATCACCGACTTGCGCGCTTCCTTGGCGGAAGGCACCGTGAAGAAGCGCATCAGGATGTGCGGCAGGCCGGCGGTGCCGAACAT
>CAZVLY010000379.1:0-3925 GCA_964628175.1 uncultured Piscinibacter sp. | reverse complement strand
CCCGAGACCATGCTCGGCGACGTCGCGCTGATGGTGCACCCCGAGGACGAGCGCTACACCGCGCTGATCGGCAAGACCGTGCGCCTGCCGCTTTGCGACCGCGACATCCCGGTGATCGCCGACGCCTACGTGGACCGCGAGTTCGGCACCGGCGTCGTCAAGGTCACGCCGGCGCACGACGCCAACGACTATGCGGTGGGCCAGCGCCACGGCTTGCCGATCATCGGCGTGCTGTCGCTCGACGCGAAGGTGAACGACAACGCGCCGGCGGCCTACCGCGGCCTGGATCGCTTCGTCGCGCGCAAGAAGGTCGTCGCGGACCTGGATGCGCTGGGCCTGCTCGTCGAGGTGAAGAAGCACAAGCTGATGGTGCCGCGCTGCGCGCGCACCGGGCAGGTCGTCGAGCCCATGCTCACCGACCAGTGGTTCGTCGCCACCACCAAGCCGGGCGCCAATGGCAAGAGCATCGCGCAGCAGGCCATCGAGGTGGTCGAGAACGGCTCGGTGAAGTTCGTGCCCGAGCAATGGGTGAACACCTACAACCAGTGGATGAACAACATCCAGGACTGGTGCATCTCGCGCCAGCTCTGGTGGGGCCACCAGATCCCGGCCTGGTACGGCATCGACGGCGAGGTGTTCGTCGCGCGCAGCGAGGACGAGGCGCGCGCCAAGGCGACGAAGGCCGGCTACGCCGGCCCGCTGCAGCGCGACCCCGACGTGCTCGACACCTGGTACTCGTCGGCCCTCGTGCCCTTCTCGACACTGGGCTGGCCGGCGAAGACGGTCGAACAGGACCTGTTCCTGCCGTCCTCGGTGCTGGTCACGGGCTTCGACATCATCTTTTTCTGGGTCGCCCGGATGATCATGATGACGGTGCACTTCACCGGTCAGGTGCCGTTCCGCCATGTCTACATCCACGGCCTGGTGCGCGACGCGCAGGGCCGCAAGATGAGCAAGAGCGAAGGCAACGTGCTCGACCCGGTCGACCTGATCGACGGCATCGCGCTGCCGCCCCTGCTCGACAAGCGCACCACCGGGCTGCGCCGCCCCGAGACGGCGCCGCGCGTGCGCAAGGACACCGAGAAGGAGTTCCCCGACGGCATCCCGGCCTTCGGCGCCGATGCGCTGCGCTTCACCTTCGCGTCACTGGCCAGCCTGGGCCGCAACATCAACTTCGACAGCAAGCGCTGCGAGGGCTACCGCAACTTCTGCAACAAGCTCTGGAACGCGACGAAGTTCGTGCTGATGAACTGCGAGGGGCAGGACTGCGGGCTGAAGGAGCACACCAAGGCGGAATGTGCGCCGGGACAGCCCTTCCACGGCTACCTGAGCTTCTCGCCCGCGGACCGCTGGATCACCGGCGAACTGCAGCGCGTCGAGGCCGCTGTGGCGCAGGGCTTCGCCGACTACCGGCTCGACAACGTCGCCACCGCCATCTACACCTTCGTGTGGGACGAGTACTGCGACTGGTACATCGAGATCGCCAAGGTGCAGATCGCCAATGGCACGGAAGCGCAGCAGCGCGCCACGCGCCGCACGCTGATCCGCGTGCTGGAAACCGTGCTGCGAGCGCTGCACCCGATCACGCCCTTCATCACCGCCGAGCTGTGGGAGAAGGTGGCGCCCGTGGCCGGCCGGCATGTGCCGCAGGGCATCGTCAACGCACCCTACCCGCAGGCGCAGCTCGACAAGGTCGACCCCGTGGCCGACGCCTGGGTCGCCAAGCTGAAGGACCTCGCCGGCGCCTGCCGCGCTCTGCGCAGCGAGATGAGCCTGTCGCCGGCGCAGCGCGTGCCGCTGCGCGCCTGCGGCGACAACGCCTTCCTGCGCGAGGCCGCGCCCGTCCTCACTGCGCTGGCGAAGCTCGCCGAAGTGCAGGTGTTCGACGACGAGGCCGCGTTCGCACAGGCCACGCAGGCGCTGCCGGTGGTGGTGCGCGGGCAGTCGCGGCTGGCGCTGCACGTGGAGATCGACGTGGCGGCCGAGCGCGAGCGCCTGTCCAAGGAGATCACGCGCCTGGAGGGCGAGATCGCCAAGGCCACCGCCAAGCTCGCCAACGAAGGTTTCGTCGCGCGCGCACCGGCCGCCGTGGTGGCGCAGGAGCGTCAGCGCATCGCCGACTTCACGTCGACACGGGACCGTCTGCGAGATCAGCTGGGACGCTTGGGTCCGTCGGCCTGAAGTCCCGGTGCGGCTGCGGCGCGGTGGCGAGCAACTCGTCGATGCGCCGCGCCACGGCCCAGGCGCTGCGCAGGCGCGATTCGCGCGTCGTGCTGGCCACCCGCGGCGTGATCTGCAGCGTGCCGATGCCGGCCAGCGGCCGGCCGCTGTCGAGCGCGCCGGGCTCCAGGCTGTCCAGCCAGGCCGCCGCGACACGGCCGCTGGCCAGCACGTCGGCCAGCGCCTTCTCGTCGAACAGCGCCGAATGCGCCGTGCTGACGATCACCTGGTTGGGTTTGCAGAAGGGCAGGAAGCGGTCGCCGAGCAGGCCCTGGTAGCGGCTGAAGTAGGTGAGCTGCACGCACACCGCATCGCAGACCTCGAGCAGCTCGCGCAGGCCCATCGGGCGCACGCGCCAGCGCTCCCACACCGTGTCGGTGGCGTGCAGCGAGGGGTCGTAGCCCACCACCTTGGAGCCGAAAGCGCCGAGCAGCTGCGACATCGAGCGCGCGGCCGGCGGCATGCCGATCAGGCCCACCGTCGCCGCGCCGAGCTCGCGGCCGACCAGCATGCCGTCGCTGCCGACCACCGGCACGCGGCGCAGCATCGACAGCAGCGCGCCGATCATGAACTCGGCCTCGGCCTGCGCGCTGGCCGTCAGGCTGCGCACCACCTCGACGCCGGCGCGTGCGCAGGCATCGAGGTCGATGTTCTCGGCGCCGGCGCTCACGCGGCCCACGGCGCGCAGCATCGGCGCGTAGTGCAGCGCCTGAGCGTCGATGGCAGCGCTGGGCGGCACGATGATGGCCCGCACGTTGTACAGCGACTGCCGCAAGGCACGCGGCTCGCGCGCCAGCTCGGGTGCGAAGCGCACCGCGTGCCGTGACTCGAGCCACTGCATCACTTCGCTTTCGAGCGGTTCAATGACGAGGAGATCCATGCGTGTGTGTGGTGCGGCGAACCGTCTGCGTCATCGTCCCCGTGCCAGAATTCGGCAAACCTGAGGGCATTGTAAGTAAATGAAAGTCAACAAGGCGATCTTCCCCGTGGCCGGCCTCGGTACACGCTTCCTGCCGGCCACCAAGGCCCAACCCAAGGAGATGTTGCCTGTCGTCGACAAGCCGCTCATCCAGTACGCCGTCGAAGAAGCCTATGCCGCCGGCGTTCGCGAGATGATCTTCGTGACCGGCCGGCACAAGCGCCCCATCGAAGACCACTTTGACATGACCTTCGAGTTGGAGGTAGCCCTCGAACAGGCGGGCAAGCAGGACCTGCTGGACGTGGTACGCAGCGTCAAGCCCGACGACATGGAGTGCATCTACGTGCGCCAGCCGCAGGCGCTGGGCCTGGGCCATGCGGTGCTGTGCGGGCAGCGTCTGGTCGGCAACGAGCCCTTCGCCGTGCTGCTGGCCGACGACCTGATGGTCGGCGAGAAGCCGGTGCTGCAGCAGATGACCGAGGCCTACGCCGAGTGGCGCACCTCGATCCTGGCGGTGCAGGAGGTGCCGGCCGAACACACGCGGCGCTATGGCATCGTCGCCGGCAACCCGGTCAACGACCGCATGATCGACATCCAGCGCATCGTCGAGAAGCCCGCACCGGAGGTGGCCCCCTCGCGCCTGGGCGTGGCCGGGCGCTACATCCTCACGCCGGGGGTTTTCCACGAGATCATGAACCAGCCGCGCGGCGTCGGCGGCGAGATCCAGCTCACCGACGGCATCGCCGGGCTGCTGCGGCGCGAGAAGGTGTTCGCCTACCGCTACGA
>CAZVLY010000378.1:0-3937 GCA_964628175.1 uncultured Piscinibacter sp. | reverse complement strand
CACCTGCACCTGCACCTGCACCTGCACCTGCACCTGCACCTGCACCTGCACCGGCGCCTGCACCGGCGCCTGCACCTGCACCGGCGCCTGGCGCCCCGGCCCTGGGCGCGCACCAACTGGTGTTCAACCGCGATGGCGTGTCGGTGTCGCCGCTGTCCACCTCGGCGCTCACCACGGCATCCAGCGGCAGCACCCTGCTGGCCTGCGTGGGCCGCGGCGTGGTGTCGGCGCACAGCGCGCCGACCGACAACAAGGGCAACACCTTCGTGCAACTCGGCACCACGCACACCTACACGCTGTGGCCCAGCTCGGGTACGGCGCTCTATGCCTGCGAGCAGGCCAGCGGCGGCAGCGGGCACGTCGTCGCGGCGGCCAAGCCGCAGGCCAGCGACGAGACCACCTTGAGCGTGATCGAGGTGACCGGCGGCGGGCTGGTGCGTCCGGCGCTGTGGCGCGAGGCGCTCCAGGGGTCGCCGCAAACCAGCGCCAGCATCACCACCACCGGCCCCGCGCTGCTCGTCGCCTGGTGGTGGGGCGATGCCGGGGTGCAGTCGGACAAGACGGCGGTGCCGGACAACGGCTTCGCCGTGGTCGATTCCGTTCTGGCCTCCGGCGCCCTGGTGCAGTGCGCCGTGGCGGTGCGTCAGGTCAGCGTTGCCGGCACCTACAACGTCACCTGGACGGCCACCCCGGCGCAGGGCGCGCAACTCTGGATCGTCGCGGTGCAATCGGCCTGAGCTGCTGCCCAAACGGGCGAACCGTCGCAGCGCGAGGCCCGGCAAGGCGCTGCGCACTGATTCCACCAGTTGTGCACAGGCTTCTCCACCGGCACTGTGGACAAGCCGGGCTCAGGCCGCGAGGGCTTCCTCGGTCAGGTTCCAGGTCTGTGCCGGCTTGGCGCCGCGGGCGCGGCAGGCGCCTTTCAGGCGCTTCACGCGATCCTCGATCCTGGCCTTGACATGACCCTGGGACTGAGTCACGTGTGCAGGGTCATGGCTGCGGCGCGTTGGTTCGACAGCGCACGTGCATCGCGCCGGCCGGCGCCATCGCAGGTGCCCGGCGTGCTCAGGGCACCTGCAGCCAGATCTCGTTGCGGCGCAGGAACCACGGCGTGAACGGCGGGTTGTAGCGGGCGTAGACCGCTTCACCCGACCACGTCAGACCGGCGGCACTCAAGGCGGCCTGCAGCGTCGCCAGGTGATCGGCGTCGTTCGATGCCGACCACAGCCCCGAGTAGCGGATCACCGCCACGCGGGCCGCTGCCGCCTCGCGCAACTGCACGCGCGGGTCCAGCGGCTCGGGTGCGCTGGCTGCCGTCACGCCCCGCGGCAGCACGAACTGCACGCGGAAGCCGCCCGGCGCGACCGTCTGCGTGACGGGCGCCGTCATGTCCAGCTTCACCGGCACCGCCACCTGCGTCACCGGCGCCGTCATGGCGAAATTCCGCTCGCCCTTGTTCTTGCCGAAGATGTAGCCGGCCAGGATCGGGAAGGCCTGGCTGCCTGCGTCCGCCGCCGGGCCGGCCACGATCACCTCGGCCACGGAGTACGGCGCGTACTCTCGAAGCTCGACCCCCTCGAGCTGGCGAACGACCTTGTAGGCGGGTTCTTCGGTGGCGAGGCTGGGCATGGCGAGGGTCGTCAGGGCAAGGGAGAAGAGCAGCTTGAGCAGCACGGCAGTCCGGTGCCGCGAACCTGGGAGAGGTGTCATCGGGTCGAGGATCCCACACCCGGGGTGAGCTGTCTGTCCCATGCCGAACAGACAGGCAGTGTTCGCAAGCGAACAGACGGCGGTCGGCGCCCCGCCCTAGAAGCAGGATGCCGGCATGCCTGACCGGCGATCCGGGCTGCGTGCCCGACCTGCACATGAGATGCAAGCGAACTGCCGTACCGATCCGCTGCGCGAGAGCGCGGCTGGGCGCCGTCCTGGCGATGTGCCTGCTCGCGTCGGCTTGCGGCACGCTGCTGCCCACGTCGAAGTCCGAGGTGGTTTCCGAGTGGAACAGCTACGACGATGCGGTGAAGTCGCTGGCCACGATTGCACCCTATCAGTCGACGCGGCAGATCGTGCACGCGCAGGGGCTCGACCCGCACAGCAATCCGGCCATCACGGTGCTGCATTTCGCCGACGTGCTGCAGCGCTTCGCGGCGGCCACCCTGATCAAGCCGGAGGACGTCGACCGCGGCATCCGCGATTGCCTGCACGCGGGCAAGCAGTGCAATGGATACGCCATCGCGGTGGAGAAGCGGCATCGTCAGCGCGTGGGCAGCTTCTGGCTCGACTCGTTGAACTTCCGCCGCGAAACCGTCACGACCGGCTGGCGAGTCGATGTGCTGCTGGTCTTCGTGGACGACGCCCTGGTCTACCAGCTGGTCGGTGGCCACCCGACCATCAACGAAGTCGAGCTGCGGCGCAACCCGCTCGGGCCCTTGCAGGGCTGGGGTGATCAGTCCCTGCAACTCCTGCGCTGAACCGTTCGACGGGCCAGCGTTCATCGAGGGGCATTCTCCATGCAAGGCTCCGCGGGGAGGACGACCGGTTCGGCCGTGGCGACGAAAGCAATGCGTGCGCAGGGGTCTTTGCGGTCTGTGTGTTGGCGTACCGACCTTGTCGGGGCTCTGGCCTAACTTGGCCTTCTCTCAGCCTCCGAAGTCGTGTCCATGATCCCGATGCCCAAACCGATCGAAGTCGAGCCCCAGGCCTTGCCGGTGGGCGCCGCCGTCGGCAGCTTCGTGCTGCGCGGGGTGCACTCGCGCGACGCCTTCGGCATTCGCTACCTCGCCACTGCGAGTGCGTCGGGCGGCGAGGTGCTGATCGAGGAGTTCGCCCCGGCCGGCATTTCGCTGCGTGACGACACGGGCCTGCTCGCGCCGCGCGCGCCTGCGCATGCAGCGCTGTGGGACGAAGGCCTGCAGGCCTTCCTGCAGGAGTCGCAGGTGCTCGGTGCTGCCTTGCACCCGGCGATCATGCGGGTGGCCTCGCTGTGGCGGATCCGCGGGACGGCGTTTCGCATGTGGCCACTGGTCGAGGGGCGCACGCTGGCGGAGGTCTGCGAGACGATGCGCGAGCCGCCCAGCGAAGCCTGGCTGCTCGGGCTGGCCGAGCCGCTGCTCGATGCCCTCGAGAGCCTGCACCGCGCCGGCTGGGTGCACGGCAATGTCTGCCCGGGCCAGATCCTGCTGCGCAGCGAGGGCGGCCCGATGCTGCTCGACACGGGCGCGGTGCACAAGACCATCGGCGCACGGATGCCGCAGAACCCCGCCTGGCCGGAGCCGGGATTCCGCGCGCCCGAACTGGACGACGACACGACGGGTCAGGTGCCGGGGCCCTGGTCCGACCTCTACTCGCTCGCCGCCGTCGCGCGCTTCTGCGCCGAAGCGCCGTGCAGCGCGCGGGACTGGGCTCCCGGAGCAGGGCAGGCGGGCGGGTCCGAAGGCAGCCGCTTCGTCGCAGTCCTGGAACGTGCGCTGCAGAGCGACCCCGTACAGCGGCCGGCCTCGGTGGCCGAGTTGCGGCAGCAGTTGCGTTCGACCGTCGCGACCCCTGCGGCAAAGCCCGTGCGGGCGCTGCCGGACAGTCATCGTGCGGCAGCGGACACCCGAACCGAGCCCATCGAGGTCGAGAGCGCGCTGGAACCCCGGCCCGCCTGGCTGGAACCGATGCACGCCAATCGTCCGTGGGAACAGGCGGCGTTCCAGGCGCCTCGCTCGAGGCGCTGGCCGAAGGTCGTGGCAGGTCTGCTGGGTGTGTTGATGCTTGCGGCGGTGGCGGCCTATCAGATCAATGGCTACCGATCCGAACCGCAGGCCGGGTCGGATGCCGCCGAACTGGCTGCGGTGCCGCCGTCAGTGCGCAAACCCCTCGCGGCAGAGGCTGTGATCGCCGCTGCGCCCGAGCGCGTCGAGGCTGCGGCGCCGGTACTCCAGCCACCGGCGCC
>CAZVLY010000377.1:0-3947 GCA_964628175.1 uncultured Piscinibacter sp. | reverse complement strand
GCAGCCCGAGGTGAGGATGCGGACGCGTCGATCACGCCATCGTCGCCGAACACTGTTCCGCCAGCGAAGCGGCGGTCCGCAGGCCCGCCCTCAAGTACGTTCAGCGCCTCGGCAGCCCGTGCCTCGGCACCGTCCAGTCCTTCGTCGGGCCGCAGCAGCGCCGCCACGTCGACCGGCGCCTCGAGTTCGATCAGCCACTGCGAGGTGCGCACCGGCCGACCCTCCTCGTCGATCCGCGGCACCTCGACCAGCCGCTTGGTCAGGTAGAACGGCGTGTGCTTGCCGTCCAGGAAGCCTGAGATGCGGCCGCCCCGCATGAAGCCGATGGTCTGGAACTTCTGGATCGCGGCGTTCATCGCGTAGAAGCTGTTGGTCGGCAGCTCGAAGGCGCTGATCGACTTGATCCCGGGGATGAAGAAGATGAACCGTCCCGACAGGTTGCACTTGCGGTCCTGGTACTCGGCGCAGGATTCGGGATCGCACAGGCCGCCGTTGTCGGCGCGGCGCATGGTCTTGCGGCCGCCCCAGACGCGGATGGCCCGGCGCGTGCCGCTGACCACCGGCACGGGCGCGTGACTCATGCAGTAGCGGGTCTGGCCGTCCGGGGCGTACTCCGACCAGAAGCGTCGCTCGTTGGCCGTCCACGCCACCAGTTCATGCGGCATCACCGACTGCCACGCATCGGCCGGAAAGACCACCGGGAAGCGGTACAGCCGCTTCACCCCGTCGCCCCGGTGTTCCCCGAACAGGTCCGTGATCTGCCGCGCGATCTCCGGGTTCGGGAAGTCCTCCCCACGCACCGTGAAGTAGGGGACGTTCTTCGGCGCCAGCGGGTTCTTCAGGTCCGGCGCGGCGTCGGCGATCTCCCGCTCGATGCTGTCGAAGCTCTTGCCCTGCTCGACGCCGCGTTCGTAGATGGCGCGCACGCGCTCGTTCTCGGCCGCGCGGCGCGTCAGCACCTTGATGCCGGCACGGATGCGGCCAGCCACCGGGATGCGGGGTGCCGTGCGGCCCAGCAGTGTCGGCACGGCGAGCGCACCGCCCTGCACCACTGCGAGGGGACCGGCCTGGCCGTTCGTCGCCACGTTCTCCATTGCATTTGCCATTGCAGGCTCCTTGTCCAGGTTGAGGGGGATGGAGCAACCATGCTCGCCCCTGAAACGCGTTCATCAACCCCGCGATCCGCTCGCTGCACCTCCGCGTGCCGGCTCGACAACAAGCTCGAAGTCGGGCAGGCCGCGCATCAGCAGACGACCCCAGCGCCTGGAGACGAGGCGGCGATCCAGGATCGTTGCCGTGCCGTGGTCCTCGTCGGTGCGGATGAGGCGTCCGAGTTGCTGCTTGAGGCGGACCGCGGTCTCCGGGACGGTGATGTCGATGAAGGGCGAACGCCCCTGTGACTCGATCCACTCCCGGCGCGCCTCTTCGAGCGGAGAGTCCGGCACCGAGAACGGCAGCTTTGCGCACACCACGTGGGTGCAGTACTCGCGTGGAAGGTCGACACCCTCGGCGAAGCTCTGCAGCCCAAACAGCACTGATCGCTCGTGCCTGTCGATCGCGGCACGATGCCGAGACAGCATATCCATCTTCGGCATCGTGCCCTGCATCAGGGTGCAACGCCGCAAGTCCTCGGGCAGCAATGCGTAGACCTCGCGCATCTGTTTGCCCGAGGCGAACAGCACCAGCGTGCCGAGCGTCTGTACGAGCCCGGGCATGCGCTTGACGACCTCTTCTGTGTGCCCCCGCACATCGCCCGGATCCGTGCGCATCGCAGGAACGACGAGCCTGGCGTTCGATCGATAGTCGAATGGCGACTCGACGCGCAAAAACTGCACGCCGGCGTAGACCGACAGTCCTGACTGGCGGAGGAACAGGTCGAAGGTGCCGCACGAAGTCAGCGTCGCCGACATCAGGATGACGCCGCTGGCACGGTTCCACAGCAGCTGGCGCAGCTTGTCGCTGCCGCTGATCGGCGACGCACACACCAGGTAGTCACTCGGCGAGGAGGTGCTGTCGTGAAGCTCGATCCACCGGGCGACAGGCGCCTCGCCTTCCACGTCTTCGGCCAGCACCAGACGCCAGGTCTCGACGAGGTTGTCGAGCTTCGCCGCGAAGAACCCGAGCGCCGACAGCATCTGGGTGGCCAGCGACCCGTCCGCCGTTGCACGCTGCAGGACCGCCTCGCGAAGCAGGGCGAAGGTCTTCTGCTGGTCGGACGCTGCCGCATGGAGCGCGCCACCGTGCCGCAGAACCCACTCTGGTAGTTCGCCGCTCCTGAAGCGGCGAGCCCTCTTTTCCTCGAAGGCCCGCGTCGCGTGGATCAGGCGGTACAACTCGGCGAGCGACTCGTCGATTCGACCGGCGTGGTCCCGTGCACCTCGCAGCAGCCCTTCATCAAGTCGCAAGGCCAGCACGGCATCGCGCACCGCATCGGTAGCGCCCTGCACCCATTCCCTGGCCCCGCGGAGCGCGTGCCGGGCCGAGAAGTGCTCCACCACCTTGGCCGACAGGCTGTGCGCCTCGTCGAGCACGTAGAAGGTTTCGTCGGCAGGCGGGAGCACGCTGCCGGCTTCCATCTCGAGCGCCGACAGGACGAGGTCGTGGTTCGCGATCACCAGGTCCGCTTCCTTGGCGCGCTGGCGCGCGGCATGGAACGGGCAACGGGCGAACTCCGGGCAGCGATTGCCCGAACAACCCTGGCGGTCCGTCGTCACGGCGGACCAGAACTCGTCGGCGACCGGCACG
The DNA here is from genome assembly GCA_964628175.1 of uncultured Piscinibacter sp. Lineage (GTDB taxonomy): Bacteria > Pseudomonadota > Gammaproteobacteria > Burkholderiales > Burkholderiaceae_C > Piscinibacter. Next base: position 1,202 of record CAZVLY010000377.1, on the reverse strand, counting down.
GCAAGCTCGTCTCGATCACCACTCCAGCGCCCGGCCTCGAATGATTCGGAGAGGCCGACGAGGATGCTGCGGGTACGGCCCAGTGCCGCCACTGTCCCGGAAATGCCCGCACGTTGTATCTCCCCCTGCTCATCCGCCAGCAGGTCCTGCTGGCTCGCTCCCGTGGCTGCGGCCATGAGCCGCGCGGTGCACGCATAGCGGCGCCGGCCTTTCGCTACCGCGAAGCTGAAGTCCAGCGGCAGCACAGACTGCAGCCTCGGGGCGTCCTTTTCCGCGTACTGGTGCTGGAGCGCCACCGTCGAACTCGACACCACGAGGCGCTTGCCTAGCGTGCGCGCCATGACCAGCGCCGGGACGAGTGCGCCGAAGGACTTGCCCGTTCCGGTGCCGGCCTCGATCACTGCGATGTGCTCGCCCCGGCTGCCGCCACCGCCATCGGGCTCCTGCCGGCAGCAGGCCAGAGTGTTCGCGACGACGGCGACCATCTCGAGCTGGGGACGCCTCGTCCGGAAGCCGGCGATGCCGTGCCGAAGCGCGTTCATGCACTCCCGGACGAGGTCCTTGTCGGTGTCGGTCAGCATCGAGACAGACTACGTATGAGCCCGGCGCCATCAAGTCCTCCGATCGCCACTACAGCGGCGAACTGGGATGGGTTGGCACCAGTCGACACGCGTGTTCGCAGGGCGGCGGTGGCAGCCGGTGGCGCGCCCCCGCGATGCTGGGTGCCGTCTGATCCCAGACCTCGAAACCCTTGTTGGGGATGGACTTGACAGGCTCGGCGAATCGCTCGTACTGCTAGAACGGTGTCAGGAGGACGCAGTGACCTGTTTCAAGCCCCAGCCGCTGCAGGCTTTGGATCCGCGAGCCGAACGGGCCAGAATGGATTACTACGGCGACCGGCTCGGCGGCGCGTCTTCGCGAAGCACGAGGAAGACCGCTGCTATACCGACTGGTGGCGAGGCCCGCCTGCGGGACAGCCCCCCGAACGCCGGCTCAGACGCAAACTGTGGTCCAGCCACAGCAGCCCGGCGCTAGGACACCGGGATACCGCGACAAATGCCCCCTTGCCGGAGTTCCAAACCCGGAGTCTCCACAGGCCGGAACCTGCTTCGGTACACTGCCGCCTCCATGCGTCGCTCTGCCGTCCTCTTCGTCATGCTGTTTGCCATGCTCTGGCAATCGATCGCCATGGCGCGCGCCGG
>CAZVLY010000376.1:0-3962 GCA_964628175.1 uncultured Piscinibacter sp. | reverse complement strand
GAATCGGGCGACCGCGTCATCGAGATCGGCTGCGTGGAGATGCTCAACCGCCGCCTGTCGGGCCGCAACCTGCACTTCTACCTGAACCCCGAGCGGCCCAGCCACGAAGACGCGGTCAAGGTGCACGGCCTGACCGACGAGTTCCTCGCCGACAAGCCGCTGTTCGCGGCCGTGGCGGACGAACTCATGGCTTACCTCGCCGGCGCCGAGATCCTCATCCACAACGCGGCCTTCGACATTGGCTTTCTCAACGCCGAGTTGCGCCGGCTCGGCCGGCCGGCGTTCGAGACGCAGGTGGGTGGCATCACCGACACGCTGCTGATGGCACGCGAGATGTTCCCGGGGAAGTCGAACTCCCTGGACGCGCTGTGCAAGCGGCTGGAGGTCGACAACGCCAGCCGCAGCCTGCATGGCGCGCTGCTCGATGCCGGGCTGCTGGCCGAGGTCTACATCCGCATGACGCGCGGGCAGGACTCGCTGGTCATCGACGAGGTCGAGGCCGCGTCGAATGAACTGTCGCTGGAGGCGGTCGACCTGTCGCGCTTCGAGCTGAAGGTGATTGCTGCCGACGACAGCGAGTCTGCCGCCCATGCGGCCCTGCTGGCCGAGCTCGACAAGGCCAGCGGCGGCAAGGTGGTGTGGAAGGCGGCCGAACCGGCTGTGGCATAATCCAAGGCTCTGCGGATCGCGAGGGCGGCTAGCTCAGGGGTAGAGCATCGCATTCACACTGCGGGGGTCGGGGGTTCGAAACCCTCGCCGCCCACCAACGATCCAGCAAGCAGATCCAGCGAGCACAACACTGACGGCCGGGCCTCCACCCGGCCGTTTGCTTTTGCGCAGAGGAGAATCGACTTCCGATGGACAGCGTCGAAGCCATAGTGGTCGGGGCCGGCGTGATCGGCCTGGCCGTCGGCCGGGCGCTGGCGCGCCGTGGCCTCGAGACGATCGTGCTCGAACGCGCCAAGACCATCGGCACCGGCACCAGCTCGCGCAACAGTGAAGTCATCCATGCCGGCATCTACTACCCCGCCGGTTCCTTGAAGGCGCGGCTGTGCGTGCAGGGCCGCACGATGCTCTACGCCTTCTGCGAATCGCACGGCGTCGCGCACCGGCGTTGCGGCAAGCTGGTGGTGGCCACGTCGGCCGAGCAGCATGCTGCACTCCGGGCCACGCAAGAGAAGGCGGCGGCCAACGGCGTCGCGCTGAGCTGGCTCGAAACCGACGCCGCGCGCGCGCTGGAGCCGGCGCTGAGTTGCTCCGCAGCGCTGCTCTCGCCGGACACCGGCATCGTCGACAGCCACGGCCTGATGCTCGCGCTGCAGGGCGATCTCGAACGCCATGGTGGCGTGCTCGCGCTGCAGTCGCCAGTGCTCGGCGTGCAGTGCGGCGAAGGCGCGCACGTGGTCGAGGTCGGTGGCGAGATGCCGACGGCGCTGTCGGCGCGCATCGTCGTGAACGCCGCGGGCCTGTGGGCGCCGGGGCTCGCGACGGTCGAACGCGGCTTGCCCGACGCACTGCGGCCGCAGGCCTTCCATGCCAAGGGCAACTACTTTTCGCTCGCCGGCCGAGCCCCGTTCGGCCGCCTGATCTACCCGGTGCCCGAGCAGGCCGGGTTGGGCGTGCACCTCACGCTCGACCTCGCCGGGCAGGCGCGCTTCGGTCCCGACGTGCAGTGGCTCGAACCCGGCGATCCCGACGCCATCGACTACCGCGTCGACCCGTCGCGCGCCGAAGCCTTCTATGCGGAGATCCGCCGCTACTGGCCCGGCCTGCGCGACGGCGTGCTGCAGCCCGCCTACAGTGGCGTGCGGCCCAAGCTGCAGGGGCCCGGCGAGCCGGCCGGCGACTTCGTGTTGCAGGGCCCGGCGGATCACGGCATCGCCGGCCTGATGAACCTGTTCGGCATCGAGTCGCCGGGCCTCACCGCCAGTCTGGCGCTGGCCGACGAGGTGTTGCGCCGTCTCGGGATCGAGGCTTCAGCCGGCTGATGCCGGCGGGGGCTGCCAGCGCCCGTCGAGCAGCAGTTCGTGCGGGCCGAACTGCGCCTTGTAGGCCATCTTCTCGCTTTGCGCGATCCAGTAGCCCAGGTAGACATGCGGCAGCTTCAGCGAGCGTGTCTGCTCGATCTGCCACATCACGTTGTAGGTGCCGTAACTGGCGCGGGCCTCGGGCTCGAAGAAGGTGTAGACCGCCGACAGGCCGTCGTTGAGGATGTCGAGGATGGAGACCATCTTCAGCGCGCCCAGGCCGTTCTCGGCCGGCTCGCGGAACTCCACCAGGCGCGAGTTGACGCGGCTTTGCAGCAGGAACTGCGTGTACTGGTCGATCGAGTCGTGGTCCATGCCGCCGCCGCTGTGGCGGCCGGCCTGGTAGCGCAGGTAGAGCTGGTAGTGCTCGGGCACGAAGCACAGGCGCAGCACGCGGGCCTGCAGGTGCTGGTGCGACTTCCAGGCGCGGCGCTGGCTGCGCGTCGGCTCGAAGCTCGCCACCGGCACGCGCAGCGGCACGCAGGCGCGGCAGCCGTCGCAGTAGGGGCGGTAGGTGAACATGCCGCTGCGGCGAAAGCCGTTGGCGACGAGGCCGGAGTACGCGTCGGCGTGGATCAGGTGGCTCGGCGTGGCGACCTGCGAGCGGGCCATGCGCCCGGCCACGTAGCTGCACGGGTACGGTGCGGTGGCATAGAACTGCAGCGAGGCGAGCGGTAGCTCTTTGGGGTGCGTCACGGGCCGGTGTCCTGCTCGGCGTCGGCGCCCCCGGCCGAGATACCGAGGTGGCGCCACAGCGACGAATCATAGGTCCATTCGCCGATCGGCGGCTCCCCCAGACCGCGGGTCAGGCGCTGCTCGAACTCGGCGCGCGGCAGCTCGCGTCCGCCCAGCGACGCGAGGTGGCCGGTGCGCTGCTGGCAGTCGATCATCGCCACGCCATGCTCGCGGCAGAAGCACACCAGCGCGGCCAGGGCGATCTTCGAGGCATCGGTGCGGTGCGAGAACATCGACTCGCCGAACACCATGCGCCCCAGGCTCACGCCGTACAGGCCGCCGACCAGTTCGCCGTTCATCCAGGTCTCAACGCTGTGCACTGTGCCGAGCTTGTGCCAGGCCACGTAGGCCTCGACCATCTCCGGCACGATCCAGGTGCCGTCCTGGCCTTCGCGCGGCGTGCCCGCGCACGCGGTGATGACCTGGCGGAAGGCGCTGTCGATGCGCACTTCACAGCCCGGCGTGCGGATGAACTTCGCGATCGTCTTGCGCAGCGAGCGCTTGAGGCGGAACTCGTCGACGAGCAGCACCATGCGCGGATCGGGCGACCACCACAGCACCGGCTGGCCTTCGCTGTACCAGGGGAACACGCCCTTGGAATAGGCCTCGCGCAGGCGCTGCGGCGTCAACTCGCCGCCGGCGGCGAGCAGCCCCGGCGCCTCGGAGCCGGGCGGCAGCGCACGGCGCGTGTCGGGCAGCGCGTCGTCGGGGCCGCGCAGCCAGGGGATCACGCGCCGGCGTCCCTCATCCGCGTCACATCAGTTGGCGAACGCCGGGATGCCGGTGATCGCGCGGCCGAGGATCAGCGCGTGCACGTCGTGCGTGCCCTCGTAGGTGTTCACCACCTCGAGGTTGACGAGGTGGCGGGCCACGCCGAACTCGTCGCTGATGCCGTTGCCGCCCATCATGTCGCGCGCCATGCGGGCGATGTCCAGCGCCTTGCCGCAGCTGTTGCGCTTCATGATCGAGGTGACCTCGACCGAGGCCGTGCCCTCGTCCTTCATGCGGCCCAGCCGCAGGCAGCCCTGCAGGCCCAGCGTGATCTCGGTTTCCATGTCGGCCAGCTTCTTCTGGATCAGCTGGTTGGCGGCGAGCGGCCGGCCGAACTGCTTGCGGTCGAGCACGTACTGGCGCGCGCGGTGGAAGCAGTCTTCCGCAGCGCCGAGCGCGCCCCAGGCGATGCCGTAGCGCGCGCTGTTC
>CAZVLY010000375.1:0-3993 GCA_964628175.1 uncultured Piscinibacter sp. | reverse complement strand
CGCCCGCGAGCGTGGGCCGGAGAGCGCATACCCGGACCGCCTGCCCGCGCGCCGACCGCTGCGGACCTTCGTGAATGATTGCAACGGGCCGATTTCGGCCGGCTGGGGCCTCTCCGCTTTTCAGCCGCTGAACGCGAACCCGTACGAGCGCGCCACGGCCAAGCAGAGTCGCTTCAGAGGAAGTGGCAGACGTAATGCAGCGTCTGCGTCACCTCGATGTCGAAGGCCGACTGGCCCGGCACGTCGAAGGACTGGCCGCCGCGGAACACCGCCCAGTCGGCGCTGCCGGGCAGCTTGACGCGGCATTCGCCCTCGATCAGCTCCATGCGCTCGGGCGCGCCGGTGTTGAAGCGCAGCGAGGCGGGCAGGATCACGCCGACGCTCTTCTTGCTGCCGTCGGCCAGTTCGAGGCTGTGCGAGACGCACTTTCCGTCGAAGTAGACATTCGCGCGGGTGCGCACGGTGGCGTTCAGGCTGTCGGTCATGGCAGAGCGGGCGAGGTCGAAGGAGCGCGGATGCTAGCGCACCGTTGTGAGGGTCTGTGACGGGCGGGCATTAGCTCACGCTTTGCCCGGCGGCGCGAACCAGGGCTGTGCCCGCGGCGTGGGTGGCGCGTTGTAATCGACGACCGACGACCGCCCATGCTCGCCACACCCGCCACCGACCTGCCGCTCGACGCGATGTTTCATCGCCTGTTCGAGGCGAGCCCGGATCCGACCATCGTGGCCGAGTTCGGCACCGGCCGCATGCTGATGCTCAATCCGCAGTTCGAGCGGCTGATCGGCTGCGCCCCCGGCGAGTTCGACGGCCTGACCGTGCCCGAGTCGGGGCTGTGGACCGACGAGGCCGAACGCCGCGCCTACCTGGCCCTGCTGGAGGCCCGCGGCCGGCTCAAGGACCACCCGGCGACGCTGAACTTCCGCGGTCGCGGGCCGGTGCCGGTGTCGATCAACGCGTCGCTGTTCGAACACGAGGGCCGCCGCTGCATCCTCGGCACGGTGCGCGATGTGTCGGGCACGCAGCACCGCGACCTGCAGTACGAGGCGATCCTCGAGAATGCGTCGGTGGGCATCGCCTTCACGCAGGACCGGCGCTTCCAGCACGTCAACCCGCGCTTCGAGGAGATCCTGGGCTGGCCGGCCGGCAGGCTGGTCGGTCAATCCGGCCGCGTCGTCTGGCCCAGCGATGACGCCTATGCCGAGATCGGCCGCCTGGCCGGGCCGCTGCTGCAGTCCGGCGCGGCCTTCGCGGGCGAGTTCGAGATGGTCCGGTGCGACGGCCAACTGTTCTGGGCCAGCGTGCGGGCGCGAGCGATCGACCCACGGCGCCCGGGCAGCGTCGGCACGATCTGGATCATCGAAGACATCACCGAGCGTCGCCGCAGCGCCGACGCGCTGGCCGAGGCGCGCGACCAGGCCGAGTCGGCCAGCCGCGCGAAGAGCGAGTTCCTCGCCAACACCAGCCACGAGATCCGCACGCCGCTCAACGGCCTGCTCGGCCTGGTTCGCCTGGCGCAGGACCCGGCACTGGCACCGGGCAAGTTGCGCGAGTACCTCGAGCACATCGACGACAGCGCCCAGGCGCTGGCCGGGCTGATCTCCGACATCCTCGACCTGTCGAAGATCGAGGCCGGTCGGCTGACGCTCGAACAGGTCGACTTCGATCTCCACCAGCTGCTGGGCAGCGTGCGCGACGCCTACACCGAGCTGGCCGCGGCCAAGGGGCTGGGTTTTCGTTTCGAGCTCGGTGCCGGCGTGCCGCGCTGGGTCAACGGCGACCCGATGCGGCTGCGCCAGATCGTCGCCAACTACCTCAGCAACGCGCTGAAGTTCACCGAGCGGGGTGCCATCGAGGTGCGTGCGCTGCGCCGCGTCGACGGCGGTACGCGCATCGAGGTGCGCGACAGCGGCCCAGGCATTCCGCCGGGGTTGCAGACGCGGCTGTTCCATCCGTTCTCGCAGGCGGATGCTTCGACCACCCGCCGCTACGGCGGCACGGGCCTCGGTCTGAGCATCTGCCGCCAGCTCGCCGTGCTGATGGGCGGCGGCGTGGGCATGCTGAGCACGCCCGGCGAGGGCAGCCGCTTCTGGGCCGACCTGCCGCTGCGTGCCTCGAGTGCGCCGCCGGTGGCCCAGGCCACGCGCTTCGCACCGGTCGACGCGCTGGCGGGCGCACGGATCCTGCTGGTCGAGGATCACCCGGTCAACACGCTGGTGGCCGAGGCCACGCTGGCCCATTGGGGCGCGCAGGTCGTCACGGCCGGCAACGGCGCGCTGGCCGTGGAGGCCGTTGCCGCGGCCACGGCGGCGGGCGAGCCTTTCGACGCGGTGCTGATGGACCTGCAGATGCCGGTGCTCGGCGGGGTCGATGCGACCATCGCGATCCGCCGCACCCATGGCGCGATATTGCTGCCGGTGATCGCGCTGACCGCCGACGTGCTCGTGTCCGAGCGCGACAACGCGATGCGCCAGGGCATGAACGACTTCCTGTCCAAGCCGATCGATCCGGAGCGCCTGGTGCGCGTGCTGGCGCACTGGGTGCGCCGCGCCCGCATGGCGCGAGGCTGATGCGGCCCGCGAGGCCCGTGGGCGCCACGCGCTGAACCGGCCCATCGCCTCGTGCATACTGCGCCCGCTCAACAGGCGAATCCCATGAAGCGCCTCCTGCAACGCAACCAGCACGCCATCGCCCAGGCCCCGGCCGCGGCCGAGCGCGCCAGGCTGCTGGCCCAGCGGGTGCTGCTGCTGGCGCGCCATTGGCGCATCGACGATGTTCCGGGCGCGCTGAGCGATGCCGAAGCGGCAGTGGCCGCCACGGCCGACCGCCAGGCTGCCGCCGAGCTGGCGCTGGCGCGTGGCGTGGCGCGCTACTACGGCGCGCAGATCGGCAGCGCCCTGGAACCGGTGCAGGAGGCCCGCGATGCGGCGATCCTGCTCGGCGACGCCGGTCTCGAGGCGGAGTGCGAAGCCTGGCTGGGCTGCGTGCGCGGCACCTTGCACCACGATCCGAACGAGGTGCTGCCGCACCTGCGCCAGGCGGTGCGGCTGGGGACCGCGCAGCGCCCGCTGGCGGCGGCGCGCGGCCTGTACGTGACGGCCACGCTGTACCACGAGGCCGACCTCATCGACGAGGCCGTGCGCCACTACCGGCGCGCCAGCAGCCTGGCACGCGCCGAGCACGACGAGCAACTGGTGGCCGCGGTGCACCGCTACATGACGCTGGCCCAGGCCCAGCAGGTGCGCCGCGCCCGGGCCGCCGGCCGGCTCGACGGCGAGCAGCTGAAGCAGGCGCTGGCCGGCCTGGGCAGTGCGCAGCAGCTGGCCTCGGCGCTGACGATCGACGACACCGGGCTGCAGTCCAACCTGCGCCTGGGCGAGATGCTGCGTCTCGCCGGGCAGTACGAGCAGGCGATGGCGGTGTTCGATCGCTGCGTGGAGCCGGCGGTGCGTGCGGGCATGACCTGGGAGGCCACCATCGCGCGAGCCGACCACGCGGTGTGCCTGGCCCATGGCGGGCAGCGCGAGGCGGCCGATCGGACCGGCCGGCTGGCCGAGATCGACCTGGGCGGCGAATTCGACGACTACGCGCGCGCCGTGGTGCACGACTCCCTGGCCGAGCTGGCCGACCTGCTCGGCCGCGAGGCCGCGGCGCAGGCGCACCGCCAGGTCGCGGCACAGGCCTGGGCGCTGGACGTCGCCTACTGCAGCGCCCTGCGTGCCGCGCTGACGGCGCACGGCCCGCTGACGAACTAGCGGCTCGCGGCCCCGCGCAGGGCCAGCCAGGTCAGTTGCAGCTGCCGGGCGTCGCTGCTGGCGCGGTGGCGCCCGTGCGGCTGCAACGCGCCGATGCGCTCGTGCATGGAGCGCCAGGCCAGCGCCTCCCGTTCGTCCAGGGTGCGGCGCAGGTGCTCGAGGCGGAACGCCGGCGCGCTGCCGGCGGCGTCGAACAGCAGGTTCAGCCAGGCGTAGTCATGCGCCCAGCCGTCGCAATGCA
>CAZVLY010000374.1:0-4005 GCA_964628175.1 uncultured Piscinibacter sp. | reverse complement strand
GCGAAACGTTCCTTCAGCAGACCCAGCTTCTCGCGCGCCGCCACCGTCTCCGGCTTGTTGACGACGTAGGAGTCGCGGTCGGGATGCGGATCTCGGACCGTCGGGGTCTGAACGTTGAGGGCGCACAGCACCAGTTCGATCGCGTTCATGCGGGCCGTGCCGAACTCCTGCGAGCACGTCACGTTGCCCTGAGCCTCATACTTGTTGACCTGGACCGACCAGGTGCCGGCCTTGGCCAGGTACTGCACGGCGGCGCCGCGCAGTTTGAGGACCTCCCGGATGAAGGCCTCGACCGTCTCGGCCGGGATCCACACCGCGCCGAGCCTGGGCTCGATGGACGCGGGGGGCAGGTCTTCCGGGATGACTCGTTCCAGGGCCCGGACGTTCGACTCGTAGGCCGTGCCGGCCGCCAGCGCCGCGTGCAGCTTGCGCTTCACGTTGCCCGACAGGTAGGCGTCGGCGGTTTCGTGGTCGCCGGTTTCGGGATTCCGGTAGATCAGGCCGCGATCCTCCAGGTCGCGGGCCACTGCATGCGCATCGGCCTGCAGCAGTTCGGCCATGTAGGCCAGGTCGACGCGTCCCCGCCACTGCGTGGAGTGCGCCAGTGCTTCGTCGGGCTCAGCGGCCCGGACCGGTTCGACGACACGACTGACCGTGCGCCGGTGAAAGATGTCGGCCTTGGTCGCCGCTTCCTCCTCTTCGTCGTAGTGCTCCAGCGACAGCAGGAGCGGATAGTCGGGATCCCGCCGGAAGGCGAGGGCGTTGGCACGGCTCGTGAGGCAGCCGTGCTTGGCGACGAACCTGTCGTAGCTGCCGTTGAGGCCGCGTCGCAGGTCCGCCAGCGCGTTGTCGCTCACGTCGTCCAGTTGGGCGGCCAGGAGCTTGCGCGCGCGGTCACGGATGTCGCACATACCGGCGATGCGCTGGCGCATGGTGGCGTTCGTCCTGTCGTGGACGTCGACGAGTTCACCCTGCTGTGCGATGTGGATGCGCCCGCCGTGCAGCACGTGGCTGCCCGGGCGTGCGCCTTCGGGTGCGGCGACCGTGGTCGCCGGAGCGCTCGGTGCTGCTGAAGCCACCGGCAGCGGCACATAGACACCGCTGGGGATCAGGCCGGCGGCCTGCTGCAGCGCTGCGCTCAGGTCGCCGTCCAGGACGGCGGTGGGCACCGGCGTGTAGCCCCGGGTCACCTTGTCGATGAGGCCGAGCACGTTGCGCGGGTTGGCCGCGTACCAGGCGTTGAACTGCATGTACTTGTCCTGGCAGCGCGGATCGCGCAACTCGTCGGGGACGAAGTCGAGGTCGACCCACTCCGCGCTGCCCGACTCTCCAGGCTGGCTCCTGCGCAGCATCACGATGTCGGACTGCACGTCGGTGCTCGCCAGCCGCATGAATGCTCCCTGGGGCAGGCGGATGGCGCTGACCAGGTCGGCCTGTGAAGCCGCATGGGCCCGGGCCGATTCGTCGCGCTGGTCGAGGAACCAGGCCGACGTGATGAGACACACCAGCCCGCCCGGCCGCACGAGGTCGAGCGCCTTGCCGACGAACCAGTTGTGGATGCTGAACCGGCTGTACGGCCGGTTGCGGCCATCGCTGACCTGGTAGTTGCCGAACGGGACGTTCGAGACCACCAGATCGAAGGAGCGGTCGGCCAGCGTCGCGGCTTCCAGCCCCTGGATCCGGACGTCCACGCCCACGGGGCCGTACAGCGCCCTGAGGATGCGCCCGGCCAGATCGTCCAGTTCGACCGCGGTGGTGCGGCTTCGCATGGCGATGTCGGCCGGCATGCAGCCCAGGAAGTGGCCGATGCCACTGCTGGGGTCCAGGATGCGCCCGCCCTCGAAACCCAGGCGGCGCAGTGCCGCCCAGATCCAGCGGACGATGAAGGGCTCGGTGTAGTGGCTGTTGTTGACCGAGGCCCTGGCCGACTCGTACTCCGCGGGCTGGAGCAGTGCCGACAACTGCATGGCGCGCTGCTTCCACGCGGCGTCGGTGCCGTCGAGGTTGAAGCTCGCCGGAATGCCGCCCCATCCGGTGAAGCGCAGCAGCGCGACGCGTTCATCGGGAGTGGGCGAACGTCCTTCCCGCTCGATGGCGCGCAGCACGGCGATGGCTTCGATGTTGGCGTTGAACTTCGTCGCCTGGCCTTCGAGGCCATCAAGCACCGAGTCCGTCCACTGCGGCCAGTTGATCGCCCGGTTGTCGGCAGTGTGCTGGGTGGCCTGGGCCGTGGCGGGCCGCCAGGGTCTTGGCAGATCGCCGGCTGTATCCGCGGTCGCGGACTCGCCTGAGTCTGCCGATAGGTCTGCTGCCGGGGCTGCAGCTTCGTCGTTCGAACTGAAGAGGTCGGGATAGGCTGGGGCATCGATCTCGAAGCCCGGCAGCCAGAGGGATGCGTGCGTGGCTTTGCTTGCCATGGGGTTCTCCAGGGAATGGAGAGCGCACGTCCCCCAGGGGGAGCGTGTGCTCCCCGGTTGGGAGGATTCGGTCGATGCAGGCTTGTGGGTTCAAGCGCGGCTGATCGACCCCGAAGGATCTGTTGGAGGCCGGCCATGCCGCTGGCCGCGCCGGTGACGGGTGCGGCTGGCGTTCGGAGGCTGGACTCGGGAGGGGATGTGCCCGGCGTTCAGGGCGCGTCTCTGGGGAGCGCTCTGGCGGGTCGTGCGGGCCGTGGGTCACGGCGCACGCGTTCGACAGAATGTCATGGGCGGGTCACGACCGCTAACGCCGACTTGCGTCGGTGCGCCCGGGAGGGCGGCACGGGCTGATGCCTGAAGTGCGACGCCAGTATGGCGAAAGGCCGGCGGCGGCGAAAGGGTGCGAGCGCGACCGTCGCATGCTCAACTGCTCATACCTCGGACGGGTGCGCACGGTCTGGTGACCCTGCGCTGGCCAAGGGGTGTGGGTGCATGCGGCTCCAGCATCGTCGTGCGCCGGGCTCGAGGTCATGGATGTACATGCTGCCGCCGCTCATGACACCGGACGGCGGGCCATTTGCGGCGGGATTTCCGCTGGCGCGAGTTGGATCACAGGGGAACACTGAGCCCGAACGACAGCCGGCCTGCGCGACCGGCTTGGAGCCGACCAGCCGAGAAAGCACGCGATGAAGCCGGAGACGATCGCCAAGGCCAGGACGATGCTTTCCAGCGTCCTGCTCGACGGCCTGAGCTATCGCGAGGCCGGCGCCCCCTTCGGCGTGGGGCGATCGACGGTCGAGCGCTCGATCAAGAGCCTCGTTCTGGAAGTCGCCCGCGAGCGCGGCATACCCGAACTGGACGAGGACGGACTGTCCTGCCTGCCGCGCCTGCGGCAGTTTCGGGAACCCGTCCTGCGCGCCGTCGCCGCGTACACACCGGTCCATCCGCGCCGCAAGCGCCTCACCTTGCTGGAGCCCGACGAAATCGCTGCGGGTGCCAACCGCGTGCGCCTGCGCAGCGAGAACGCCAACCGGGACGTCGCGCTGATCTACGTGCTGTTCTGCACCGGCGCCAAGCCGATCGAGATCGCACGGCTTGAGGTGCGCGACTACCTGAACAGCGACGGGTCGATCCGTGAGCGCTCTGAGATGCGACCCGAGACAGCCGTCAACGGGCGGAGTCGACCGCTGTTCTTCACTTCGTCGCGAGCCTGCGCAGCGGTCGATGCCTACCTCGTCGAGCGCCGCCGCCGCAAACTCGGCGGAGCGGTGCCTGCGACCGGTTTCGACGCCTACAGAGGACTCGATCCTTCAAGTGCGTTGTTCCTGACCGAAGGTGGCTGGCCCTTCGAGATCGGTGGACGGGGTCCGAACGATCAGCGTGAGACCTGCCGACTCATGATCGCGACCCTGCGCCCAAAATTCAAGCGCGCAGGGTGGACTGGTGTGACTGCACAGTCCGCCCGGCGCGTGGTGGCTCGGAGGCTCGCGGACAAGGGCGCCGACGGAGCGCAGGTCGGGGAGATCCTGGGTCTCTCGAGTTCGCGGGCGGTGCGTCGCCTGCTGGGCAGCAACCGCAGGCCGCTCGA
>CAZVLY010000373.1:0-4020 GCA_964628175.1 uncultured Piscinibacter sp. | reverse complement strand
TGCGACCTGGCCATCATCGACAAGCGCCGCCCGAAGGCCAACGTCTCCGAGGTGATGCACGTCATCGGCGACATCGAGGGCCGCAACTGCGTGATCATGGACGACATGATCGACACCGCCGGCACGCTGGTGAAGGCGGCCGAGGTGCTCAAGGAACGCGGCGCGAAGAGCGTCTACGCCTACTGCACGCACGCGGTGTTCTCCGGCCCGGCGATCGAGCGCATCAAGGCCTCGGCGCTGGACGAAGTGGTGATCACCAACACCATTCCGCTGAGCGAGCCCGGGCGGAACAGCCCGAAGGTGCGCCAGCTGTCGGTGGCCTTCCTGTTCGCGGAGACCATCCGGCGCATTTCCGACGGCGAGTCGGTCACCTCGCTGTTCGCGGAGCAGAACTCTAATTTCTAGAAACGAGAGCGGGGTTGCCGTCGGCAGCCCCTTTTCGCTGGTGGGGCCTCGCGGCCCCCTTTTCCTTGAAGCACCTGGTCGCGGGGCTTCTCAACGTTTGGAGTCAACATGAAATTCGTCGCTTACGAGCGCAAGCTGCAGGGGACCGGAGCGAGCCGCCGCCTGCGCAATGCGCAAAAGGTGCCCGGCATCGTCTACGGTGCCGGCACGCCCGCCATGATCGAGCTCGATCACAACGCGCTGTTCTTCGCGCTGAAGAAGGAAGCCTTCCACTCGACGGTGCTCGAGATGGAACTGGCCGGCAAGTCGGAGCAGGTCATCCTGCGCGACTACCAGATGCATGCCTTCAAGCCCATCGTGCTGCACATCGACTTCCAGCGCGTCGATGCCACCACCAAGGTGTCGAAGAAGGTGCCGCTGCACTTCATCAACGAAGAGAACTCGCCGGCGGTCAAGACCGACAAGTGCCTGGTCAACCACGTCGTCACCGACGTGCAGATCCAGTGCCTGGCCTCGCAGCTGCCGGAGTTCCTGACCGTCGACCTGGGCAACCTGGCCCGCGGCCAGTCGCTGCACGTCAGCGACCTGAAGCTGGCCGACGGCATCAAGGTCGTCACGCACGGCAAGAAGGACCCGGTGATCGTGTCGGTGTCGATGCTGACGGCCGAAGAAGAGGTCGCCGCGGCCCCCGTGGTGGCCGCTGCGCCGGCTGCGGCCGGCAAGCCCAAGAAGGACGAGAAGCAGAACAAGAAGTGATGGTTTGCACGGGCGGCTGCATGCAGCCGCCCGTCGCCACACCCGCCCCGGCTCGCCGGGGCTTTTTTGTGCCCACTCGCCACGGATAATCCGCCGCATGATCCGATTGCTGGTCGGCCTGGGCAACCCGGGCGCCGAATACGAAGCGACCCGGCACAACGCCGGGTTCTGGTTCATCGACGAGGTCGCGCGCAAGCTCAAGGTGTCGCTGCAGCCCGAGCGCAGCTACTTCGGCCTGGCTGCGCGCGCCAGCACCGCGGGCGGCCCGGTGTGGCTGCTCGAGCCGATGACCTTCATGAACCTGTCGGGCAAGTCGGTCGCGGCGCTGGCGCGCTTCTTCAAGATCGCCCCGGAGGAGATCCTCGTCGCGCACGACGAGCTCGACCTGCTGCCCGGGCAGGTCAAGCTCAAGCTCGGCGGCAGCCATGCCGGCCACAACGGCCTGAAGGATATCCATGCGCAGCTCGGCAGCCCCGACTACTGGCGGCTGCGCCTGGGCATCGGCCACCCGGGCGTGAAGGCCGAGGTCGTCAACTACGTGTTGCGCAAGCCTTCGGCGGAACATCGTGAAGCGATCGACAAATCCATCGAGCAGTCGCTCGCCGTGCTGGACCTGCTGCTGGCCGGCGAGATGGAACGCGCGATGATGAAGATCCACGCCAAGCCGCCCCGCCCGAAGCCGCCGCGCCCCGAAGGCCCGGCGGGCGCACCGCCGACCCCGGAGAGCTCGCCATGAAGCACCCTGCCCTGGCCCTCGTGCTGATCGTTTTGGCCGCATCGGCCGGGGTGGCGCAGGCCGCCGGCCCGATCTACCGCTGCGGCGGCGGCACCTATTCGCAGGTGCCCTGCGCCGGCGGGACGCTGGTGGAGGCGGCCGACCCGCGCACCGCTGCACAGCGCGCCGAAGCGCGGCGGGCCGCCGCGGCCGAGCGGAAGGCGGCACAGACGCTGGAGCGCGACCGCCTCGCGGCGGAGAAGTCCCGCCCCGCCATCGGATCGCTCGGCCCGTCGAGCCCGGCCTCGTCCGCCGCGCGCGACGGCGGCCGCGTCGCCAAGGGCAAGCTCAAGGGGAAGGCGAAGCCCAGAGACGACGGCGACTTCGTGGCCGTCGATCCGAGCGCGAGGAAGAAATCCTCGCGCAGCAAGTAGCGATCACTTGGGGACGGTCGCCGCTTCCTGCTGCAGGCGCCGGTACTTCGCCCACAGCGTCTCGTTCGACTCCACAAACGCCGGATTCACCGGGATGCAGCTCACCGGGCAGACCTGCACGCATTGCGGCTCGTCGAAGTGGCCCACGCACTCGGTGCAGCGGGCCGGATCGATCTCATAGATCTCCGGGCCCATCGAGATCGCCTGGTTCGGGCACTCCGGCTCGCACACGTCGCAGTTGATGCATTCGTCGGTGATGAGCAGGGCCATGGCGGGTCGGGTCGGGGTCGATCAGGGCTCGGTCGACTTCACGCGGTCGCGCAGCCGGTCGAGCACCGAGGGTGACACGAACTTGGAGACATCACCGCCCAAGGTGGCAATCTCGCGCACGAAGGTGCCGGAGACGAACTGGTACTGGTCGCTGGGCGTGAGGAACAGCGTCTCGACGTCGGGCATCAGCTGGCGGTTCATGCCGGCCATCTGGAACTCGTACTCGAAGTCGCTGACCGCGCGCAGGCCGCGCACCACCACCTTGCCGCCGTGGCCGACGACGAAGTCGCGCAGCAGGCCGCGAAAGGCCATCACCTCCACGTTCGGGTACTTGGCCGCCAGCTCGGAAGCGATCTCCAGCCGCTCGGCGATGGTGAACATGGTGCGTTTGTGGTGGCCGGCCGCCACCGCGAGGATGAGCCGCTCGAACAGGCGGCTCGCCCGGCGCATCAGATCTTCATGGCCGAGCGTCATCGGGTCGAAGGTGCCCGGGTAGATCGCGGTGAGTCGGGTGACGGAGGTCAAGGCGCATTCCCCTCGCAATGCTGTGCGGCCGCAGTGTAGCCGGGCGTCAGCCTTCGCTTGCAAGCTGTAACAGGTGCGCGTGCACCGTGCCCGCGCGCAGATGGCGGTGAAGGCGCAGGCCGAGCGGCCCGAGCTGCCCTTCGTCGAAGGCGCGATCCGCCTCCAGATAGACGAAACCGCCGGGCACGACCAGCCGCGCCGCGGCCGCCAGCGCCTTGTCGAACAGCTGGGCGTCGAAGGGCGGGTCGATGAACACCAGCTCGAAGCGCTGCGGCGCGCAGCCTGGCATCCAGGACAGCGCGTCGGCCGCCTCGACGCGCAGCGCCTGCGCCTTCAGCCGCTCGCGCGACTGGTTCAGGCTGGCCACGAGATGACGGTCGCGCTCGAGCAGCACGACCTCGTCGGCGCCGCGCGAGGCGGCCTCGAAGCCGAGCGCCCCCGAGCCGGCGAAGGCGTCGAGGCAGCGCCAGCCGGACAGGTCGGCGCCCAGCCAGTTGAAGAGCGTCTCGCGCACGCGGTCGGGCGTGGGTCGTAGCCCCGGCCGATCGGCCACCGGCAGCTTGCTGCGCTTCCACTGCCCGCCGATGATGCGGACCTCGCGCGGCAGCGCGGGCCGGGCGCCGCGCGCGGCGGGCTTCACAGGCGCACCGGGATGCCGTCGCGTGCGAGCAGCGCCTTGGCCTGGCCGACGGTGAACTCGCCGTAGTGGAAGATGCTCGCCGCCAGCACCGCATCGGCGCCGCCGACGCGGATGCCTTCGGACAGGTGCTCCAGCGCACCGACGCCGCCCGAGGCGATCACCGGCACGTGGACCGCATCGCTCACCGCGCGGGTCAGTTCGAGGTCGAAACCGCTCTTGGTGCCATCGCGGTCCATGCTGGTCAGCAGGATCTCGCCGGCGCCATGCTCGGCCAC
>CAZVLY010000372.1:0-4031 GCA_964628175.1 uncultured Piscinibacter sp. | reverse complement strand
TGGCACAGGGTTGCACGCAACCCAGGTGGCAAAACGCACAGTCCAGGTCGTCTGCGAGCACCGAGGACTTCTTGGCAGCGGAGCCTGAATCGGACTCGGCCTGCGCCTGGTGCTGATGGCTGTGGTGCCCGAAGTGCCCTGAACTCGGAGCCTTCTCATGTCCGCAGTAGGTCGCTGCCACGCCCCAGGCAAACTGGAGCGGCAGAACGGCCAGCAGAAAGAGAAGCACCAAGCAACGCACAAGCATAGTGTAGTGGACTGGGACGAAACGCTGCTCGCCGAGCCTTACCGCGGACATTCCGGTGGAAGTCACTCGAGATTGCGGCCGCCATCGAGCGCACCTGCTCGAAGCAGGTACCCATCGGTAAGGTCGTTGCGCGACCGTAGTTTTTGACACCGACGGTGCGATGCCCGGGCTCGAGAGACACCAGCTCGCACTTCCGGTCGATCAGCGGACCGAGCGCTTCGTTCGATTCCAGCCACGGGTCGAGCTTCACGCGCAGTTCGCTTGGTCGGCGACAGGTCCGGACGCTGGCAGGTGGCGCAGATGAACTCGTCCATGCCGTCGATCGACTGTTCACGCCCGTCGGCCTCCACGCCTTGCACCCCGAGCAGTTCATCATGGCGCACGACGCGGGTGATGCGGAGCCCGGACCCGAACTCCAGTCCGCCACTGTCGCGCAGCTGGCGCAGGGTCGCGCCTGACGCGCCGCTTGCCGGCGAAACATTCACATCCCCGCCACCGTGCACGGGTGTCAGCGACGGCGAGCGCACCGACCAGATGAGGCGCGTGCCTGGCGCCTTCTAGATGTGCCAGCGCGAAAAGCCCGTTGGCCGAGGAGTGGACCCACCACGAGCGTGCGCTTGTCGGCTTAGCGAACACGCGCGGTGCCGAGCAGGTCGGGGATTCCGTAGGCTATGCGATCGGCCGACTCCGATTCTCCGATGGCCGGCATCCCGCGGGCACCGACCGGCTCCCGGTGGTTCCCCGACCCGATGGAGTCCATCGCGGCTCGGGCCTTCAACTCGGTGACATCCTGACCCCGCACCGCGTGTCTCGCGAAGGGGTCGTTCTCGCGGTCCGCGCTCTTGGCCTTGTCGAAGCACTCGCGGGTCACGACAAGCACGCGCGTGCCGAGCTGCAGGGCCGAAGCGACCTGGGGCAGCAGCGCGAAGGGGTTCAGCACCTTGTCGTTGACCTCGCCTGCAAGCGGAATCGCATTGGGGTCGGCTGCCTCCCAGCCCGTGCCCTCCGGGCAGGAGTTCACCCCTATGTCGGACTTCTTGTTGCGACATGCGGGAAAGGTTCTGTCACGCTTCAATCTGGGGGAGCAGCTCTGGGAGAACACCGTCGAACACGAGTCCAGTGCGGTCGACGTTGCGATCCGGCGTCTGCGCGCCAAGCTGGAAGCACCCTTCGAGGTGACGCTGTTGCACTCCGTGCGAGATGCTGATTACGTTCTGGAGCGCGGGACCGACGCCGATACGGACGACTTGAGAGAGGCAGCTTTCAGGCCTGTGACCTACGATGAAGCGACTACCGGAGCGACGACTTTCTCGGTAAGGCGCTTCGCCGAATCTGCTTGCAGCCCTGCGCAGAACATGCGAGGTGGGCTACAACAGAGCCTGATTTCTGCCCTTTTTCGATAGTTTCATCCGTCAGGAGCGCTCGACACTCTGCCTTATGAAAAACCTTTCTGAAGCAGATCGCGAACAGTTTTGCTACGACCAAATCGCAGAAGGCTTTGCCATTGCGCTGGTGACCGCCCAACTCATCGATGAGCAGAGGGACGAGTCGCCGACCGCGCCGCTGCATGAGGTCTGTGTGCTCGCAAGAAACGCCGCGGCGCCGGCAGGATTGGCAATTGACAGGGCGATGCTCTCAGACGAGGCGAACGATTGAAGGCAGTAGGGGGCTCAGACCGGCTCAGGCGCAGCGACGTGCGAGCCATGCCGGCATCACGAGTCAAGTCGTTCATCCGCCCACAATGAGCTCTAAGCGCGCGCCGCTCCAAGGCTGCCGGCTTCCGCGGCTCGTTGATCCTTCTTATCGAAATTGCACGGCACGGTCCGTAAACTGCCCATCGTGAAAACGCGCCAGGTCCAGACCACCATCGAAGTCCAGCCAGAAGGTTGGCCAGATGCAGCCGCACTCGCCGCACTGCGCGCCGGGTAGGACGGGCTGTCCTCGCGCGACGCGGTTGCCCAATACCTCGCTCACCGGCGCTAACCGAACACGTCGTCGCGATCGATGATCGGCGGCATCCGCCGGCAGCTCATCAACCTCGCCATCGCGCGGCCGTGCCGACATTGCCGGGATCCTGACCCAGGTCCAACCTGGCTCACCCAATCCAGCCCGGCGGGTCGGCGCTGCGCTTGACGCGCTCAGGGTGGCACAGAAGCCGGCGCCGTTGATCGGCGATGAACTCGAGCGCTGGCTGCCTGCCCGGCTGTGCAAGGTCCTGGGTCTGGCTGGGATCGAGACCTTTGCCGATCTGACGGTGCTCGTGCCGCGGCGCCGGCGCTGGTGGGTGGTGATTCCCAGTCTGGGCGTCGCCGGCGCGCGCCAGGTCGAGGCCTTCTTTGCGCTTCATCTGGATCGACTACGAGGCCGTGCACGCTTGGCTGTCGCTGCACGAGGCGGCGTCGACCCAGCGGTCTTATCGCAAGGAGGCCGAGCACCTGATCCTGTGGGCCATCGTGGAGCGGGGCAAGGCCCTGTCGTCTCTCACGACGGAAGATGCCATCCAGTACCGCGCATTCTTGCGCCGGCCGCCGTCGCGCGCGCGATGGGTGGGCCTGCCGTGTTCCCGGACCTCACCAGACTGGTGGCCGTTCACTGGGGAGTTGTCGGCGCGGTCGGCCGCCCACGCCCTGTCCGTGCTCGGCGCGATGTTCCGCTGGCTGATCGAGCAGCGCTACGTCTTGGCCAACGCCTTCGCCGGGGTCAAGGTGCGTGGCACGCGGCCGTGCGCGATGGACACCGGCCGGGCGTTCTCCGACGGCGAATGGAGCCTCCTGCGCACGGTCGCTGACGGTTTGAAGTGGTCCTACCATTGGGAGGAAGCCGCGGCACAGCGGCTGCGATTCGTGCTCAACTTCGCCTACGCCACTGGTCTGCGCGCCGAGGAGTTGGTCAGCGCCAAGCTGGGGCAGATCGAAGTCGACGACCATGGGGACCAGTGGCTGAAAGTGGTCGGCAAGGGTGCCAAGGCCGGCAAGGTGCGCTGCCGCCCATGGCGCGGGAGGCGCTCGACCGCTACCTGGCCTGCCGGTGACGCCGGAGAAGTGGAAGCCGGGCACACCCGTCGCCGGCAACCTCAACGACGAGGGTGCGATCACGGCAACACGCTTGTGGAGCATCTTCAAGTGGTTCTTCGCCACTGCCGCCATCGTCGTCGGCGAGCGCAGCCCGGCGACGGCCGACAAGCTGCGCCGGGCCACTCCTCACTGGATGCGCCACACCCACGCGACGCACGCCCTGGACGGCGGCGCCGAGCTGAAGTCGGTACGCGACAACCTGAGGCATGCGTCGATCGCCACCACGTCGGTCTCTGCACGGCGACAATGTGCGGCGGGCGAAGCAGGTGGCAGGGGTGTTCGGCGTGCGAGCGAAGTAGTGCGCTCGCCTGCTGGTCTCGCTACACTCGATCTGGCGTCACGGTGTACAACGAGATGTGCCGGCCATTGCCGCGACGCCTGGATGACCGAATTCAGCGGTCACTGGTCGGCGCAGAAGCGCACCAATTTGCACAAACAGTCCGACCCGACCTTCTGAGGGCGTGGCTTGCATCAGGCCATTGGGTCCTCCAGGGCAGGATGGCCCCGCAGGGCCGCGTTCGTCCGGCCAAGGGCCTCAGTGGCACCCGCCGCAGCACGATCCGGACGGCTTGGTGGAAGCAGTCGGGCCGGCTTGCACTGGTACCGGCGTGTAGCCGGCGTCCTTGATGGCTTCGGCCAACTCCTCGGCGTCGGCCAAGGCCGGCTCCACCTGCACGCGGTGCGAGGCCAGGTCGATTGCGATCTTGGCG
>CAZVLY010000371.1:0-4089 GCA_964628175.1 uncultured Piscinibacter sp. | reverse complement strand
GGGAGGGGGCGCCATCCAGACTCACGATGCTGCGGGAGCCGGATAGATCACATCGAGCACCTCGATTCTTTCCAGCCCACCAGGCGTCTGTAGCGTGACCTCTTCACCCACACGCGCCTTGAGCAGCGCACGCGCGATCGGCGCGATCCAGCTCACCTCGCCCTGCGCGCTGTCGGACTCGTCGATGCCCTTGATGGTGATGGTGCGCTCGTCGCCTTTCTGGTTGGCGTAGGTCACCGTGGCGCCGAAGAAGACCTGGTCGTGGCCATGGTGCAGCGAGGGGTCGACCACCTCGGCGATGTCCAGCCGCTTGGTCAGGAAGCGGATGCGCCGGTCGATCTCGCGCAGGCGCTTCTTGCCGTAGAGGTAGTCGCCGTTCTCGGAGCGGTCGCCGTTCTTCGCCGCCCACGACACCACCTCGACGATCTTCGGCCGCTCGTCGTCGAGCAGACTCATCAGCTCGGCGCGCAGCCGCGCATAACCTTGCGGGGTGACGTAGTTCTTCGTGCCTTGCGGCATCGCCGGCAGCGCGAGTTCCTCGTCGTCGTCGCCGTCGGTTTCCTTGGTGAAGGCCTTGTTCATCGCGGTCCGATTCTGCCAGTCGCCGCTACGATGGCGGCATGAGCCCCGATCCCGAGGTGATCATCGTCGGCGCCGGCATCGCCGGGGCCTCGCTCGCCGCCTTCCTGTCGGCAACGCACCGCGTGCTGCTGCTCGAGGCCGAGTCGCAGCCGGGCTACCACAGCACCGGCCGCTCGGCAGCGATGTTCATGGAGAGCTACGGCACGCCGACGATCCGGGCGCTGACTCGCGCGAGCCGCTCTTTCTACACCGCGCCGCCGGCCGGATTCAGTGCCACGCCGCTGATCGCGCCACGCGGGGCGATGTACGTCGGCACGCCGGAACAGCGCGAGCTGCTCGACCAGACCGAGGCCGAACTTCGGCCGCACACGCCGAACCTGCAGCGACTCACGGCCGCCGAGGCCCTCGCACGCGTGCCGGTGCTGCGCCCCGGACAGCTCGGCGGCGCGCTGCTCGATCCGGACGCGGCCGACATCGACGTGCACGCGCTGCACCAGGGCTTCCTGCGCCTGGCCAGGGCGAACGGCGCACAGGTCGTCTGCGACGTGCGGGTCAGCGGTCTCCAGTGGCGGGAGGGCTCGTGGCAGGTCCAGGCTGCCGCGGGCGCCTGGCGCGCAGGGACCATCGTCAACGCCGCCGGCGCCTGGGCCGAAACGCTGGCGGGCCTGGCCGGCGTGGCGCCCATCGGCCTGCAGCCGAAGCGCCGCGCTGCCTTCCTGTTCGCGCCGCCCGGCGGCGTGGCGAGTGCCGCCTGGCCTTGCGTCTGCGGCCTGGGCGTCGATGACGGCGAAGGCTGGTACTTCAAGCCCGACGCCGGCGCCCTGCTCGGCTCGCCGGCCAACGCCGATCCGGTGGCACCGCACGACGTGCGGCCGGAGGAGCTCGACATCGCCACCGGCATCGCGCGCATCGAGGCGATGACCACGCTGCAGATCCGGCGCCCCAGCCACACCTGGGCGGGCTTGCGATCCTTCGTGCCGGACGGCGACCTGGTGGCTGGCTTCGACCCGTCGGCGCCCGGCTTCTTCTGGCTCGCGGCGCAGGGCGGCTACGGCATCCAGACCGCGCCGGCGATGGGGGAGCTCGCGGCGGCCTGGGTGCGTGGCGAGCCGATGCCCGCGCCCATCGCGGCCGCGGGTGTGGATGCTGCGTCCCTCCACGTCGAGCGCCTGCGCCGACAATCCGATTCCTGACCGGAGAACCCCCATGAGCCACACCCACCGCATCGCCGTGATACCCGGCGACGGCATCGGCAAGGAAGTGATGCCCGAGGGCCTGCGCGCGCTCGAGGCCGTCGGCGCGCGCCACGGCATCCGCTTCGAGTGGAAGCACATCGACTGGGCCAGCTGCGACTGGTACGCGAAGCACGGCACGATGATGCCGCCCGACTGGTTCGATCAGCTGGCCGGCCTGGACGCGATCTACTTCGGCGCCGTCGGCTGGCCCGACACCGTGCCCGACCACATCTCGCTGTGGGGCTCGCTGCTGAAGTTCCGCCGCGACTTCGACCAGTACGTGAACCTGCGCCCCTGCCGGCTGATGCCCGGCATCCCCTCGCCGCTGGTGGACCGCACGGGCCGCGCGCGCCAGCCCGGCGAGATCGACTTCTACGTCGTGCGCGAGAACACCGAGGGCGAGTACTCCAGCGTCGGCGGCCGCATGTTCGAGGGCACGGAACGCGAGGTGGTGATCCAGGAGACGGTGATGACGCGCGTGGGCGTCGACCGCGTGCTGCGCTACGCCTTCGAGCTGGCGAACCGGCGTCCGAAGAAGCACCTGACCTCGGCCACCAAGAGCAACGGCATCGCCATCACCATGCCCTACTGGGACGAGCGTGTCGCGGCGATGGCCAAGGGCTACCCGGAGGTGAAGGTCGACAAGTACCACATCGACATCCTCACCGCGAACTTCGTGCTGCACCCGGACTGGTTCGACGTGGTGGTGGCGAGCAACCTGTTCGGCGACATCCTGTCCGACCTGGGCCCGGCCTGCACCGGCACGATCGGCATCGCACCCAGCGCCAACATCAACCCGGACCGCCAGTTCCCGTCGCTGTTCGAGCCGGTGCACGGCTCGGCGCCCGACATCGCCGGCAAGGGCGTGGCCAACCCGATCGGCATGATCTGGTCGGGCGCGCTGATGCTCGAGCACCTGGGCCACGCGCAGGCCGGCGCCGAGGTGCTGGCGGCGATCGAGCAACTGCTCGCCGACCCGCAGGCGCCGAAGACACGCGACATCGGCGGCACGGCCGGCACGGCGGACGTGGGACGCGCGCTCGCGGCGCTGCTGGCATGAAGGTCTGCATCGTCGGCGCCGGCGCGATCGGCGGCTTCATCGGCACGCGGCTGGCGCGCGCCGGTGGCGTGCAGCTCAGCGCGCTGGCGCGCGGCGCGACGCTGCAGGCGCTGCGCACGCAGGGCTGGCGGCTGCGCCAGGGCGGCGAGCTGCTGCAGGCCGCCGCCACGGCCAGCGACGACCCGGCCGCGCTGGGCGTGCAGGAACTCGTGATCGTCGCGCTGAAGGGCCAGGCCCTGCCCGAACTCGCGCCGCGCCTGGCGCCGCTGCTCGGCCGCGACACGGTGGTGCTGCCGGCGATGAACGGCGTGCCGTGGTGGTTCGGCCGTGGCGTGGCGGCGCTTGGCGATGCGCCGCTGGAAAGCGTCGACCCGGTCGGGGTGGTCGGCCGCTGCATCGCGTTCGAGAACGTGCTCGGCTGCGTCGTGCACGCCAGCACCGCGACCTCGGAACCCGGCCTGGTCGAGCACCGCATGGGCCAGGGGCTGATCGTTGGCGAGCCGCTGGGCGGCCTGAGCGAGCGCGTGCAGCGCGTCGTGGCGCTGCTCGCGAACGCGGGCTTCGATGCCACGGCCTCGGCGAACATCCGTCAGGACATCTGGTACAAGTTGTGGGGCAACATGACGATCAATCCGGTGAGCGCGATCACCGGCGCCACCAGCGACCGCGTGCTCGACGACCCGCTGGTGCGCGCTTTCTGCTCGGCGGCGATGCGCGAAGCCGCAGCCATCGGCGAGCGCCTGGGCTGCGCGATCGCGCAGAGCCCGGACGACCGGCACGCCATCACGCGCAAGCTCGGCGCCTTCCGCACCTCGATGCTGCAGGACGTGCAGGCCGGCCGCGCCATCGAGCTCGACGCCATCGTCGGCGTGGTGCAGGAGATCGCCACCCGGCTGGGTGTCTCCACCCCGAACATCGATGCGCTGCTCGGCCTCACGCGACTCTTCGGCCGCGTGCACGGGCTCTATCCGGAAGCGCCCGCCGCCACCTGAGCCTCGGCCGCTTCGCGCGCAAGGACTCGGAGAGTTGCCCGATTGACCGGCTGTTCCTGGCCCGTTGCGGTCTTCGTGGGGCTGCTTTCCGTGCGACGGGCATGGTCGCAGGTCGACGGCGGTACCCGCGTTCTCCGGCCCACGCTCGCGGGCGACCTCCGCGGTCCGCCACCCTCACCGCATCAACACCGTGTCCGGCCCGCCCTCGCCAGGGCGACCG
>CAZVLY010000370.1:0-4117 GCA_964628175.1 uncultured Piscinibacter sp. | reverse complement strand
GCTCGAGCAGCAGCTCGGCCTGCTCGCGCATGCCGGTCTCGAGCTCGCGGCGCTCGCGGTTGATGCCGTCGAGCATCTTCGCCAGCTCGGCGGCGCGGCCGGCGTCGTCGGTGAGCAGGCACTCGATGCCCAGCGTCATGTCGGCCAGCCGGCCCGCGGCATTGATGCGCGGCCCGAGCGCGAAGCCGAAGTCGAAGGCGCTGGCGCGGCGCGCATCGCGGCCGGCGGCGGCGAACAGCGCCGCCAGCCCGGCTTGCATGCGCCCCGCGCGGATGCGGCGCAGGCCCTGGGCCACCAGGCGGCGGTTGTTGGCGTCGAGCCTGACCACGTCGGCCACCGTGCCGAGCGCGACGAGGTCGAGCAGCGCATCCAGGCGCGGCTGCTGCTCGGCGCTGAACACGCCGCGCTCGCGCAGCTCGCTGCGCAGCGCCAGCAGCACATAGAACATCACGCCGACGCCGGCGAGGTTCTTGCTCGCGAAGCCGCAGCCGGGCTGGTTGGGGTTGACGATCACGTCGGCCTCGGGAAGCACGACCACGCCCTCCTGCAGCGCGGGCAGGTGATGGTCGGTGACGACCACCGCCATGCCCTTGCCGCGCGCATGCGCCACGCCTTCCAGGCTGGCGATGCCGTTGTCTACCGTCACCAGCAGGTCGGGCCGCTGCGGCAGCGCAAGCTCGACGATCGCTGGCGTCAGGCCGTAGCCGTGCACTGCGCGGTCGGGTACCACGTAGGCGAGCCGCTCGCGCGGCAGGCCGAGCAGCTGCAGGCCGCGGATCGCGACGGCGCAGGCGGTGGCGCCGTCGCAGTCGTAGTCGGCGACGATGCAGATTCGCTCGCCGTCGCGCAGCGCGTCGGCCAGGCGCCGCGCCGCCTGCGCCGCGCCCTGCAGCCCGGCAGGCGGCAGCAGCTTGCCCAGGCCGTCGTCGAGCTCGTCGATGCTGCGCACGCCGCGCGCCGCGAACAGGCGCGCCAGCAGCGTCGGCACGCCGGCCTGCTCGAGCGCCCACACGGCGCGCGGCGGCGCCTCGCGGCGCGCGATGATCGGTGACGTGCTCACAGCGCCTCCAGCACCGCGGCCGGGCCGGGGTGCTTGAAGCGCCGGCCCCAGCGTGACCACAGTGACCCCTCGGCCACGTCGAAGCGCTGCGCAAAACGTTCGCCGCACAGCGTCAGGCTGGCCGGCTCGCCGCGCTCCAGCGCATCCGCCAGAGGGGCCAGCGCCTGCGCATCGAGCGCGCGCCAGGCCTCGGCCCAGGCGGCCCAGTCTTCCGACAGCAGCGGGGCGCGCAGGCGCGCATCGACCTGCGGCTCGTCGCCTTCGGCGTCCTGCCGGCGGCCGCAGCCGCTGAGCCAGAACGAGTTCACCGGCAGCGCGCCCTGCGCCTCGCGCGCATCGTTCAGGGCGTGCGAGTACAGCAGCATCTGCACCTCGTTCTGCAGCCGGCGGATCAAGCGCGCCGCGCGGCCCTCGGGCAGCCAGCGGTCGACGTTGCGGCCGACCACGCGGTCCAGCGAGGCGCAGGGCAGGTCGACCAGGCTCTCGTGCGCCGCGTACCAGCGCTGCGGTGCACCCCAGGCGAGCGCGAAGCCCTCGGACTCGAACAGCTCGCGCACCGCCTCGAACAGCGCACGCGATGTCGTCTCGTCGAGCGCCAGCGCGTCGGGGTCGGCCAGCGTGACCTGGTCGCGGCCGAGGTGCCAGTGCACCGGCGTGAGCAGGCCCCAGGCCAGGTCGAGCACCTCGATGCCGTCGGCCTGCGCCTCGTGGGCGGCAAAGGGCAGGGTGCCGGCGCCGCCCTGCCAGCCGCGCGCTGCGGCCAGCGCGGCCTCGTGCGGCGGCGTGAGGCTGTACTCGTCGGTGCCCAGGCGTGCGGCGGGCGCCAGGCGCGCCAGGGCGCGGTCGAGGTGGGGCAGGGCAAGGTCGCGCAGGGTGTGCCGGCCAGCCTCCGACAAGGCCGAGGCGAACGGAACGAGCAGGTGCATCGCCGCATTATCGGTGGCGCCCATGGCCCCACGGGCTGCGGCGAGCGCGTCCGCTCGGGTAGCATGCGCCGGACATGAACTGGCCCTACGAGTTGCAGATCGGCTGGCGCTACACGCGGACCGGCCGCGCGGGGCGGCGCAACGGCTTCATCTCCTTCATTTCCGCGGTGTCCATGGCCGGCATCGGGCTGGGCGTGGCCGCGCTGATCATCGTGCTGTCGGTGATGAACGGCTTCCAGAAGGAGGTGCGCGACCGCATGCTGGCGGTGATCGCCCACGTCGAGGTGCGCGCGCCCGGCGACGCCGCCTTGCCCGACTGGCGGCTCACCGCGGCCAAGGCGCGGCAGAACCCGCAAGTCATCGGCGCCGCGCCCTTCGTCGCGGCGCAGGGCTTGATCGCACATGGCGAGCAGATGCGCGGCACGCTGGTGCGCGGCATCTCGCCCGACGACGAGGCCAGCGTCACCGACCTGGCGGCGCGCCTGCGCGGCACCGTGCTGACCCGCCTGCAGCCCGGCGCCTGGGGCGTGGTGCTCGGCGGCGAGCTGGCGCGCAGCCTGGGCGTGCGCGAGGGCGACAAGGTGGCGCTGATCGCCCCGGGCGGGCAGGTCACGCCGGCTGGCGTGATCCCGCGCCTGAAGCAGCTCACGGTGGTGGGCACCTTCGACTCGGGCCACTACGACTACGACGCCGGCCTGGCACTGATGCAGCTCGACGACGCGGCGCGGCTGTTCCGCGTCGAGGGGCCCACCGGCGTGCAGCTGCGCCTGAAGGACGTGCACACCGCGCGCGGCGTGGCCGAGGAACTGTCGGCATCGCTGGGCAAGGCCGTCGAGGTGCGCGACTGGACGCGCAGCAACCGCAACTGGTTCGACGCGGTGCAGATCGAGAAGCGGCTGATGTTCATCATCCTCACGCTGATCGTCGCGGTGGCGGCCTTCAACCTCGTCTCGACGCTGGTGATGACGGTGACCGACAAGCGCGCCGACATCGCCATCCTGCGCACGCTGGGGGCCAGCCCGCGTTCGGTGATGGGGATCTTCATGGTGCAGGGCGCCGCTTCGGGAATCATCGGCACGCTCTCGGGCGTACTGCTGGGCACGCTGGTGGCGGTGAACATCGACGTCATCGTGCCGGCCATCGAACGCGCGCTCGGCGTGAGCTTCCTGCCCGGCAGCATCTACCTGATCAGCCGCATGCCCAGCGACCCGCAGCGCGGCGACATCGTGCCGATCGCGCTGATCTCGCTGCTGCTGTCCTTCATCGCCACGCTCTACCCGAGCTGGCGTGCCAGCCGCGTGCAGCCGGCGCGGGCGCTGCGTTATGAGTGAGGCCGTGAAACGCAAGCCCGAGCTGCCCTACGAGCTGCAGCTCGGCTGGCGCTACCTGCGCGCGGCTCGCGGCGGCAGCGACAACGGCTTCATCTCCTTCATCGCGGCGGTCGCCATGCTGGGCATCGCGCTGGGCGTGGCAGCGCTGATCATCGTGCTGTCGGTGATGAACGGCTTCAGCAAGGAGGTGCGCGACCGCATGCTCTCGGTGGTGGCCCATGTGCAGGTCTACGAGGCCCAGGGCGGCGCGCTGCCCGACTGGCGCGCCACCGCCGAGAAGGCACGGCGCCATCCGCAGGTGACCGGCGTGGCACCCTTCGTTGCCGCGCAGGCGCTGCTTGGCCGCGGCGACGAGCTGCGCCCGGCGCTGCTGCGCGGCATCGACCCGGCGCTCGAGGCCGAGGTGTCCGATCTCGCGCAGCAACTGCGCGCCACGCTGCTGAAGAACTTCAAGCCCGGCCGCGGCGAGGTGCTGCTCGGCGCCGAACTCGCGCGCCAGCTCGGCGCCAAGGTCGGCGAGCGCGTCACCCTGGTGCTGCCCGATGCCTCGCGCCCTGGCGGCGCGCCGCGCATGGTGCCGCTGACGCTGGCCGGCACCTTCGAGGCCGGCCACTTCGAGTACGACAGCACGCTGGCGCTGGTGCCGATCGCCGATGCGCAGGCGCTGTTCGGCGTGAAGGGGCCCAACGGCCTGCAGCTGCGCCTGGCCGATCGCGACAGCGCGCCCGAGCTGGCGCAGCTGCTCTCCGCCGAACTCGGCCCGGGTATATTGGTGCGCGACTGGACACGCACGAACCGCC
>CAZVLY010000369.1:0-4139 GCA_964628175.1 uncultured Piscinibacter sp. | reverse complement strand
ACCGCGTCGCCGGGGATGGCGCCGACCATCTGCGCGCTGCGGCCGTTCCAGTTCAGCGTGCGCGCCAGGTACATCAGCCCGCCGCACTCGGCATAGACCGGCAGGCCGTCGGCGATGGCGCGATGCAGCTGGGTGCGCAGCGACACGTTGGCCTCCAGCTCGGCCATGAACAGCTCGGGGAAACCGCCGCCGATGAACAGGCCGTCGAGCGCCGGCAGCTGCGTGTCGTGCAGGGTGTCGACGGGCACCAGCGTCACCCCTTCGGCCTCCAGCGCGGCCAGGTCGTCGGGGTAGTAGAAGCCGAAGGCCTTGTCGCGGGCGATGCCGATGCGCAGGCCGTCGCGCTGCGGCGCTCTGCCGGAATCCGGCACCGGCGGCGAGATGCCCGTCGCCGTGGCGGCCAGTTCGAGGATGCGCGGCAGGTCCACCTGTGCCGCGATCACGTCACCCATCGCGCGCACCCGCGCCGAGGCATCGTCGATCTCGCGGTCGGGCATCAGGCCGAGGTGGCGCTCGACGAGCTCCAGCCGGGCGTCGTTCTGCACCGCGCCGAGCACCGGCACGTCGGTGTAGTGCTCGATCACCGCGCGCAGCTTCGCCTCGTGGCGCGAGCCGCCGAGGCGGTTGAGGATCACACCACCGATGCGGATGTCGCGGTCGAAAGACTGGTAGCCCAGGATCAGTGGGGCGATGCCGCGCGTCATGCCGCGCGCGTCGAGCACCAGCAGCACCGGCAGGCCGAGCTGCTTGGCCAGCGCCGCATTGCTGTTGCTGCCGTCCAGCGCCAGGCCGTCGTACAGGCCCTTGTTGCCTTCGACCAGGCGCAGTCCGGCGCCGGCACCGTGCTGCGCAAAGCAGGCATCGATCTCGGTGCGCGCCATCAGCATCGGGTCGAGGTTCACGCAGGCGCGGCCGGCAGCCAGCGACAGCCACATCGGGTCGATGTAGTCCGGCCCCTTCTTGAAGGGCTGCACGCAGTGGCCACGCGCGGCCAGCGCGGCGGCCAGGCCGAGCGTGATCGTGGTCTTGCCGGACGACTTGTGCGCCGCGGAGACGAGCAGGGCGGGCGCCGTCATGGCCTCAGTCCTTGGTCGCGGACGGGAAGTCGTCCTGCGGCAGGAAGTCCAGCGCGCGGATGCCGATGGCGGTGAGCACGAAGGCGGCACCGACACCGCCGAATCCCAGCAGCCATTCCGGCCAGCGCGGCCGGTACAGCTCGACCGCCCCGTCGGCGAAGCTGCTCGACACCTCGTGGCCGGGGAAGATCTCCAGCGGGAAGGACTGCCCGCCGACGATGAAGACGAACAGGAAGGCGAAGGCGCCCGCCACCACCAGCGCGCTCGCGGCCAGCATGCCGTTCGATCCGGCGCCGCGCGGCAGGAACAGCAGGATCATCGGCAGCACCGCCCCCACGAGCACGTAGCCGCCCCAGAACAGGGCCGGGTAGACACCCGAGTCGTCACCTTGCCCCAGCAGCACGAAGGCCTCGAAGGCCGACTGCCGCGCGAAGTACAGGTTGGTGAGGTGGTAGACCGCGACCAGGTACAGCGAGGCCGCGACGAACACGCCGAGCAGGCGGGCCATGCGGGCACGCACCGGCTCCGGCAGGGTCTGCCCGTTCCACGCGTACATGACCGACTGCACGAGCAGGAACACCGCCAGCCCCCAGGCGAACGAGAGCACGATGAACAGCGGCGCCAGCACGGCCGACTGGTAGGCCTGCCGCGCGACGAGAAAACCGAAGATCGAGCCGGTGCCGGTGGTCAGCGCGAAGCGCCAGACCAGCGCGGCGATACCGGCCGGGCGGGAGAAGCGGTTCATGCGCCGCTCGAACATCGTCCACAGGTAGATCGCGACGATGGCCGCCATGCCCGAGTAGAGGAACACGTTCCAGGCGAACACCGAGCGGAAGTTGTAGTGCGTCGCCGCGACGATCACCCGATCGGGCCGACCGAGGTCGAGCATCAGCACCATCAGGCCGCCGGCAAGCAGCGCGATCGACAGCAGGCCCGACAGCGGCGCGCGCGGCTTGTAGGCGCTCTGGCCGAACACCGAGCCGATCGAGGCGACGTTGAGCACGCCGGAGGCCGCCACGACCATGAAGATCGCGAACACGTGCGGCAGGCCCCAGACCACCTGGTTGCTCATGCCGGTGACGGCGTGGCCGTGCACTTCCATGTAGTGGGCGGCGCCCAGGCCGGCCGCGGTGACCAGTCCGCCGAGCAGCAGCAGGGCGTAGAAGGCGCGGCTCTCGATGGCGTGGAAGCCGGTGTTCGTCATCGTCACAACCCCCGGTAGCGCACGCCCGGATCGAGCCGCAGGTCGGCGCGCAGCTGGCGGCTCGCCACCGCCGTGACGCGTTGCGAGATCTCGCTGGCCGGGTCGTTCAGGTCGCCGAACAGCATCGCGTGGTGGCCGGCCTTGGCGCAGGCCTCCACGCAGGCGGGTGAGCCGCCCTTGTCGATGCGGTGCACGCACAGCGTGCAGCCCTCCACGCAGCCCTTGCCGCGCGGCACGTCGGGTTTCTGGTCGGCCAGCGGCTCGTGCACGAAGCTGCGCGCCTTGTACGGGCAGGCCATCACGCAGTAGCGGCAGCCGATGCAGCTGTGCCGATCGACCAGCACGATGCCGTCGACGCGCTTGAACGAGGCGCCGGTCGGGCACACGTCGACGCAGGGCGGCTCGGCGCAGTGCTGGCACATCACCGGCACGGTGGATGTGCGGCCGGTCTTGATCTCCTTGATCTCGACCTTGCGGATCCACTGCGCCGAGGTCGGCGAGGGGCGCGGGTCGAGGCCGTTCTCGGTGTTGCAGGCGCTCACGCAATCGGTGCAGCCGCTGGCGCACTTGGTCGTGTCGATCAGCAGGCCCCAGCGCACGCTGCTGCGGGCACCCGGCGAGGCCGCCTGCGCGACCTCGATCAGGTGGATGCCCGGCGCCAGCAGCACGCCGCCCATGCCGGCGGCAGCCAGGCCGAGGAATTTGCGGCGGCCGGCGAGGCCCTGCTCGGCGCCCGTCTTCATGGCTGGCCCGCTCCGGCCAGCGCCGTCGTGCGCTGCGCCTTGCTCGAATGGCACTCGAAGCAGTCGATCTGAACCGCCGCATAGCTGTGGCAGCTGCTGCAGAAGTCGGTCTTGGCCTGCGCCACGCTGCCGGTGGCCGCACTCGCATGGCAGCCGATGCAGGCCTTCAGGCTGGACTTCGCTTCACGCACGCCGCGGTGCACCGTCTCGTCGCGCTGGTGCTTGAGCATCGACGGGTGGTCGCGCCGCATCACGTCCGGGGCGGCCACGCACTGCGTGCCGGCCGTGGCCGGCTCGATGACGGGCCGGGGCGTGCGCCCGGCGGGTTCGCCCGCCATCGCCGCGCCGCTGGCGATCAGCAGGACGAGCGCCAGCGCCACCGCCAGCGGGTGGCGCATCACCTGGCACGACAGGCCGCAATGCACCGTGCTACTCCCCGAGGCCCATCTGGATGTAGCCGGTCGGGCACACGTCCTTGCAGATGTGGCAGCCGATGCACTTGGTGTAGTCGGTGTCGACGTAGCGACCGGTGGTCGACTTCGATTTCGGCACCTTGAACACCGCCGTCTGCGGGCAGTAGACGACGCAGTTGTCGCACTCGAAGCACAGGCCGCAGCTCATGCAGCGCTTCGCCTCCGCGATCGCCTCCGCCTCGGTGAGCGGCAGCACGCG
Organism: uncultured Piscinibacter sp.; assembly: GCA_964628175.1. Taxonomy (GTDB): domain Bacteria; phylum Pseudomonadota; class Gammaproteobacteria; order Burkholderiales; family Burkholderiaceae_C; genus Piscinibacter. The sequence goes on along the minus strand of CAZVLY010000369.1, from coordinate 444 downwards.
CTCCTCGAAGTTGTTCAGCGCCTGCTCGGCATTGAGCGTGACGATCTTGCGGCGGTGCCGCTCGGCGTACTGGAAGTGGCCGAGGAAGAGCTCCTCGTGCGGGATGATGTAGCGGTCCGAGCGGTTGTCGAAGTTGTGGATCGCCACGTTCTTGCTGTCGGTGCCGTGGATCGGCTCGTGCACCTCGCTGACAGTCAGGCCCTTCTCGACCAGCTTGCGCTGGATGTCCCAGGTGTGCACGTCGATCTTCGGCCGCTTGTCGAGCGCCTCGCCGGCGAGGTGTCGGTCGATACCGTCGGCGGCGATGTTGCCGTGGCCGATCGCGGTGGTCAGCAGGTGCGGGCGCACCACGTCGCCGCCGACGAACATGCCGGGCTGGCCCTGCACCTGGTAGTTCTTGTCCGCGGCGATGCCGCCCTTGCCGTTGTTCAGCGACTCCAGGCC
>CAZVLY010000368.1:0-4173 GCA_964628175.1 uncultured Piscinibacter sp. | reverse complement strand
GCGCTGCTGCAATGGTTCGGCCCCGAGCGGCTGATGTGGGGCAGCGACTGGCCGGTGCTCACCCTGGTGGCCGACTACGCGCGCTGGGTGGAGGTGTGCGACTCGCTGATCGGCGAGCTGCCGCCGGCCGAGCAGGCGCGTGTGTGGCAGGGCAACGCGCAGCGCTTCTACGGCCTGCCGGCGCAGTGACCGGGCGCTGACCGGCCGGCGACTTCACGCCGACTTCACACAAGGCCGATTCGCTTCGAACCGGCTTCGCAGGCGCCTTCCATCCTGACGTCCGTGCCGCCATCGAGTGCGGCACGCCTTCAGGAGAAGCCGTCATGCGCCGTGTTCGTGGTCCCGTGTTCCCCTTGCTGCGCCACCCGCTGGCGCCGCTGTCTCGCACCGGCCGGGTGGTCGTGTGCGTGCTGTTCGCCCTCTGGGCCTTCGCGATCTCGGTGGCCTGGTCGCCGGCCTTCGCCGACGACTCGCAGGCCGCGCCCGCCGAGGGGCCGTACTTCCAGCTCCCCGGCGGCGACCCGTCGATCGACCGGCTGCCGCTGAAGTCGACGCAGGTCGACGCGCGCATCGCCGGCGTGATCGCCGACGTGACGATCACCCAGCGCTACAAGAACGAGGGCCAGCGCCCGATCGAGGCGCGCTACGTGTTCCCGGGCTCGACCCGCGCCGCGGTGCACGCGATGCAGGTGCGCCTGGGCGGCCGCGTGCTCAACGCCAAGATCGAGGAGAAGCAGCGCGCGCGCATCCAGCACGAGAACGCCAAGCGCGAGGGCAAGACGAGCGCGCTGCTCGAGCAGGAACGGCCCAACGTGTTCCAGATGAACGTGGCCAACATCATGCCGGGCGACGACATCCTGGTCGAGCTGCGCTACACCGAGCTGGTGGCGCCCACCGAAGGGCGCTACGAGTTCGTCTTTCCCACCGTCGTCGGCCCGCGCTATCACAAGCCGTCGACGGCCGGCGGCAGCTCCACCTTCCCGGCCACGCCTTACCTGAAGGAAGGCGAGGCGCCGAGCTCCACGTTCGCGATGACGGTGCGATTCGCCTCGCCGCTGCCGGTGGGTGAAGTCCGCTCGCCCTCGCACGGCATCGAGGTGGCCGGCGAAGGCACGCCGCAGGCCGAGGTGACGGTCAACGACACCACCCCCCACAACCGCGACTTCATCCTGCACTACCGCCTGGCCGGCGAGCGCACGGCCACCGGCCTGACCCTCTTCCAGGGCGAGGGCCCGGACGGCGGCGGCGAGAACTTCTTCCTCGCCGTCGTCGAGCCGCCGCGGGCGATCGCGCCGGCGCAGATCAACCCGCGCGAATACGTGTTCGTGGTCGACATCTCCGGTTCCATGCACGGCTACCCGCTGAACACCGCCAAGGTGCTGCTGCGCAACCTGATCGGCCACCTGCGCCCGACCGACACCTTCAACGTGATGCTGTTCTCCGGCAGCAGCCAGATGCTCAACCCGGCGCCGGTGGCGGCCACGCGCGCCAACATCGAGCGCGCCATCGCCACCATCGACCAGCAGCGCGGCGGCGGCAGCACCGAGATCGTGCCGGCGCTCAAGCGCATCGCCGCGCTGCCCAAGGCCAGTGACGTGTCGCGCAGCGTGATCGTCGTCACCGACGGCTACGTGACGGTGGAGAACGAGGTCTTCCAGCTGGTGCGCCGGAACCTGGGCAACAGCAACGTGTTCGCTTTCGGCATCGGCACGTCGGTGAACCGCCACCTGATCGAAGGCATCGCGCGCGCCGGCCAGGGCGAGCCCTTCGTCGTCACCAAGCCGGAGATGGCCGCGGCCCAAGCCGAGCGCCTGCGCAAGATGATCGATGCGCCGGTGCTCACGCAGCTGAAGGCGCGCTTCGACGGCCTGGAGGTCTACGACGTCGAGCCGGCCACGCTGAACGCGCTGCCCGACGTGCTCGGCGGCCGCCCGGTGCTGCTGTACGGCAAGTGGCGCGGCGAGCCGCGCGGCCAGCTGGTGCTCGAAGGCCAGGCCGCCACCGGCACGCACACCGACGTGGTGCCGGTGCGCGCCCCCGATGCCGACGCCTCGGCGCTGCGCCACCTCTGGGCCCGCAGCCGCATCCAGCAGCTGTCGGACCAGGAAGCGCTCGAGGGTGGCAGCGGCCAGCGCGAGGCCATCACCGCGCTCGGCCTGCACTACAGCCTGCTGACGCAGTACACCAGCTTCATCGCCATCGACCAGATCGTGCGCACCAGCGAGGCCGCCGTGCCGGTGAACCAGCCGCTGCCGCTGCCGCAGGGCGTGAGCAACCTGGCCGTGGGCGAGGTCGGCGCCGCGGTGCCGAGTACGCCGGAGCCGGCCGCCTGGCTGTCGCTGCTGGTCGTGCTGGGCCTGGTCGGCGCGGCGCTGTCGCGCCGCGGAAAGTGGTGAGCGGCGGCCATCATGCAGCTCGTCTCCTCGATGTGGAAGCGCCCGCGGGCCGCTTTCATCGGCACGGTGCCGGTGCTGGCCTGCCGGCCCTCGTACCTGTCGCCGCTGGCCTGGCTGGGCCTGCAGGCCGCGGCGCTGTGGCCGCACGGCGCCTGGATGGCGCGGCGCGTGCTGGACGGCTCCGACGAGCCGCTCGGCCTGGCCGCGCTCGCGCTGTTGTTGATGCTGGTGGTGGCGCGCTCGCACACGCTGCGCGTCGCGCCGCACACCGGCTGGCTGGCGGCGAGCGCGCTGCTCACGCTGATCGCCAACACGGCGCTGCTGGCCGCGCCGCCGCTGCTGTGCGCGCTGCTCGCCGCGCTGGCGCTGGCCGCCGCGCTGATGGCCTGGCTGCCGACGCACGGGCCGCGCGCGCCGCTGGCCGGCCTGGTGGTGCTGGCCCTGCCGCTGATCTCGTCGCTGCAGTACTACGGCGGCTATCCGCTGCGTGTGCTGACGGCGCAGCTCAGCGCCTGGATCCTGCAGTTCGCCGGCATCGCGGCGGAGCGGGCCGGCACCTCGATGCTGGTGCGCGGGCAGCTGGTCATCGTCGACGCGCCCTGCTCGGGCGTGCAGATGGTGTGGATGGCGTACTTCTGTGCGTGTGCGGTGGCCGCGCTGACGGCGCTGCGCGATGAGGATTTCCTCAAGCGCCTGCCGGCCATCGGCGCGCTGGTGCTGGTGGGCAACGTGCTGCGCAACAGCCTGCTGGTGGCGCTGGAGTCACGCCCGCAGGGCCTGGACGCGGACATCCATCAGGCCATCGGCCTGGCCGCGCTGGCGATGGTCTGCGCGGCCGTGGCTGTGACCATGAAGGGAGGGCGCCATGACGACCTGGCCTAGGCACTGGCCGGCGCTGATGGTGCTGCTGCTGGCGCTGGCCGCGGCGCTGCCGCTGCTCGCACCGGCCGCATCGCACCCGGACGGCACGGCGCGCCATGTCGAGTGGCCCACGCAGTGGGACGGCCGGGCGCTGCGCCCGCTGGCGATGAGCGAGGTCGAGCAGCGCTTCGCGGCGCGTTTCCCCGGCGCCATCGCGCGATTCAGCGACGGCGAACGCGTGATCGTGCTGCGCCGCGTCGAGCAGCCCACGCGCATGCTGCATCCGGCGGCGGACTGCTTTCGCGGCCTGGGCTACCGCATCGAGCGCGCCGGGCTGGAGCGCGATGCGCAGCAGCGGCTGTGGCGCTGCTTCGAGGCGCTGGGCCTCGACGGCCGGCGCCTGCGCGTGTGCGAGCGCATCGAGGCGCAAGACGGCGCGTCGTTCATCGACCCGTCGTCGTGGTTCTGGGCCGCCGCGCTCGGCCCGTCGGCCGGGCCCTGGCAGGCCGTCACCGTGGTGGAGGCGTTGTGAAGAGGATCCTCATGTTCCTGTTCGGCGTGGCCCTGGCCGCGCTGCTCGTGGCTGGCACGCTCGTCGCCGTGGCGCTGCGCGCGCTCACGCCGCAGGCTGGCGAATGGCACACCACCGTCAGCCTGTGGCGCTGGCAACGCGAGGCCAGCGTGCCCACGCTGTTGCGCTGGGGCACGCACCCGCTGCTGCTGCCGCGCCTTCATGGCCAGCATCTGGCCACCTCGGCGGGGACCTGGCTGCTGCAGGCACGGGGCGAGAGCACGTTGGACGCACGCTGTGCGCCGTGCCGCGTGCAGCTCGACGCAGTGGGCCCGCAGCCGGTGATCGTGGATCAGGCGCGCCTCACGCTGCACGTGCGCGGCGCCGACCGCTACGACGGCACGC
>CAZVLY010000367.1:0-4205 GCA_964628175.1 uncultured Piscinibacter sp. | reverse complement strand
TGCCAGCGCGCGAAGCCGGTGCCGCGCGGCAGCGGCAGGTTGAGGTTGCAGCCCTGGCCGGCACCTGCGCCACGTTCGTCGGCATGGCCGAGGTAGAACGGGTATTCGGTGCGGGGGTCGCCATGGATCGACACGGTGAGCAGGTCGCCGCGTTCGTAGAACAGGCTCTGCGTGCCGTTGCCGTGGTGGTAGTCGACGTCGAGCACCGCGACGCGCGGGTAGCCGCTGTCGCGCAGTGTCTGCGCCGCCAGCGCCGCGTTGTTCAGGAAGCAGTAGCCGCCGAAGAAGTCGGCACCGGCGTGGTGGCCGGGTGGGCGGCTCAGCGCAAAGGCGGCGGGCGTCGAGCCGCTGGCCACCGCCCGCGCGGCGAGCACCGCACCGTGTGCGCCGGTGCGGGCGGCGAGCCAGGTGCCGGCGGTCAGCGGCGTACCGGCATCGAACGAATACAGGCCCATGCGGGCCGCGAAGTTGTCGGGCTCCACATCGCTGCGGAAACCGCGGACCGGCCACACCGAGGGCAGCGCGTCGAGTGCGGCATTGGCCGGATCCAGCGCCACCCAGTCGCCCCAGGCGCGCGCGAGGAAGTCGAGGTAGCGCGGCGCGTGCACCCGGCGCAGCAGCGCCTCGAAGGCGGCATCCTCGCCGGCGTGCAGATCCGCCGGCGTGGCCCGCGGGCCGAGGCCGCGGCGCTGCAGTTCGGCCAGCACGTGATCGAGCCGCTGCGGCACCTCATGGCAGGGCACCAGCCGGCCACGGAACATCTCGTGGCGGCCGGCGTGACGGGCGTGCTCGGGGTTGTGGACGACCAGCATGGCTCGCGGCAGGGTGGAACAAGCGTGCGATTTTGCGCGGTGGCCCGGGCCGGCTGCAGAGTGCGTCACGAATTGCGCTAGGCTCGCCAACCGATGCTGGCACCGCAACCGCCCCGGCCCGACGACGAGCCCCCGATCCACCGCCCCGACCGGCCGACGATGGTGCTGCTCAACCCGCGCGCAGCGGGCGGGCGGGCCGCCGAGCTGGCGCAGCCGGTGCGCGACTGGCTGGCCGCGCATGCGCCCGGTGTGGCGCTGGTCGAGTCCGACAGCATCGAGCGCTCGCGTGCGACCCTGCAATGCCTGCCGCGCAGCAGCCGCGTCGTGCTGATCGGCGGCGACGGCACCTTGCATCACATGCTTCCCGTGCTGCTGACGCACCGCCTGGCGCTCGGCGTGGTGCCGCTGGGCAACGGCAACGACACGGCGCGCGCGCTGGGCGTGTCCCGGCTGCCCTGGGCCAAGGCGCTGGACCTCGCGCTGCGCGGGCCGACGCGGCGCATGGACGTGGGCGAACTGATCACGCCGCGCATGCGCGTGCCCTTCTTCTCGAGCCTGGCGGCCGGCTTCGACGCCGCCGTCGCGCGGCGCGCACTGGAGGCACCGGGCTGGCTCGAGGGCATGCCGCGTTACCTGTGGGCGACGCTCGGTGCGGTGGCGTCGCTGCGCACGCACCGCGTCCGCATCGCGCTGGACGGTGCGCCGGCGCACGAGGGCGAGGCGATCTTCGCCTCGGTGCTGAACACGCGCAGCTACGGCAGCGGCATGCCGGCGGTGCCGGGTGCGCGCGTGGCCGACGGCCAGCTCGACCTGCTGGTGGCCGGCCGCTTCGGCCGCATCGGCACGCTGGCCATGCTGCCGCGCCTGCTCAAGGGCACGCATGTGTCGAGCGCCAAGGTGCACACCTGGAAGTTCCAGGCCCTGCAGATCGAGAGCGACGACGAGCTGCCGCTGGCGGCCGACGGCGAACCGCTGGAAGCGCTGCGCCGCTTCGAGGTGCGCGTGCGCGCGGCCGCCGTCAGCGTGGTCACCACCAAGGCCCAGCGCCAGCAGTTCCCGGCCCACGCCGAGGAAGATCAGGCGTAGGCGTTCGGGTAGCGGTCGACCGTCAGGCCGGCCATGTCGATCGCCGGCATGCGCCCCGAGATCAGGTCGGCCATGACGCGGCCGGTGCCCGCGGCCATCGTCCAGCCCAGCGTGCCGTGGCCGGTGGCCAGGAACAGGTTGGGCAGCCTGGTGCCGCCGACCACCGGCGTGCCGTCGGGCGTCATCGGCCGCAGGCCGCACCAGAACTCGGCGCGCGACACATCGCCGCCGGCCGGGAACAGGTCGGTCACCACATGCGTCAGCGTGCGCCGGCGCGGCTCGTGCAGGGCCAGCGTGTAGCCGGCCAGCTCGGCCGTGCCACCGACACGGATGCGATCGCCCAGCCGCGTGACGGCGACCTTGTGCGTCTCGTCCATCACGGTGGACTCGGGGGCGCCGGCCGCGTCGGTGATCGGCACGGTGATCGAGTAGCCCTTGACCGGGTAGACCGGGATGCGGATGCCCAGCGGCGCGAGCAGCAGCGGCGAATAGCTGCCCAGGGCGAGCAGGTAGGCATCGGCTTTCAGGGTGCCCGCGCCGGTGACCACGCCGCTGATGCGGCCGCCGGACGATTCGAGCCGCTCGATCGAAGTGCCGTAGCGGAACTGCACGCCGCGCTGCGCGGCCATCGCCGCGAGGTTCTGCGTGAACTTGAAGCAGTCGCCGGTTTCGTCGCCGGGCAGCAGCAGGCCGCCGACGAACTTCTCCTGCACACGCGCGAGCGCCGGTTCGTGGCGGATGCAGCCGGCGCGGTCGAGCAGTTCGTAGCGCACGCCGTAGCGCTGGAGCACCTCGATGTCGGCGCCGGTGCCGTCGAGCTGCTTCTGCGTGCGGAACAGCTGCAGCGTGCCCTGCGCGCGCTCGTCGTAGCCGATGCCGGTGCTCGCACGCATCTCGCGCAGCACGTCGCGGCTGTACTCGGCCAGGCGCACCATGCGGCCCTTGTTGACCTCGTAGCGCGCCGCCGTGCAGTTGCGCAGCATGGCCAGGCCCCAGCGCACCAGGCCCATGTCCAGGTGCGGGCGGATGACCAGCGGCCGATGCTGCATGAGCAGCCACTTGACCGCCTTCAGCGGCACACCCGGCCCCGCCCAGGGCGCCGAATAGCCCGGCGACACCTCGCCGGCATTGGCGTAGCTGGTCTCGCGGCCGGCTTCGCTCTGGCGGTCGATCACCGTGACCTCGTGGCCGGCCTGCGCCAGATGCCACGCGCTCGTCACGCCGATGACGCCGCTGCCCAGAACGATGACCTTCATGCCTGCCACTCCCTGCGAAAATCGATGCGTGAGCTTATCGAGGGCGGCGAGGAATAACTCGCTGCAAATCTCGACAGACCGCCAAAATCGCCGGATCTTCTTTCGCCGGAATCGCGATTGACCGACGAACATCCAACGCGATTGCCGTGACAACTTTCGCCGCCACAATCGGCCCGTGAACCAGCCCGAGCACCGCCACCCATGAGCTCCGAACCCGCCTTCGTCGCCCCCAGCCGCTTCGACGACCCCGAGCGCGCCCTGACCCAGGTGCGCGCCATCTACGAGGCCGGCATCGCGCACCTGCGCGACGCGCTGCACCGCTTCGTCGCCGGCGACGACGTGGGCAGCAAGGTTCGCGCCTGCTACCCCTTCGTGCGCGTGCACACCGACACCGTGGCGCGCGCCGACTCGCGCCTGAGCTACGGCTTCGTCTCCGGGCCGGGCACCTACGAGACCACGCTGACGCGGCCCGACCTGTTCTCGAACTACTACCTCGAGCAGTTCCGCCTGCTGCTGAAGAACCACCACGTGTCGCTCGAAATCGGCACCGGCACGCAGCCCATCCCGGTGCACTTCTCCTTCGCCGAGGGCGACCACGTCGAGGGCAGCCTGAGCACCGAGCGCCGCCAGCGCATGCGCGACGTGTTCGACCTGCCCGACCTCGGCGCGATGGACGACGGCATCGCCAACGGCACGCACGAGCCGAGGCGCGGCGAGGCGCACCCGCTGTCGCTGTTCACCGCGCCGCGCGTCGACTACTCGCTGCACCGCCTGCGCCACTACACCGGCACGGCGCCGGAGCACTTCCAGAACTTCGTGCTGTTCACGAACTACCAGTTCTACATCGACGAGTTCGTGCGCCTGGGCCACGAAACCATGGCCAGCAGCGCGCATGCGCAGGACTACGTGGCCTTCGTCGAGCCGGGCAACGTGGTGACGCGGCGCGCCGGCATGCCGGCCCAGCCCGGCGACGAGCACGGCGCCGCGCCGCCGAGGCTGCCGCAGATGCCGGCCTACCACCTGGTGCGGCCCGACAACGCCGGCATCACCA
>CAZVLY010000366.1:0-4207 GCA_964628175.1 uncultured Piscinibacter sp. | reverse complement strand
TACCTGCTGATCGGCACCGACAACACCGCGCGCAAGCAGGTCGAGGCGGAACAGCAGCGCCTGGACCAGCAGCTGCGCGACCAGCAGTTCTACACGCGCTCGCTGATCGAATCGATCGTCGACGCGCTGATCACGACCGACCCCTCGGGCCTGATCTCCGACGTCAACGCGCAGACCGAGGCGCTCACCGGCCGCACACGCGACGAGCTGATCGGCACGCCTTTCAAGCGCTATTTCACCGACCCGCAGGGCGCGCAGGCCTGCATCGACCGCGTGCTCAGCGAGAAGCAGGTCACCAACTACGAGCTGACGGCCCGCGCCGCCGATGACCGGCAGACCGTCGTCTCCTGCAACGCGACGCCCTTCTACGACCGCGACCGCCGGCTGCGCGGCGTGATCGCCGCGGCGCGCAACGTCACCGAGCGCAAGCGGCTGGACCTCGCGCTGCACGAGCGCAACCGCGACCTGCGCAGCGCCAAGATCGCAGCGGAGCTCGCCAACCAGGCGAAGTCGGATTTCCTCTCCAGCATGAGCCACGAACTGCGCTCGCCGCTGAACGCGATCCTCGGCTTCGCGCAGTTGCTGGACTCCGGCTCGCCGCCGCCGACGCCGGCGCAGAAGGACAGCCTCGACCAGATCCTGCAGGCTGGCTGGTACCTGCTGGAGCTGATCAACGAGATCCTCGACCTGTCGCTGATCGAAGCGGGCAAGCTGTCGCTGTCGCCCGAGCCGGTGCTGCTGTCCGAGCTGCTGGCCGACTGCCTGGCGATGATCGAGCCGATGTCGCGCAAGGCCGGCATCACCGTGAACCTGATCGCAACGGACGGCCCCTGGCAGGTGAGGGCCGACCGCACGCGACTCAAGCAGGTGGTGGTGAACCTGCTGTCCAACGCCGTCAAGTACAACCGGCCCGCGGGCCGTGTCGACGTGTCCTGCCGCGTGATGCCGGACAACCGCATCCGCGTGAGCTTCCAGGACACCGGCGAAGGCCTCGCCGCCGACAAGCTGGCCCGCCTCTTCCAGCCCTTCGACCGACTCGGCCGCGAGTTCGGCGTGGAAGAAGGCACCGGCATCGGCCTGGTCGTCAGCAAGCGCCTGGTCGAGCTGATGGGCGGCCGCATCGGTGCGGACAGCGTGGTGGGCGTCGGCAGCCTGTTCTGGGTCGAGCTGAATGCGACCACGGCCGTGATGGCCGATGCCGACAACCTCCCGCCCTTCGCCGCATGGCACAGCGCCCCCGCCATCGATGCGCCGGCGAAAGCCCAGCGCACCGTGCTCTGCGTGGAAGACAACCCGGCCAACCTGCTGCTGGTCGGCCGCCTGTTCGAGCGCCGGCCGGAGATCCGCCTGCTCAGCGCCCAGGACGGCCGCAGCGGCATCGAACTGGCCCGCCGGGCGCTGCCCGACGTGATCCTCATGGACATCAACCTGCCGGGCATCAGCGGCCTCACGGCGCTGAAGATCCTGGCCGGCGACCCGCTGACGCGCGACATCCCGGTGATCGCGCTGAGCGCGAACGCCATGCCCAAGGACGTCGCCACCGGCCTGGCCGCGGGCTTCTTCCGCTACCTCACCAAGCCGATCAAGGTCGACGAGTTCCTGAGCACGCTGGACCTGGCGCTCGACGCCGCCCGGCCGCCTGAACGGCCGGCCCCCAAGGAGCTCCTTTCCCCATGCTGATTCCGGACCAAGACATCCTGGCCGCGCGCATCCTGGTCGTCGACGACCAGGAAGCCAACGTGCTGCTGCTCACGCGGCTGCTCGGCGAGGCCGGCTACACGAACGTCTCGTCGACGCGGCAGCCCACCGAGGTGTGCGCGCTGCACCGGCGCCATGCCTACGACCTGATCCTGCTCGACCTGCAGATGCCGGCGATGGACGGCTTCGCGGTCATGGAGGCGCTCAAGACCAACGAGGCCGACGCCTACCTGCCGGTCATCGTGCTGACGGCGCAGCCCGGCCACAAGCTGCGCGCGCTGCAGGCCGGCGCCAAGGACTTCATCAGCAAGCCCTTCGACCTGGTCGAGGTGAAGACGCGCATCCGCAACATGCTCGAGGTGCGCCTGCTGTACCGGCGGCTGGAAGCGCACAGCGCGTCGCTCGAGCGCGAGGTGCAGGAACGCACCGCCGAGCTGCGCGAGAGCGAGGCCCGCTACCGCAGCCTGGCCGAGCTGGCCTCGGACTGGTACTGGGAGCAGGACGAGAACGGCGACTTCACCAAGGTGTCGGGGCCGGTGATGGACATGCTGGGCATCAAGGTGGGCCTGCTGGCGACCGACGCGGACCAGCCGTCCTCCGACGACGGCTGGGACCGCATGGAGCGGCAGACCCTGCAGGGCTATATCGCGGCACGCCGGCCCTTCCTCGACTTCTCGCTGCACCGCACCGAGGCCGATGGCAGCTGCCGGCAGTTCCGCGTCAGCGGCCAGCCGATGTTCGACGAGAGCTGCCGCTTCCTCGGCTACCGCGGCATCGGCGTCGAGATGATGCCGGGGCACTGACTTGGAAGCACTCGCACCCCGCCCGCTGATCACGCTGCACCCGGCCGCGCAGAACGCACTGATCGCCGCGCTCTCGGCGGCGGAGATGGCGCCGCTGTCGGCCTCGCTCGAGCCGGTGTCGATGCTGCTCGGGCAGGTGCTCTACGAGCCCGGCAGCCAGATGCAGCACGCCTACTTCCCGACCACCGCGGTGGCCTCGCTGCACTACGTCACCGAATCGGGCGCCTCGGCCGAGACCGCGGGCGTGGGCCGTGAGGGCATGGTGGGCATCGCCCTGTTCATGGGCGGGCAGAGCACCTCCGGCTCGGCCGTGGTGCAGACCTCGGGACGCGGCTACCGTCTTCATCGCCATGCGCTGATGCAGGCCTTCGACGGCGATGGGCCTTTGCGCCGCCTGCTGCTGCGCTACACGCAGGCGCTGATGACGCAGATCTCGCAGACAGCCGCCTGCTACCGCCACCACACGGTCGAGCAGCAGCTCAGCCGCTGGCTGCTGGCCACTGTCGACCGTTCGCCCGCCGGCGAACTGGTCATCACGCAGGAGCTGGTGGCCGGCATGCTGGGCGTGCGCCGCGAGTCGATCACGCAGGCGGCCGGTGCCTTGCAGGACCAGGGCTACATCCGCTACCGCCGCGGCCACATCAGCGTGCTCGACCCGGCCGGCCTGCGCGGCTGCGCCTGCGAGTGCTACGGCATCGTCAAGCACGAATTCCAGCGTCTGATGGCAGCCTGACCGTTCGACGGCGTACAGACACCGCGGCGCGGTGGCCGCAGGCTTCGGGGCAATCCCTGCCACTTCGCGCGCCGCAGCGCGCCGCCCGCCATGAACATCCCCCTGAACCGCCGGCACTTCATCGTCGCCGTTCCGCTGACCACGGCCAGCCTGATGGCAGCCTGCTCACCCAAGACCGAATCCGCCCCCGTGGCTGCCGAGCAGATGCCGGCCACGCCGACGCCGCCGGCCCCCGTGCCGGCGCCGATGCCTGCGCCGGCCCCGGCGAGCGGGCCCATGGCCGCGCTGCCGATGCTCGACGAGGGCGATGCGCAGGCCAAGTCGCTCGGCTATGTCGCCGACGCGGCCCGTGCCGACCGCACCCGCTACCCGACCATCGTCGCCGGCAGCCGCTGCGGCAGCTGTGCGCTGTTCCGCGGCACGGCCAGCGATGCCGCCGGCCCCTGCCAGCTCTTCCCCGGCCGTTCGGTGGCCGCCGCCGGCTGGTGCAGCGCCTGGGCCCCGAAGGCTTGAGCATCGCCACCGCTGCCGACGGCACCGGCCTCGTGCTCAGCTGCGAACACGGCGGGCACGAGGTGCCTGCCGCGTTCGCCGCGCTGTTCGAGGGACACGAGGCGCTCCTGTCCAGCCATCGCGGCTGGGATCCCGGCACGCTCGAGCTCGCACAGCAGATGGCCAGCGAACTCGGCGCGCCGCTGCATGTGTCGACGACGACGCGGCTGCTGGTCGACCTGAACCGCTCGGTCGGCCACCGCCAGCTGTTCTCGTCGCTGGTGTCGCGGCTCCCGCCCGACCGACGCGACGACATCCTGGCCGCGCACTACCACCCGCACCGCGACGCCGTCGAGCGCGACATCGCCTCGCGCATCGCGGCCGGGCAGCGCATCGTGCACGTCGCGCTGCACAGCTTCGTGCCGGTGCTCGGCGGGCGCGTGCGCCATGCCGACGTGGCCTGCCTGTACGACCCCAAGCG
>CAZVLY010000365.1:0-4220 GCA_964628175.1 uncultured Piscinibacter sp. | reverse complement strand
CAGCCCCGGTAGGGGTTGATCGACAGGTCGAAGGAGATGTCGGGCGAGTCGTTGCTGGTGAGGATCGACTTGACGCGCTCTTCGATGATCTGCGTGGTCGGCGGCACCACCTCTTCGGCAGCCTGCTGGTCCAGCGTGCCCCAGCCGTCGTCCCAGGGCTCGGCGTGCTTCGCGCTGAAGCGGTGCTCCAGCGCCCAGGTGGTGCCGCGGCCCTTCAGGGCCTGGGCGTCGGCGGGAACGATGCTGATCCGGCGGGCATGTCGCATACTGTGAATATATACAGTATGCTTGCCGTCTGCCAATCAGTACTCGTCGCCCCCGTTGCCCATGCCGGGCGCCAGGTTGTCGAACTTGGTCAGCGGCTTCAGGAAGGTGAGCTTCACGGTGCCGGTCGGGCCGTTGCGCTGCTTGCCGATGATGATCTCGGCGATGCCCGGCTCCTTGCAGGCTTCCTTCGTGTAGTACTCGTCGCGGTAGATGAACATGATCACGTCCGCGTCCTGCTCGATGGCGCCGGACTCACGCAGGTCGCTCATCATCGGCCGCTTGTCGGTGCGCGTCTCGACCGAGCGGTTGAGCTGCGACAGCGCGATCACCGGGCACTTGAGTTCCTTGGCCAGCGACTTCAGGCCGCGCGAGATCTCGCCGATCACGGTGGCGCGGTTCTCGTCGCTGCTGCCGCCGCTGCCGCTCATCAGCTGCAGGTAGTCGACCACGATCAGGCCGAGCTGCCCGCACTGCCGCGCCTGTCGCCTGGCCCGTGCGCGCACTTCGCTGGGGGTCAGGCCCGGGCTCTCGTCGATGTACATGCTGACCTTGCCGAGCTTCTCGACGGCCTCGGACAGGCGGCCCCATTCGTCGTCGCGCAAGCGGCCTGTGCGCAGGTTGCTCTGGTCGATTCGGCCGAGCGAGCCGACCATGCGCAGTGCGAGTTGTGCGGCGCCCATTTCCATCGAGAACACCACCACCGGCAGGCCCTCGTTGACCGCCACGTACTCGCCGATGTTCAGCGCGAAGGCGGTCTTGCCCATCGAGGGCCGTGCCGCCAGGATGATCAGGTCGCCCGGCTGCAGGCCGGCGGTCATCTTGTCGAGGTCGAAGAAGCCGGTGCGCACGCCGGTCACGTCCTCGGCGCCGTTCTCGTGCAGTTCGTTGACGCGGTCGATCAGCTGCACGACCAGCTGGTCCATGCTCTGGAAGCCCTGCTTCGAGCGCGAGCCTTCCTCGCCGATCCGGAAGATCTTGCCTTCGGCCTCGTCGAGGATCTCCGACACCTGCCGGCCCTGCGGATTGAAGGCCGCGGTGGCGATCTCGTCGGAGGTGGCGACCAGCTTGCGCAGCACCGCTCGCTCGCGAACGATCTCCGCGTAGCGCCGCAGGTTGGCCGCGCTGGGCACGCTCTGCGCCAGCGCATTCAGGTAGACCAGGCCGCCGCATTCCTCGGCCTTGCCGTGGCTCTGCAACTGCTCGAACACGGTGATCACGTCGGCCGGCTTGGTCGCATTGACCAGGGCGCCGATCGCGGCATAGATGTGGCGGTGCTCGTAGCGGTAGAAGTCGCTGTCGGTCAGCAGGTCGCCGGCGCGGTCCCAGGCGCTGTTGTCCAGCAGCAGGCCACCCAGCACGCTCTGCTCCGCCTCGATCGAATGCGGCGGGATGCGCAGCCGCGCCACCTCGTCGTCGCGCGGCGGCGCCGCACTCTGCTCGGAAGACTCGTAGACCTTGGACATGGTTCGCTTCTGTGGGCAATCTTGTGGGCAAGGCTGTGGACAGCCGGTGACCAAGCGGGGGATACAGCTTGAAAACCCGGCGGCCAATGAGAAAGGGCCGGCAATGCCGGCCCCCTCGTGGTCGCGTCGAGAACCTTAATCGGTTTCGCCGATCACCACAACCTTGACTTCCACCACCACGTCGGTGTGCGGCACCACCGAGACGGTGTGCTCGCCGACGGTCTTCAGCGGACCGGTCGGCATGCGCACCTGCGACTTGGCGATCTTGAAGTCGATGCGGGTCAGCGCGTCGGCGATGTCGGCGTTGGTCACCGAGCCGAACAGACGACCGTCCACGCCCGCCTTCTGCGTGATGTGCACGGTGCGACCGTTCATCTTCTCGCCCAGCGCTTGCGCGGTGGCGAGCTTGTCGGCGGCGGCCTTCTCGAGCTCGGCGCGCTTGGCCTCGAACTCCTTGATCGCGGCTTCCGTGGCGCGGCGGGCGGCACGGGTCGGGATCAGGAAGTTGCGGGCGTAGCCGTCCTTGACCTTGACCACGTCACCCAGATTGCCCAGGTTGACGACCTTTTCGAGCAGGATCACTTGCATGGCGATGCTCCTTTAGACCTTGTGCTGGTCGCTGTACGGCAGCAGGGCCAGGAAGCGAGCGCGCTTGATGCAGGTGGTCAGCTGGCGCTGGAAGAAGGCGCGCGTGCCGGTCAGGCGGGCGGGCGTGATCTTGCCGTTTTCGCTGATGAAGTCGCGCAGGGTATCGACATCCTTGTAGTCGATTTCCTTGACGGCGGTGACCGTGGAGCGGCAGAAGCGCTTGCGGCGGAACAGCAGCGATTGTTGGTTGCGCTTGGGCTTGCGATCTTTGGCCGAACGGCCTTTACCACGTGGCGGGGGCATATTTCACCTCTTTCAAATCTATCCGGATACGAACAATGTTCAGTCGAGCTCGGTCACATGGAACACGACGCCGCGGCCGTTGCGCTGGGAACCGAGGAAGCCGGCGAAGCCGTGTTCGCTTCCGAGTTCGAGGGCCGAGACCCGCCGCGTGATCTCCCCGATCGCCCGGGCCCGGATTTCCACCGAGACCTTGCGGGCCTGACCGTCCTGCGTGACCTGCGATTCGTGCCTGAGGCTCAGATCGAGGGCCGGCAGCCCGGCGGGGGTGTAGCGCAGCGCGCCGCGTTCGACCAGCGTGGCCGACAGCATCAGCCTGTTCAGGCAGCCGACTCCTGCGGCGCCTTGCGCGACTCTTCCTTCTCGACCATCTTCATCATGACCGACGGCGTGGTCTCGGCCTGGGCCTTCACCACCGTCAGGTGGCGCAGCACGGCGTCGTTGAAGCGGAAGCCCGTCTCGAGCTCGGCCAGGACTTCCTTGCTGCACTCGATGTTGATGCACAGGTAGTGCGCCTTGGCGAGCTTCTGGATCAGGTAGGCCATCTGGCGACGACCCCAATCCTCCACGCGATGGACCTTCCCGCCACCTGCGGTGACGAGGCCCTTGTAGCGCTCCAGCATGGCCGGAACCTGTTCGCTTTGATCCGGATGGATCAGCAACACGATTTCATAGTGACGCATTGATACTCCTTCTGGTTTCCGTTGCGCCGGCCCGAATGGCAGGCGCACCGTGGAAGCCACCCCGAAGCGTCGGTCCCGGGTGTGGCAAGGGGAAAGCCCACGAGTATACCCGCAATGCGCGGGAATCGGCTCAGCCGCTCAGTCCGTAGACCTTGGGCTTGGCGCCGCTGCGCGCCCGGCGCACCAGCACGGTGGGGAAGCTCACCGGCAGCGTGTTCGGGAAATCGCGGCTGTAGTGCAGGCCGCGGCTCTCGTGGCGCATCAAGGCCGAGCGAACGATCAGCTCGGCGCAGTCGACCAGGTTGCGCAGTTCCAACAGGTCGCGGTTGACGCGGAAGTTGGCGTAGTAGTCGTCGATTTCCGTCTTCAGCAGCTTGATGCGATGCAGCGCCCGCTCCAGTCGCTTGGTGGTGCGCACGATGCCCACGTAGTTCCACATCAGCAGGCGCAGTTCGTCCCAGTTGTGGGCGATGACGACCTGCTCATCGGCGTTCTCGACCTGGCTTTCGTCCCAGGCCGGCAGTGCGGCCTGACTGGGGGCGGGCCGCCGCAGGATGTCCTCGGCGCAGCTGCGGCCGAGCACGACGCATTCGAGCAGCGAGTTGCTGGCGAGCCGGTTGGCGCCGTGCAGGCCGGTGTAGGTGGTCTCGCCGACGGCATACAGCCCGGGCAGATCCGTGCGGCCATGCAGGTCGGTCACCACCCCGCCGCAGGTGTAGTGCGCCGCGGGGACGACGGGTATCGGCTGCCGTGCGATGTCGATGCCCAGCGACAGGCAGCGCGTGTAGACGGTCGGGAAGTGCTCCTTCAGGAACGCCTCGCCGAGGTGCGTGGCGTCGAGCAGCACGTTGTCCAGGCCGTGCTTCTTCATCTCGAAGTCGATGGCGCGGGCCACGATGTCGCGCGGCGCCAGCTCGGC
>CAZVLY010000364.1:0-4235 GCA_964628175.1 uncultured Piscinibacter sp. | reverse complement strand
GCCGACGGCCCGTTCGGCATCGCGCTGCTGCGTCCCGAGCAACTGCTCGGCCTCAGCGGCCTGGACAGCCTGACCCACGCCCTGCTGTGGAGCCTGCTGGCCAACACCGCCCTGTACGTCGCAGTGTCGCTGGCGCGTGCACCCTCGGCGCGCGAGGCGGCGCAGGCACAGCTGTTCGTCGACGTGTTCCAGCGCGCGCCGGCCGCGGGGCGGGCCACCCCGGTGTTCTGGCGCGGCCGCGCGCGGCTGAACGAGCTGCAGCAGCTCGCGGCCCGCTTCCTCGGCGCCGAGGCCGGGCAGCGCCTGTTCACCGACTGGGCCCGGCGGCGTGGCATCGTGTCGGTCCAGTACATCGAACCGGACGCGCAGCTCGTCGAGCACGTCGAGACGCAGCTCGCCGGTGCGATCGGCAGCGGCTCGGCGCATGCCGTCGTCGCCGCCGTGGTCGAGGAAGAACCGCTCGCACCGGGCGACATCCTGCGCATGGCCGACGAGGCCTCGCAGGTGCGCGCGTTGAACCGCCAGCTCGAGGACCTGGACCGGCAGAAGGACGACTTCATGTCCTCGGTGACGCACGAGCTGCGCACGCCGCTGACCTCGATCCGCGCCTTCGCCGAACTGATGCGCGACGACCCCGACATGGCCGCCGAGCAGCGCCAGCAGTTCCTCGGCCTGGTGGTCGGCGAGGCCGAGCGGCTGAGCCGGCTGGTCAATCAGGTGCTGGACATGGCGAAGATCGAGTCCGGCCACGCCGAATGGCGCAACGACGAGATCGACCTGCGCGAGCTGATCGCCCATGCGGTGCAGACGACGGCCGAGGTGTTCCGTGAACGCGGTGCCGTGGTGAGCGTGCAGCAGCCCGACGCCGTGCCGGCGCTGCACGCCGACCGCGACCGGCTGCTGCAGGTGCTGCTGAATCTGCTGAGCAACGCGGCCAAATTCGTGCCGGCGGGCAGCGGGCGCGTCGAGCTGCGGTTGACCGCGGATGCGCGCGCTGCGCGCATCGAGGTCAGCGACAACGGGCCGGGCGTGCCCCTTGATCAGCAGCAACTCGTGTTCGAGAAGTTCCGCCAAGGTGGCGATGCGGCGAATCGACCGCAAGGCACCGGCCTGGGCTTGCCGATCAGCCGACAGATCGTCGAGCATTTCGGCGGGCGGATGTGGCTGCGCAGCGAGCCGGGGCAGGGCGCCTGCTTCGGCTTCGAGCTGCCGTGGACCCGACAACAAGAGGAGACGAGCGCATGAACAAGCGCGTGCTGATCGCCGACGACGAGCCGAACATCGTCATCTCGCTGGAGTTCCTGATGAAGCGCGAGGGCCACGCGGTGAGCATCGCGCGCGACGGCCCGGCTGCGCTGGAGGCGATCCGCTCGACGCGGCCCGACCTGGTGCTGCTCGACGTGATGATGCCGGGCATGAGCGGCTTCGAGGTCTGCCAGGCGGTGCGCGCCGACGAGGCGCTGGCCGGCGTGAAGATCCTCATGCTCAGCGCCAAGGGCCGCGACACCGACATCGCCAAGGGCAGCGCGATGGGCGCCGACGCCTACATGACCAAGCCTTTCTCGACCAAGGAACTGGCCGAGAAGGTGCGCGAACTGCTCGGCGCCTCATGAAGCTGGACAAGCGAGAGATCGCCGCGACGCTGGCACCGGGACTGGTGCTGGCGCTGTGGGCGCTGGGCGGCTGGGGCCTGTTCACGGCCACGCTGGAGCCGGCCGAGCGCGCCGCGCTCGGCGCGATGCTCGAGCCCCGCGCCGCGCTGCTGCTGCTGGGCTGGCTGGTCCTGTCGGGCGGGCTGGGCTGGCTGGCGCGCGCCGCCTACCTGCGCTGGGTGAGGGCCTCGGCGCGCCTGGCGGAACAGGCGCGCGTGCTGCTCGCCGCCGACATGTCGCGCGAGATCGAACCCGAGGGCAGTGCCGAGACGCGCGCGCTGGCCGAGGTGATCAACCAGCTCGCGCGCCAGCGCGACGGCCTGCGTGCCGACGTGGCCGAGCAGGTGCGCGAGGCCAGCCGCGGCGTCGAGCAGGAGCGCAACCGGCTGGCCGCGCTGATGGCCGAGCTGACGCAGAGCGTCGTCGTGTGCAACCTCGACGGCCGCATCCTGCTCTACAACAGCCGCGCGCGCACGCAGTTCCGCGCGCTGTCGACGGCGCCCGCGGTGGGTGGCGGTGCCGAGCTGATCGGCCTGGGCCGCTCGATCTACACCGTGTTCGACCGCGCGCTGATCGCCCATGCGCTGGAGAGCGTGCAGCAGCGCCTGCAGCGCGGCGCCGCGCACCCGTCGGCGCAGTTCGTCACCGGCACGCGTGCCGGGCAGCTGCTGCGCGTGCAGATGGCGCCTGTTCGGGCCATCGATGCCGCGAACGACGAAGCCGCGCTGAACGGGTTCGTGCTGATGCTGGAGAACATCACCCGCGACTTCGCCGACGAGTCCGAGCGCGACAAGCTCCTGCACGGCCTCACCGAAGGCAGCCGCGCCTCGCTGGGCAACCTGCAGGCGGCGGTGGAGATGCTCGACTACGAGGACGTGGACGCGGCCACGCGCGAGCGTTTCCACGGCGTCATCCGCGACGAGGTGGGTGCGATGAGCCAGCGCATCCAGCAGCTCGCCAGCCACACCGCACAGACCATGAAGACGCGCTGGCCGCTCGAGGAGATGCTCGGCGCCGACCTGATCGCCGCCGCCGCGCGGCGCATCGAGGCGCAGTGCGGCTGCCGCGTGGCCACCGACGGCGTCGACGCCGCGCTGTGGCTGAAGGTCGACAGCTTCTCGCTGCTGCAGGCGCTGGTCTACCTGGCCGGCCGCCTGGTCGACGAGTACGAGATCAAGCTGGTGCAGCTGCGCCTGGCCGAAGCCTCCGGCCGCGCGCGGCTCGACCTGGCCTGGATCGGCCAGGCGATGAGCACCGAGACCGTGATGGGCTGGGAGACCGACGCCATGCGCATCGGCGCCGAGAGCCTGGCGCTGACGGTGCGCGACGTGGTCGAGCGCCACGACGGCGCCTTCTGGTTCGAGCGCGAACGCGTGCGCCACGAGTCCTTCTTCCGCCTGCTGCTGCCGCTGGCGGCGAGCAGCGAGCAGCTCGATGCGGCGCAGTTCGTGCGCAGCGAGAGCCGGCCCGAGGTCTACGACTTCGACCTGTTCCGCGCCAGCGAGCAGTCGCGCGAGCTGGCCGACCACCCGCTGGCCGAGCTGAGCTACACCGTGTTCGACACCGAGACCACCGGCCTGCAGCCCTCCGCCGGCGACGAGATCATCCAGATCGGCGCCACCCGCATCGTGGCCGGCAAGCTGCGCCGCGAGGACTGCTTCGAGCAGCTCGTCGACCCGCGGCGCGACATCCCCGAAGCCTCGATCCCGATCCACGGCATCACGCCCGACATGGTGGCCGGCGCACCGGCCATCGACACCGTGCTGCCCGCCTTCCACGCCTTCGCCCAGGACACGGTGCTGGTGGCGCACAACGCCGCCTTCGACATGCGCTTCCTCGAGCTCAAGCAGGACAGCACCGGCGTGCGCTTCGACCAGCCGGTGCTCGACACGCTGCTGCTCTCGGCCGTGGTGCACCCGCAGCAGGAGTCGCACCGGCTGGAGGCGATCGCCGAGCGCCTGGGCGTGCCCATCCTCGGGCGGCACACGGCAGTGGGCGATGCGATGGTCACCGCCGAGATCTTCCTCAAGCTGATCCCGCTGCTCGCCGAGCGCGGCATCCACACCCTCGGCCAGGCGCGCGAGGCGGCACAGCAGACCTACTTCGCGCGCGTGAGCTACTGAGTTTCCCTGAGATCCCCGCGGCATCTCACATGGAGGAATGGGAGCTCAGGGTAACGCCTGAGTTTGTCAGCGTGTGTTGGGCAAGCGTCAGACACCGGTCAGAGCGTCCGTCGACAGTGCGCCCATCGGCCGCCAAGGGGGCGGCGGTTCTATCCGGAGACACACATGGCAACCAGCACGATGGGCGGCAAGGCCGCAGCAGCGGCGCCGATGACCGCGGAGGAGAAGAAGGTCATCTTCGCCTCCTCGCTCGGTACCGTATTCGAGTGGTACGACTTCTATCTGTACGGTTCGCTGGCGGCCATCATCGCCAAGCAGTTCTTCTCGGGGCTGGACGCCGGCTCGGCCTTCATCTTCGCGCTGCTGGCCTTCGCCGCCGGCTTCATCGTGCGCCCGTTCGGTGCGATCTTCTTCGGCCGCCTGGGCGACATGATCGGCCGCAAGTACACCTTCCTGGTCA
>CAZVLY010000363.1:0-4247 GCA_964628175.1 uncultured Piscinibacter sp. | reverse complement strand
TCGTTGGTCTCGTGCGCCAGGTGGCGCAATGCGAGCTGGGTCCAGATCGGGCCGGTCACCTGCATCAGCGTGGTGGCCAGCAGCAGGGCCTGGATGGTCGGCGTGTGCGCGCCGGGCAGGTGGGTGGTCCAGCCGAAGGTATCCGCGGCCAGCAGCACGGCCAGGCTGCTCATCGGCTGCAGGGCCAGCGACAGCCCGGCGGCCTGGTGCCAGCCCAGCCCGCTGCGCCGCGCCAGCAGGCCGACCGCCAGCGCGGTGCCGAGCAGGCGCGCCAGCACGATCACGAGCACCCAGGGCCACAGGCGCCCGATGCCCTCGAGCGAGAACAGCAGGCCCAGGCAGATGAACAGCAGCACGTTGAGCACGGCACCCGCCGATCCGAGGTGCGGCTCCACGGTCAGGCCGTGCTTCATGCGCGAGCGCGCCGTCATGCCGGCCACCAGCAGCGCGAGCAGCGGCGACAGCGTCCACTGCGCGGCCAGCATGCTGGCGATGATCACCAGCGCGATCTGCAGAACCGGCATCGCCGGCGTGCCGCGCACCAGCGGGCTGAGCCGGTCGAGGGCGAAGCCGCAGGCCACGCCGAGCAGGAAGGAGCCGCTGATGACGCGCAGTGCGCTGATCGACGCGCGGGTGAACTCCTCGGTCGGCGAATCGGCATCGGACGCCAGCATGATGCGCAGCACCTTCAGGCCGATCACGGCGATCACGGCGTTGAAGGCCGCCATCAGCAGCAGCCGCTCGGTGACCTGGCCGCGCGAACGCGACTCGTGGCTGACGGCCAGCACGATCACCGGCGAGGTCGACAGGGCCACGGTGCCCGCCACCGCGGCCGTCAGCCAGGGCGCGCCGAGCCACACCAGCGCGCCCATCACCAGCGCGCCGCTGAGCAGCGACTGCAGCAGGCAGCTCGCGGCGAGCCAGCGGTTGTCGAGCAGCCAGCGCGGGCGGATGCGCGTGCCCAGCTCGAACAGCAGCGCGCCGATGGCCAGGTCGATCAGCGGCTTCCAGGGGTCGAGCTCCAGGCCCTCGAACAGGCGCAGCATCACCGGCCCGGCGATCGCGCCGGTGAGCATGTGGCCGCAGATGCGCGGGATGCGCCAGGTGCGGTGCAGCGTCTCGGCGAGCAGCAGCGCCACCAGCATCAGCACCGCCAGGCCAAGCACCGGGTCGGCGGCACGCAGTCCGTCGAGCGTCCACAGCGGAGCCGACGCGGCGTGGGCGACGGCAGTGGCGGCGGTGGCTTGCGTCGGCATCAGGGTGCGCAATGTAGCCCAGCTTGCCGCCGCGATGGTGACCATCGGTACCCGCGAAAGGGTCGATGCGGCTGCGCGGCGCGCGGGCTTGGCGGCTGGTTCAGAATGCGCCGCATGATTTCCGCCCAGCCGATGACCCGCCGGGCCACGCTGCGCGCGATGGCCGCGGCAATGCTGCTGCCCGCTGGCGCGGCGCGGGCCGCATTCGAGCTGCTGCCCTGGCCACCGTCGCGCGCGGTGCCATCGCTGTCGCTGACCGACCTCGACGGGCGGCCGTGGTCGCTGCAGGCCCTGCGCGGGCGGCCGGTCGCGCTGAACTTCTGGGCCTCGTGGTGCGAGCCCTGCCGTGCCGAGATGCCCTCGCTGGACCTGATGGCGCTCAGGTACGAGCGCGAGGGCCTCGTGGTGCTGACGGTCAATTTCCGGGACGGCGAGCCGACGGTGCGCCGCTTCCTCGACGTGGTGCCCTTGTCGTTGCCGGTGCTGATGGACCGCGACGGCGCGGTCGCCAAGGCCTGGGGCGTGAATGTGTTCCCGACCACGCTGCTGGTGTCGCGCCGCGGAGTGCCGGTGGGCATCGTGCGCGGCGAGGTCGAGTGGAACGGCGCCGACGGCAAGCGGCTGATCGAATCCCTGCTGGCGGTGTGATGAATAATGCGCAGCCGCCGCATCCCGCGAGCGTTGCCAGGACCCCGAGCATGACCCATCCCACCCGACGTGAACTCCTCGGTGCCGCCGCCGCGGCGGCTGCAGCCGGCTTGCTGCCGGCCGCGGCCCAGGCGCAGGCGCAGGCGCAGGAACGTCGTTTCGCACCCGAGCCCGGCGCCTGGCGCAGCTTCGAGTTCACCACGCGCATCGAGCTGGTCAAGCCGAGCGGGGCGGCCCGCCTCTGGCTGCCGATCCCCTCGCTGGACACCGAGTACCAGCGTTCGCTCGACAACGACTGGACGGGCAACGCCGCCGTCGCCCGAGTCGTGGCCGACAGCCACTATGGCGCGAAGATGCTCTACGCGGAGTTCCCCGAGGGCAGCGCCGCGCCCGTGCTGCAGCTCACCAGCCGCGTGCAGACGCGCAGCCGCGCCACCGACTGGTCGCGCAAGGTGGCGGTGCAGGAAGACCCGGCGACGCTCAGGGCCTGGACCGCCGCGACCGAATTGATGCCCACCGACGGCATCGTGCGCCGGACCGCGCAGGACGCCGCGCGCGGCGCGAAGACCGATGTCGAGAAGGTGCAGCGCCTGTACGACTGGGTGGTGGCCAACACCTACCGCGAGCCCAAGGTGCGCGGCTGCGGCGTGGGCGACATCAAGGCCATGCTCGAGACCGGCAACATGGGCGGCAAGTGCGGCGACATCAATGCGCTGTTCGTCGGCCTGTGCCGCTCGGTCGGCGTGCCGGCGCGCGACGTGTACGGCATCCGCCTGGTCCCCTCGGCCTTCGGCTATCGCGAACTCGGCGGCAACCCGGCCAAGCTGCAGGGCGCGCAGCATTGCCGCGCCGAAGTGTTCCTGGCCTCGCATGGCTGGGTGGCGATGGACCCGGCCGATGTCGGCAAGGTCATGCGCCTGGAGACCGGCGAGTGGATCAAGGACGTCGACCATCCGGTGGTGGCGCCGGTGAAGAAGGCGCTCTTCGGGGGCTGGGAGGGCAACTGGATGGCCTTCAACACGGCGCACGACGTGGCCTTGCCGGGTTCGGCCGTGGGCGGCAGGCTCGGCTTCCTGATGTACCCGCAGGCCGAGACCGCGCAGGGACGCTACGACGCGCTCGATCCCGACAACTTCAAGTACACCATCACGGCGCGAGAGATCGCCTGAACGGCAGCGCATGCTGATCGGCTTCTCGATCAACGAAGGGCTCTTCCTGGCCACGCTGGCCACCGGGGCCTGCTGGGTCGCCTGGCGCCTGCGCCTGCGGCGGCTGGGCAGCACGCCGGCGAAGAAGCCCTGGTGGGTGCACTTCGGCGCCGAGCTGTTCGTCGTGGTGGCGCTGATGTTCACCTGCCGCGTCGCGGTGGCCGACTGGCCGAAGGTGCCCTCGGGCTCGATGGAGCCCACGCTGCGGGTGGGCGACTACCTGCTCGTCAACCACTTCGCCTACGGCCCGCGGCTGCCGTTCACCAACACGGCCATCGAGCTCGGGCAGCCGCAGCGCGGCGATGTGGTGGTGTTCCGCTTTCCGCCCGACGTGTCGCAGTTCTACGTGAAGCGGCTGGTCGGCCTGCCCGGCGACGTGGTGCGCTTCGAGAACGGCGTGGTCAGCCTGGGCGATGCGCCGGCGCAGGTGCAACTGCTCGGCGAAGGCGTCGGCCCGGACACGGCCGAGGAAGATCGCGGGCAGTGGCTGCTGCGCGAGACGCTCGAGGGCCGCAGCCACGCGATCAAGGTGAACCCCTTCGTGCAGGGCCGCATGCCGCTGGAGGCACTGGCCTCGCACTGCAGCGTGCAGCGCGCCGGTGCCTGGCGCTGCGTCGTGCCGGCCGGCCACTACCTGATGCTGGGCGACAACCGCGACAACTCGATGGACTCGCGGATCTGGGGCTTCCTGCCGCACGAGCAGGTCTACGGCAAGGCGGTGCGCGTGCTCTTCAACTTCTCCAACTGGTCGCGTGCATGGACACCCCTGTGACACCGAACGGCGCGCTCGCCGGCCGCCACATCGTGCTCGGCCTGTCGGGCGGTATCGCCTGCTACAAGGCGGCCGAGTTGACCCGCGCGCTGGTCAAGGCCGGCGCCACCGTGCAAGTGGTGATGACGGCCGCGGCCGAGCAGTTCATCACTGCGGTGACCTTGCAGGCCTTGTCGAACCGGCCCGTGTACGCGAGCCAGTGGGACCCGCGTGCGCCGAACAACATGGCGCACATCAACCTCACGCGCGAGGCCGATGCGGTGCTGATCGCCCCCGCCAGCGCCGACTTCGTCGCCAAGCTGCTGCACGGCCGCGCCGACGACCTGCTCAGCCTGCTGTGCCTGGCGCGGCCGATCGAGCGCT
>CAZVLY010000362.1:0-4252 GCA_964628175.1 uncultured Piscinibacter sp. | reverse complement strand
GGGTGGAGGTGCGGGTGCAGGTGCGGGTGCGGGGGCGGGTGCGGGTGCGGGTGCGGGTGCGGGTGCCGGTGCCGGTGCCGGTGCCGGTGCCGGCAGTCCGGTCGTCGACGTCGCGGTCCAGGAACCCTGGTCGTCGCTGGCCGGGCCGGTGAAGGAGCCGGCGATGCTGCCGTCGGCAGCCGTCTGGCCGGTCGCCTGCACCACCGTGCGCTTGCCGTAGCGAATGTTCAGCGTGATCTGGCCGTTCGCGTCGATCGTGCCCTTGACCGGGTAGCCGCGCATGCCCTTGCGGCCGTCGTCGTCGCCGCTGCGTGCGTCCCGGTCGGCCAGCGTCACGCCCAGTGCCTCGAGCTGGCTGCGGATGTCCTGCGTCACGGTGGCCACGTCGGCTTCGAACCGTTCGGTGCGTGCCGCGAAGTCGGCCTTGAAGGCGGCCAACGCCTCCTTCTGCGCCGCCGTGAGCTGCTTGGCGCCGTCGGTGGCCTGGCCGGCGTCCATCGCCGTGCGCAGCGTCTGCAGCATCACTTCGAGGTCGGCGCGGTAGGCGGTGCGCAGCTCGCGGATCTTCGACTTGAGCTCCTGGCGCAGCGCATCGGCCTGGGCCGCGGTCGCGTCGCTGCCCGGGGTCGGCGCGGCGGCCGTGGTCGGGATCAGCAGGCCCTCGACTTCGGTGGCGCCGTCCTCCTGTTCGGTCTTGAGCATCAAGGTGCCGCTGATGGTCTTGCCCGCATCGGCGCCGGCAGTCACGCTGGCCGAGAAGGTGTACTGCATCTGCGCGAGCACGGCCTGCGCACTGCCCGAGTCGGAACTGTCGGACACGCTCACCCGCAAGGCGCTCGCGGTTTCGCTGACGGCCACCGTCGATGCGCCCTGAGCCGAGCCGGTCGCGCCCGAGGTGCCGTCACTGCCGCCGCAGCCGAACAGCATCGCGGTGGCCAGGGCGAGCGCGGTCAATCTCAACGACTTCATTGTGCTTGTCTTCATTGCTTGAGTCCTCTCGTGGATGAATGAACCGCACCCTGTCGGGCCGGCGGGCGGACCATAGCCGCGGCGTGGGACGTTTTCCCACATGTTTCCGCCACACTTACCTCCGTAACGCCTTGGGGCCGCCACGGCACGGGGGCTTACGAACATGTGGGGCACATAAGCGTGACCAGTCGCTACGCGGCTTGCGGGCCGCGCGGGCGACCCCCGCCTGCGCGTGCGGCATGATCGGCACATGCCGCATGCCACTCCACCGTTGCTCGCGTTGCATGACGTGACACGCCGCTACACCTTGCCGCGCGAAAGCCTGTTCGCCCCCGCGCCGGCAGTCGAGGCGCTGCGCGGCGTCAGCCTGGCCCTGCACGCCGGCCGCAGCCTCGGGGTGGTGGGCGAGTCGGGCTCGGGCAAGTCGACGCTGGCGCGCATCGCGATGGCGCTCGAGGCGCCGACCAGCGGCCGCGTCGAGTTCATGGGCCGCGACCTGCATGCCCTGGGCGCCGCCGAGCTGCGCGTCGCGCGCCGCGACTTCCAGATGGTGTTCCAGGACCCCTACGGCTCGCTCGACCCGCGCCAGCGCATCGGCCGCATCGTCGCCGAGCCGCTCGCGCTGGACGGCGCCGCGCAACGCGAGACGGCCGTGGCCGAGGCGCTCGAGGCCGTGGGCCTGCGCGCCAGCGATGCGCACAAGTACCCGCACGAGTTCTCCGGCGGCCAGCGCCAGCGCATCGCCATCGCGCGAGCGCTGATCACGAAGCCCAGACTGATCGTCGCCGACGAGCCGGTCAGCGCGCTCGACGTCTCGGTGCAGGCCCAGGTGCTGAACCTGCTGATCGACCTGCAGCAGCAGTTCGGCCTGACCTACCTGCTGATCAGCCACGACCTCGCGGTGGTCGACCATGTCTGCGACGAGGTGCTGGTGATGCAGCACGGCCGCATCGTCGAACGCGGCGAGACGCAGCAGATCTTCCGTGCGCCGCAGCACCCGTACACGCGCAGCCTGCTGGCGGCGCACGAGCCGATCGAGCCGATCACGCCGGCCGGGCCCGCATCCGCTAGAGTGACGGCCGTCTCCGAGGAGCCCCGATG
This sequence comes from uncultured Piscinibacter sp., assembly GCA_964628175.1. Classification (GTDB taxonomy): domain Bacteria; phylum Pseudomonadota; class Gammaproteobacteria; order Burkholderiales; family Burkholderiaceae_C; genus Piscinibacter. The sequence goes on along the minus strand of CAZVLY010000362.1, from coordinate 2,182 downwards.
AGAACTTCGCTGCGTGTGCTGTCCGCCCTCCTTCTCGCCAGCCTGGCGATCACCGCGCCGGCCCAGGGCCGCAAGGACAGCGTGGTGCTGGGCATGGTGCTCGAGCCCTCGCCCGGCCTGGACCCGACAGCCGCGTCGGCCGCCGCCATCGGCGAGGTGGTGCACCTGAACGTGCTCGAGGGCCTGACGAAGATCGGCATGGACGGCCAGGTGTCGCCGCTGCTGGCCGAGAGCTGGAGCATCGACCCGGACGGCCGCGTCTACAGCTTCAGCCTGAAGAAGGGCGTGAAGTTCCACGACGGCGAGGCCTTCGACGCCAGCGACGTCAAGTTCAGCTTCGAGCGTGCCAAGGCGGAGGGCTCGACCAACAAGGCCAAGAAGGCGGTGTTCGACAACATCAGCCGCATCGACACGCCCGACCCGCACACGGTGATCCTGGTGCTCAACAACGCCGACGGCAACTTCCTGTTCCGCATGGGCGAGAACACCGCCGTGATCCTCGACCCGAAGAGCGCGGCCACCACGGCGACCAGGCCGGTGGGCACCGGCCCGTTCCGGTTCGAGGACTGGAAGAAGGGTTCGTCGATCACGCTGGTGAAGAACGCCGACTACCGCGGCGCGGCGGCGGTGAAGATGAAGAAGGTCACCTTCCGCTTCATCAACGACCCGGCGGCGCAGGTGGCCGCGCTGCTGGCCGGTGACATTGACGGCATGCCGCGTTTCGGGGCGCCGCAGAACCTGAAGCAGCTCCAGTCCGACAAGCGCTTCACGGTGGAGATCGGCGGCACCGAGGGCAAGACCATCGTGTCGATCAACAACCGCAAGAAGCCCTTCGACGACGTGCGCGTGCGCCGCGCGATTGCTGCGGCGATCGACCGCAAGGCGATCATCGACGGCGCGATGGAAGGCCACGGCGCGCCGATCGGCAGCCACCTGGTGCCCAGCGATGCCGGCTACATCGACCTCACCGCGGTGAACCCCTACAACCCCGAGAAGGCCAAGGCGCTGCTCAAGGAGGCCGGCGTGGCCACGCCGCTGAACCTGACGCTGACCCTGCCGCCGCCGCAGTACGCGCGCAAGGGCGGCGAGATCGTCGCGGCGCAGCTGGCCAAGGTGGGCATCGTCGCGAAGATCGAGAACGTGGAGTGGGCGCAGTGGCTGTCGGGCGCCTTCAAGGGCAACTACGACCTGACCATCATCAGCCACGTGGAGCCGCTGGACTTCGACCGCTACGCCGACCCGGCCTACTACTGGGGCTACGAGAGCAAGGCCTACAAGGAGCTGCTGGCGAAGTACAACACCAGCACCGATGCGAAGACGCGGCTGAAGCTGATCGGCGACATCCAGAAGCTGCTGGCCGCCGACGCGGTGAACGCGTATCTGTTCCAGCTGCCGCAGTTCGCGGTGGCGCGCAAGCCGCTGAAGGGGCTGTGGAGCAGTTCGCCGATCTTCGCGAACGACCTGGCGGCGTTGAGCTGGTGATGTCGTCCATGGCCATCGGCCGATGCAGGAAGGCCTGAAATGGAGCTCCACGACCTCACTGCCGTCGCCCTGCTCGACCTCTACCACCGCAAGGCCGCCTCGCCGGTGGAGGTCACGCGGGCCGTGCTGCGCCACATCGGCCGCTGGGAGCCGCACCTGCATGCCACCTACGCGCTCGACCCCGAGGCGGCGCTGGTGCAGGCCGAGGCCTCGCAGGCGCGCTGGCTGAAGGGCGAGCCGATGGGCGCGCTCGACGGCGTGCCGACGATGATCAAGGAGAACATCGCCACGAAGGGCGTGCCGGTGCCGCTGGGCACGGCCGCCAGCGCGCTCGTGCCGGCGGCGCAGGACGCTCCGCCCGCCGCGCGCCTGCGCGAGGCCGGCGCGGTGATCCTGGGCAAGACCACCATGCCCGACTACGGCATGCTGTCCTCGGGGCTGTCGAGCTTCCATGCGCTGACGCGCAATCCCTGGGACCTGACGAAGAACCCCGGCGGCAGCAGCGCCGGCGCGGGCGCCGGCGTCGCGGCGGGTTACGGCCCGCTGCACGTGGGCACCGACATCGGCGGCTCGGTGCGCCTGCCGGCGGCCTGGTGCGGCATCTTCACGCTCAAGCCCAGCCTCGGCCGCATCCCCATCCACCCGCCCTACGCCGGCCGCGTGGCCGGGCCGATGACGCGTACCGTGGCCGATGCCGCGC
>CAZVLY010000361.1:0-4265 GCA_964628175.1 uncultured Piscinibacter sp. | reverse complement strand
CTGGTGGCGCAGCAACTGCACGATCGCCTTGCCGGTGGTCGTCTTGCCGCAGCCGGATTCACCGACGAGCGCGAGCGTGCGGCCTGCGGGAATTGCGAAGGACACCCCGTTCACCGCGACGAAGGCCCCCGCCGTGCGCTGCAGGAGGCCCTTGCGGATCGGGAAGCGGACCGACAGATCCTGCACCTCCAGCAAGGCGGTCTCGTTGCCCTCGACGCGGCGCACGTCGGCCCGCGCCGCCGCATCGACGGGTACCGGCGATGCCGCGGCATCGGACCCCTCGCGGTACAGCAGGCAGCGCACGCCGGTGGCACCGGCCTGCTCCATCGCCGGCAGCGTGTGCTGGCAGGCCTCGAAGGCGCGGTCGCAGCGCGGCGCGAAGCGGCAGCCGGTGAACTCCTGCCACAGCGGCGGCACGGTGCCGCCGATGGCGGCCAGCGCACCGCCGCGCTTGCTCGTGTCGGGCAAGGCGCGCAGGAGCAGTCGCGCGTAGGGGTGGCGTGGTGCCGAGAAGAAGTCGGCGGCACTGGCCACCTCGACGATCTGCCCGGCATACATGAGCGCCACCTGCTGCGCCATGCCCGACACCACCGCGAGGTCGTGCGTGATGAGCAGCATGCCCATGCCCTGCTCCTTCTGGAGCTGCTTGAGCAGGTCGAGGATCTGCGCCTGGATGGTCACGTCCAGCGCCGTGGTGGGCTCGTCGGCGATCAGGAAATCGGGCTCGCAGGCCAGCGTCATCGCGATCATCACGCGCTGCTTCTGGCCGCCGGACAGGCGGAACGGGTACTCGTCGATGCGTCGCTCGGGCTCGGGGATGCCGACCTTGCCCATCCACTCGATCGCCTTGGCACGCGCCGCGTCGCCGCGCAGCTCGGTGTGGCTCTCGATCGCCTCGACGATCTGCTCGCCCACGCGCATCACCGGGTTCAGGCTGGTCGCCGGTTCCTGGAAGATCATGCCGATGCGCCCGCCGCGCACCGCGCGCATGCTGGACTCGGGCAAGCCGAGCACGTCGTGCCCTTCGAGCAGGATGCGCCCGTCGGTGATGTCGCCGTTGTCGGGCAGCAGGCGCATCAGCGCCAGCGCCGTCATGCTCTTGCCGCAGCCGGATTCGCCCACCAGCGCGAAGGTCTCGCCGCGGCGGATGGCCAGGCTCAGGCCGTCGATGGCGCGCACCAGGCCGGCGTCGGCGTCCAGTGCCACCTTGAGGTCGTCGATCTTCAGCATGGGTCGGCGCCTCAGGCGATGCTGCGCTTGAAGCGCGGGCGGAAGCTGCGTGCGCGCGGATCGAACGCATCGCGCACGCCGTCGGCGAACAGGTTGGCGGCCAGCACCAGGGTGACCATGAAGCCGAATGCGGCAGCGAAGCTCCACCACACCACCGGATCGCGGCTCATCTCGCTGCGCGCGAGGTTGATCATGCCGCCGAAGCTGTTCATCGACGGGTCGACGCCCACGCCGACGTAGGTCAGCACGGCCTCGTAGAGGATCAGGTCGGAGAAGCTCAGCACCGTGGTGATGAGCACCAGGTGCATCACGTTGGGCGCGATGTGCCGCGACATGATGCGCGCGTGGCTCACGCCGAAGGCGGTCGCGGCCTGCACGAACTCGAGCTCGCGCAGCTTGAGCGTCTCGCCGCGCACCAGCCGGCACAGCGTGGCCCAGCCGGTGAGGCCGAGGATCACGCACAGCAGGAAGATCTTCAGGTCCGAGCGCTCCAGGCCGGTCTCGAACAGGTCCGGGTTCTTGTCCAGGAACACCTGCACCATCAGCACGCAGGCGGCGATCAGCAGCACGTTGGGCACCGAGCTCAGCGTGGTGTAGACGTACTGGATCACCTCGTCGACCCAGCCGCGGAAGTAGCCCGCCAGCACGCCCAGCACCACGGCGAAAGGCAGCGTGGCCACGGTGGCCAGCGTGCCGATCACGAAGGCCGTGCGCACGCTCTTGAGCGCCTGGTAGAGCACGTCGTTGCCGGTGCGGTCGGTGCCGAACACGTGGTAGTGGCCCATCAGGCCCACCACCGCGCCGCCGATCAGGCACACCACGGTCACGGTCAGCAGGGCCGCGCGCAGCGGCAGGTCGGATCGGTCGGCCGCGATGTCGCGCAATGCCGCGCCGAGGCCGCCATGCGTGCGGCTCATCAGCGCGCCGGTGGCCAGCGCGATCAGCGCGGCGGCGAGCAGGCCACCGGCCGCGCCGCCGAACGCCCGCAGTGTCACGTCGCCCACCCACTGCGTCGCCGGGTCGCTGAGGTGCGCGCCCGCATGCTTGAGCCGCGGGAAGTCGCGCGTGAGCTTGCCGTCGACCTCCAGCGGCTCCTTGGTCAGGCCGAGGTAGGCCAGCGGCTCCGAGTAGCCGGTCTCGCGCATCGCCACCTGGCGCGAGAGCATCAGGTCGAGCAGGCTCTCGGTCGAGGTGGCGTAGAAGGTCTGCGTGCCCGCCGGCGCGCCGGCCGAGGGCGCGAGCGCGCGGCGGAAGTGCACGCTGTCGGCCACCGTGACCAGGGCGAACATCGCCAGCACGATCGCCGAGGAGAAGGCCGCCGGGTCGCGCAGCACCTTCCACCAGTTGGCGCGCAGGTTGTCGTTGACGCGGATGCGCCAGCCGTACCAGGCGAGCGCGAGCAGCATCGCGTACAGCACGACGTCGGTCCAGAGCAGGACGATCTTCGGCATGGTCTTCTCGGTCTCGTCAGGACAGCCGCACGCGCGGATCGGCCCAGGTGTAGGTCAGGTCGATGATCACGTAGCTGGCGATGTAGAGCAGCGCGCCGAGGAAGACCATCGAGCGCACGATGGCGAAGTCCTGCCCGGTGATCGCCTCGATCACGAAGGCACCCAGGCCCGGAATGCCGAAGAAGCTCTCGAACACCAGGCTGCCGAGGAACACGTAGGGCAGGTACGAGCCCGCGCTGGTGATGATCGGGATCAGCGCGTTCTTCAGCACGTGGCGGAACAGCACCACGGCCTCCGACAGGCCCTTGGCACGCGCGGTGCGCACGTAGTCCTTGCCGATTTCCTCGAGGAACATTGCGCGGTAAAGACGTGCCTCGCCGCCCAGCCGCGCCAGCAGCGACAGCATGATCGGCAGGATGAGGAACTTCACCGCATCGAGCCCCGGCGCATAACCGTTGATCGGCACCAGGCGCAGCACGCGCGAGAACATGTACTGGCCGACGATGATGTAGAACAGGCTCGAGATCGACAGCATCAGCACGCACAGCACCACGCCCCAGAAGTCGATGCGCGAGTTGCGGAAGAACACGAGCAGCAGCGCGAACGCCGTGCTCGCGAAGACCTGCAGGATGAACAAGGGCAAGGCGAGCTGCAGGCTCACCCCCATGCGCGTCTTGATCTCGTAGCCGATGTCGATGGCGTTGCGCGCGTCGGAGCGGCCGAACTGCAGCGCGAACAGCGAGACGGACCGTTCCCAGACGATGGTCTTCGTCAGCTTCGCGGCACCCTCTTCCTTCTTGTTCCAGTACAGCGGCTTGTCGTAGCCGCGCTCGGCCTTCCACTTCTCGATCTGGTCCTGCGTGACGCGCTTGCCGCCGATGTTCAGCCGCGCCATGTCGTCGGGCGTGTTGACGGTGAAGAACAGCACGAAGGTGAAGAGGTTGACGCCGATGAGGATCAGCACCCCGTAGCCGATGCGGCGGATCAGGTAGTTCAGCATGGTCAGGGGCTCGTCGTGGCGGCCGTCACGGCGCCGGCGTTCTTCGGCTTCGCCGTGGCGAGCTGCCGCACGCGGTAGCCGCGCCAGGCCAGGAACACCAGCAGCGCCAGCGCCAGCGCGATCAGCGCCAGCGGCCAGCGCACCGGGTGGTTCCATTCGGCCTGCTTGGCCACGCGCATGGCCGGGTCGATGCGGTAGTACTTGGCCAGGTCGCGCACCAGGATGCTCGGCTTGCCGTTGTGCGCCCAGGGCTGGAAGGCCAGCGCCACGTAGGGCCAGTAGCCCCAGGCCCAGGGCGAGTCCTCGCGCACGATGGCCACCATCTGGTCGATGGTCTTCTGCTTCTCGGGGCCGTCTTCCAGCGTCTGCATGATGCGGTAGAGGCGGTCGTATTCCGGGTTGCTGTAGTTCGCGGCGTTCTCGCCCTGGGTCGGGAACTTCGCGTTCGGGCCGTAGAGCAGGAACAGGAAGTTCTCCGCATCGGGGTAGTCGGCCAGCCAGCCCCACCAGAAGATCTGCTGCTTGCCCTTGAGCATCTTGTCCTGGAACTGGTTGTAGTCGGTGGCGCGGATCTCGAGCTGCAC
>CAZVLY010000360.1:2683-4307 GCA_964628175.1 uncultured Piscinibacter sp. | reverse complement strand
AGACCAGGGTCTTGGCCACGTCCTTGATGACCGCGAAGCCGCCAGCCATGTCGCCGTAGAGCGTGCAGTAGCCCGTCGCCATCTCGCTCTTGTTGCCGGTGGTCAGCACGATCGCGCCGAACTTGTTCGACAAGGCCATCAGCAGCGTGCCGCGGATGCGCGCCTGGATGTTCTCTTCCGTGGCATCTTCCGGCAGGCCGGCGAACTCGTGCGCCAGGCTGGTGCGGAAGGCATCGAACATCGGCACGATGGAGATCTCGTCGTAGCGCACGCCCAGGCGCTTCGCCATGTCGCGCGCGTCGATCCAGGAGATGTCGGCGGTGTACGGCGAGGGCATCATGACCGCACGCACCTTGTCGGCGCCCAGTGCATCCACTGCGATTGCCAGCACCAGCGCCGAGTCGACACCGCCCGACAGGCCGATGATCGCGCCGGGAAAGCCGTTCTTGCCGAGGTAGTCGCGCACGCCGGTGACCAGCGCCGCCCAGGCCTGTGCCTCCACGCAGGGCATCGGCGCGATCGGGCCCGACACCGCCTCGCCACGGATCTCGACCAGCGTCAGCGCCTCCTCGAACATCGGCGCACGGGCGGCGACGCGGCCCTGCGCGTCGAGCGCAAACGAGGCGCCGTCGAACACGACTTCGTCCTGCGCACCGGTCAGGTGCGAGTAGAGCAGCGGCATGCCCACGCTGCGCGCACGATCGGCCATGCGCGCTTCGCGTTCGGCCAGCTTGCCCAGGTGGAACGGCGATGCATTGAGCACGCACAGCACCTGCGCCCCGGCAGCCTTGGCGCTGGCCGCGGGCTCGTCGAACCAGGCGTCCTCGCAGATCAGCACGGCGAAGCGCGTGCCGCCGACCTCGAACACCACCGGCGACTGCGCTGCGTCGCGGCCCGAGGCGAAATAGCGCCGTTCGTCGAACACCTGGTAGTTCGGCAGTTCGCGCTTGCAGTAGGTGGCGACGATGCGTCCCCCTGCGAGCACCGAGGCTGCGTTGTAGCGCTGCTGCACCGCGACCGACTTGGACCTAACATCCCCCCGCTCACCGAACTGATGCGGATGCCCCACCACCACGTGCAAGCCCTCCAGATCGCCCAGCGCCCGTGCGCAGCCGGCCAAGGCATCGGCACAGGCCTGCATGAAGGCCGGGCGCAGCAGCAGGTCTTCGGGCGGGTAGCCACACAGGCTCAGTTCGGGGAACAGCACCAGCCGCGCACCCTGCGCATGGGCCTGCCGGGCCGATTCGACGATGCGCCGTGCGTTGCCGGCGATATCACCCACCGTCACGTTGATCTGCGCGAGGGCCACCTTCACCGTGGTCTGGGCTGACATATGAGCAAGGTTTCGCAGGTGGATGCAGGCCTCGACGAGGGCTCGAAAGATTATGTCATCCGGGTGCACGATGACCCGGCGCAGATCGACGCGGCCGAATGGAACGCCTTGCTCGAGGCGCAAGGCAGCGCCACGCCCTTCATGCGGCACGAGTACCTTGCGGCCCTGCACGCCTCCGGCAGCGCCGACGCGGCGGCCGGCTGGCGGGCGTGCTTCCTCGCGGTGCGGCGCGGCGGGCACCCCGGGGCGGGCGGCCCGTTGTACCTGCAGGCCCACGCCTCCGGCGCGGAC
>CAZVLY010000360.1:0-2673 GCA_964628175.1 uncultured Piscinibacter sp. | reverse complement strand
GAGTACGTTTTCGACTGGGCCTGGGCCGACGCCTATCAGCGGCACGGCCTGGCCTACTACCCGAAGTTGCTCGATGCCGTGCCGTTCACACCCGTGCCGGGCAGCCGGCTGCTGGCGCGCAGCTTGTCCGACCGCCGCGTGCTGCTGCGCGCGATGCGCCAGCTGGCGCTGCAGGACGGCCTGTCGTCGGCGCACCTGCTCTTCATGGACGATGCCGACCGCGAGGCCGCGCTGGCCGAGGGCTGGATGCTGCGCAGCAACGTGCAGTTCCACTGGACCAATCCACCGGATGCGCCCTACCCCGATTTCGCGTCCTTCCTGGCGCGGCTGCAGCGCGAGAAGCGCAAGAAGATCCAGCAGGAAAGGCGCCGCGTCGCCGAGGCCGGCATCCGCTTCGACACGCTCGAAGGCGACGCGATCTCGGCGGCAGACTGGGACTTCTTCTACCGCTGCTACACGCTCACCTACCGGGCGCACCACTCCACGCCCTACCTGACACGCGACTTCTTCGCCCGCATGGCGGCGACCATGGCGCGCCACTGGGTGATGTTCGTGGCCCGACGCGGCGACGATGCGATCGCCGTCTCGCTGATCGCCGTCGACCCCGAGCGCGGCGTCGCCTTCGGCCGTTACTGGGGCTGCACCGAACCCGTGCCCTGTCTGCACTTCGAGGCCTGCTACTACCAGCCGCTGCAGTGGTGCATCGCCCGGAGCTACCGCCGCTTCGAAGGCGGCGCGCAGGGCGAGCACAAGATGGCGCGCGGGCTGCTGCCGGTGCAGACCCATTCCGCGCACTGGCTCGCCCACCCGCAGTTCGCGCAGGCGGTGGCCGACTTCCTGGCGCGCGAAGGCGCCGGCGTCGAGGACTACCTCGACGAACTGAACGAGCGCCGCCCCTTCAAGGCTTGAAGTCGCCGGCGAGCACGAAGACCAGGCTCTCGGGTTTCAGGTACTTGCGCAACGCCGCGTTGACCTGCGCCAGCGTCAAGCGGCCCAGCTCGGCATCGATGCGCGCGGAGTAGGCGAAGGTGCGATCGAGATTGAGGTTGTTCGCCAGCGATGCAGCGATGCCGCCGTCCTGCGCTCGCGAGAGCCGGCGGAAGTTCAGCAGGCCGCGCTGGCCTTCGGCCAGTTCCTGTGCGCTGAATCCCTCGCGCAGCGCGCGATCGAGTTCTTCGCGGAAGGCCTTCTCGACCTTCGGCGCGTTCTGCGGCGCGAAGATCGCGCTGGCCGTCCAGATGGAATTCGCCTCGTGCGAGTTCCACGATACGCGGCTGTTCACGTCGTACGACAGGCCTTCGGTCTCGCGGATGCGCTTCCACAGGCGCGAATTGCCGCCCAGGCCGAGCAGGTAGTTCGCCATCGTCAGGGCCGGGTAGTCGGCATCGCGGTCCGACAGCGGCACGGGCAGGCGCACCAGCATGGTCGCGTTCTGCTTGTCGGGTGTGTTCAGCACCAGCCGCTGCGGCGCCTGCGCCACGAAGGGCTGCGGCACGCGGGTGTACGCCGCCGCACCGCGCCAGTCACCCAGGGCGGCCTGCAGCGCAGCGCGCACCTGCGCGGCATCCATGTCGCCCGCCGCAGCGAACTCGCCGCGCTTGGCGCCGTAGAAGCGCGCGTGGAAGTCTCGCACCTTCTCCAGCGTCACGGCGTTGACGTCGGCCACCATCTCGTCGAAGGTCCGCTCGTAGCGCACGTCGCCACGCGGGTACGGGTTGCCGAGTCGGCCGAGCGCGTTCTCCGCCAGCGAGCCCGGCTCCTTGCGCTGCTGCTCGATGCCCGTGAGCGCCTGGCGACGGATCTCGTCGAAGGCGTCGACCGGAAATGCCGGTTTGCGCAGCAGCTCGCCGACCAGCGCGATGGCCGCCGGCAGATGCGCGCGGCGCGACGAGATCGCCACGTTCAGCTGGCCCGGCGACGCGCGGAACGACAGCTCGGTCTTCAGCTGGTCCAGCCGGTCCTGCACCTGCTCGCGCGTCATCGTCGCCGTGCCCTTGTCGAGCAACGCGGCGGTGAAGTCGGGCACGTCGCCCAGGCCGGCCAGGCTATCGACATCACCGAAGCGCAAGGTCAGCACGGCACGCACCGCCTGGCCGCGCGTGCCCTTGGGCACCAGCGCGGCACGGATGCCGCCGACCTCGAAGCGCTGCGTGCGCGCGTCGATGTTGGCTGGCGTCGCCTCGAAGGCCTCGACCCGCCCTGCCGCCTGCGCCGGCTTGAGTTCGCGCATCGCCTGCGCCATGTCCACCCGCTGCGGCGCCGGTGCACGCACCGGTTTCTCGGTGGGGAGGTAGGTCGCCAGCGTGCGGTTGTCGGCCACCAGGCGCTGCGACGCCACTCGCTGCACATCGGCCAGCTTGACCTCGCGCGCGCGATCCCGCGCGAGGAAGAACATGCGCCAGTCGCCTTGGGCAACCGACTCGGACAGCATCAGCCCGATGGCCTCGGGATTATTGAAGGTCTGTTCCCAGCCCTTGAGCCATTTGGTACGAGCGCGCTCCAGTTCTTCCTCGCTGATCGGCTCGCTGGCGAACGACTCGGCGGTGGACAGCATGGCGGCCTTGGCCGCATCGGTACTCTGGCCTGGCGAGAGCTGCGCGCCCAGCAGCAGCACCGACGGTTCGGCCAGCCCGAAGGATTCGCCGAAGGTCCCGGCCGCCAGCTGCTTCTCGG
>CAZVLY010000359.1:0-4312 GCA_964628175.1 uncultured Piscinibacter sp. | reverse complement strand
CCGATCAGCGCGGCCACGAAGCCGTTGACCGCGAAACCGTCGAGCACCTGGGCCGCGGCCCAGAACATCAGCGCGTTGATGACGAACAGGAACAGGCCCAGCGTCAGCAGCGTGACCGGCAGGGTCAGCAGCACCAGGATGGGCCGCAGCAGCGTGTTGAACACGCCGATCACGAAGGCGGCGATCATCGCCGAGCCGAAGCTCGTGATGGCCACGCCGGGGTACAGGTAGGCCACCAGCAGCAAGGCGGCGGCCAGCAGGAGCCAGCGGACGAGGATCTTCATGGCGGCAAGAATAGCGCCATTCCCGCAGAAGTCATGGGGCCAAGGCGTTCGCGGCGAGAATCCGCTCCGCTGAAGGGGGAGTAGCGAACGGCGCAACGCCGTCGCGCAGCCCGTCAATTCGTCGGCAGCCCCATGGCTGCCGGCCGGGCTCGCAGTTCCAGCCGGTGCCACGCACCCGCCGGACCCCCGCAAGACTCTTCGGCACCCCTCCCGGTGGCCCCCGCGCCGCCGGATCGTGTGTCGATTTCAAGGAGTCTCGTCATGAATACCGTGGCGCCGGATTGGCTGTGGGCGTTCTTCATCGTGTCGGTGCTGGTGGCACTGTTCGTCGACTTCGTGGTGCTGCGCAAGCAGGGCGCCCACGAGGTCACGGTGCCCGAAGCGATCAAGTGGTCGGTGATCTGGGTGGCGCTGAGCCTGGCCTTCAATGCGCTGTTCTGGTGGGCGCTGAAGTCGCACGAGGACCCGGCCATCGCCGCCGCGGCGAACACCCGCGCGCTGGAGTTCCTCACCGGCTACCTGATCGAGAAGTCGCTGGCGGTCGACAACGTCTTCGTCTTCCTGATGATCTTCACCTACTTCGCCGTGCCGCCGGCCTTCCAGAAGCGCGTGCTGATGGTCGGCATCGTGGGCGCGATCGTGCTGCGCACCGTGATGATCCTGGTGGGCGGCTGGCTGATCGCGCAGTTCCACTGGGTGCTTTACGTCTTCGGCGCCTTCCTGCTGCTCACGGGCATCAAGATGTGGTGGGCCGCGGGCAAGGAGCAGAGCCTGGACGACAACCCGGCGCTCAAGCTGCTGCGCCGCGTGCTGCCGGTCTCGAAGGGCTTCGACGGCGAGAAGTTCTGGACGGTCGAGAACGGCCAACGCATCGCCACGCCGCTGCTGATGGTGGTGGCGCTGGTGGGCATCACCGACGTGATCTTCGCGGTCGATTCGATCCCGGCGATCTTCGCGATCACCGACGACCCGTTCATCGTGCTCACGTCGAACATCTTCGCCATCCTCGGCCTGCGCGCGATGTTCTTCCTGCTCGCAGCGATGGCCGCGAAGTTCCACCTGCTCAGCTACGGGCTGGCGGTGATCCTGGTCTTCATCGGCACGAAGATGATGCTGATCGACATCGTCAAGATCCCGGTGTTCGCGTCGCTCGGCGTGGTGGTGGCGATCCTGGCCGTCACCATGGTGTGGAGCGTGAAGACCGCGCCGCGGATCCCGGCAGCGCCGGCCGAGCGCTGAGCGCAGCGCGGGGGGAGCGCGTGCACATCGCACGCATCCCCCGCGAATGAAGATTTCTAAATGCGAATCGTTCGTGTTACGATCATTCGCATGAGCTCGCTCGCCCCCGCCCTGCCACCGCGCCGCTCCCGGCCGCCGTCGTCGCGCCACGACGGCCTCGGCCCCGGCGCGCGCCGTGCCGTGGTGCTGGGCATCGTCGCGCTGCACGGCGTGGGGGTCTATGCAGCCTTGCAGGTGCCGGCCGTGCGGAAGGCGCTGGCCGAGGCCTCGCCGATGTTCGTCTCGCTGCTCGCGCCGGCGCTGCCGGTGCCGCCCGCGCCGGCAGCGCCGGCCGTGCCGGTGTCGCTGCCGAAGAAGCCGACACCCGCATCGCCGCTGATCAGCGCCGCGCCGGCGCCGGCCCCGGCCGTCGTCACCGCGCCGGCCCCCGAGCCCGACCCCGTACCGCCGGCAGCGCCGGTCGTGGCCGTCGCCGCACCTGCGCCGCCGGCGGCCGTGACCGCGCCCGCGCCGCCGCCGCCGAAGAACATCCCGGCCTCGGCCATCCAGTACCTCGAGCCGCCCGCACCCGAGTACCCGCGCCTGTCGCGTCGGCTGGGCGAAGCCGGCCTGGTGGTGGTGCGGGTCTATGTCGACGAAGCCGGCCAGCCGCGCAGCGTGCAGCTGGCGCAGTCGTCGGGCTTCGCGCGGCTGGACGAAGCGGCGCTGGCCGGCGTGCAGCGCGCACGCTTCAGGCCCTACACCGAGAACGGCGTGCCCACCGCGGGCTGGGCGCGCATCCCGATTCCTTTCGAACTGGAGAGATGAGCGTGAACACCGACACCACCCTGGGCTTGGGCCACTTCATCGCGCAAAGCGATGGCGTGGGCAAGACGCTGCTCGCAATCCTGGTGCTGATGTCCGTCGTGTCCTGGGCCATCCTGGCGATCAAGGGCCTGACGCTGGTGCTGCGCCGCGGGCGCAGCCGGGCCTTCCTCGACTTCTTCTGGAACGCCAGCTCGCTCGACGCGGTGGCCGCCGAGATCGCCACGCACGGCGCGCGCGATCCCTTCTCGCACCTCACCAGCCACGCGATGCATGCGCAGTCGCACCACGCGCGTTACGGCGCCGCCAAGCTGGAGGAGGCGGGCAGCGCGAGCGACTTCGTCACCCGCACCATCAAGAAGGTGCTCGACGAAGAGACCACGCGGCTCGACAACGGCCTGGCGGTGCTGGCCACGGTGGGCGCCACCGCGCCTTTCGTCGGCCTGTTCGGCACCGTCTGGGGCGTGTACCACGCGCTGGTGGCGATCGGCATGAGCGGTGCCGGCACGCTGGACAAGGTGGCCGGCCCGGTGGGCGAGGCGCTGATCATGACGGGCCTGGGCCTGGCGGTCGCGATCCCGGCAGTGATGGGCTACAACTGGCTCACGCGGGCCAACCGCGTGATGGTGTCGCGGCTCGACGCCTTCGCCTACGAGCTGCACACCTTCGTGGCGATGGGCCAGCCGCTGAGCGCGGCGCCGGCCCCCAGCGCCAGCGTGCGCACCTTGCCCGGCCGCCCGGCCGCGGCCTGAGGAGCACACCATGGCCTTCGCCAGCTTCGACTCCAGGAGCGCCAACGCGCCGATGGCCGACATCAACATGGTGCCGCTGATCGACGTGATGCTGGTGCTGCTGGTGATCTTCATCATCACCGCACCGCTGCTCACCCACGCCGTCAAGCTGGAGCTGCCGCGCGCCAGCGCGCAGGAGAACCAGCTCAAGCCCGACAGGATCGACTTCGCGATCGACGCCGCCGGCGTGCTGCACTGGAACGGCGAAGCGGTCAGCCGCGCCGAGGCCGCGCGGCGCTTCGTGGACGAGAGCCACAAGCAACCGCAGCCCGAAGTGCACCTGCGTGCCGACCAGGCGGTGGCCTATCGCGTGGTGGCGCAGACGCTGGCCGACGCCTCGCGTGCCGGGCTCACGCGCATCGGTTTCGTCAGCGAACCCGACACGGCCCGCTGAGCGATGGACGCCTCGAAGCGGCTCGAGCCGCCGACCCCTTGCGTCCCCGCCCGCGCCCCCGCGCCCGTGCCGGCGGCCGGCGTGCCCCAGCGAATCGACAGCGCGCTGCTGCTGCGCGGCGCGAACGAACTGCTCATCGACCACCGCGGCGTGCTCTATCGCCTGCGCCAGACCGCCCTCGGAAAGCTGATCCTGACCAAGTAGCCGCCGCCCCTTCATCACCGACCTTTGCACCAGCCCGCCAGCGCCAGCCCGTGCCCACCCCTGACACGGAGAGCGCCATGCGACGCCCTGACCTCGACAAGACATCCCTTCCCCGCCCTGCCGGCAGCGCGCTGCTGCCGCTGGGAGCCCTGGCCGCCGGCTTCGGCTTCGCGCTCGGCGGCGCGCAGGCGCAGACGCCGGCGGCCCCCGCGGCGCCGGCCTCGGCCGCTTCGGCGCCCCCGGCTGCCGCAGCCAACGAAGCGACCCTGGCGCCCATCAAGGTGCGCGCGCAGGCCGAGGCGGCCGGCCGCGATGCCTACCGTGCCACCGAGACGCGCATCGGCAAGGGCCAGCAGGAGCTGCGCGACGTGCCGCAGTCGGTGACCGTGGTGACCGAGAAACTGATCGACGACCGCAACCTCGACACGATGAAGGACGTGCTGAAGAACACCTCGGGCATCAGCTTCCTCGCGGCCGAAGGGGGCGAGGAGGACATCCGCCTGCGCGGCTTCTCGCTGCAGGCCACCGGCGACGTGTTCGTCGACGGCATGCGCGACCCGGCCTTCTACGAGCGCGACACCTTCTTCCTCGACCGC
>CAZVLY010000358.1:0-4315 GCA_964628175.1 uncultured Piscinibacter sp. | reverse complement strand
CGACGGCACGCTGCTCGGCCAGAAGGTCACGCCGCTGGACCGCGTGGGCATCTATGTCCCTGGCGGCAAGGCGGCCTATCCGTCCAGCGTGCTGATGAACGCCGTGCCGGCGCACGTGGCGGGCGTCGGCGAGATCATCATGGTGGTGCCCACGCCGAAGGGGGAGCGCAATGCGCTGGTGCTCGCCGCTGCCGCGGTGGCCGGAGTCAGCCGCGCTTTCACCATCGGCGGGGCCCAGGCCGTGGCTGCGCTGGCCCACGGCACGGCCACCGTGCCGGCGGTGGACAAGATCACCGGGCCCGGCAACGCCTACGTGGCCAGCGCCAAGCGGCGCGTGTTCGGCAAGGTCGGCATCGACATGATCGCGGGCCCGAGCGAGATCCTCGTGCTGGCCGACGGCAGCACGCCGCCCGACTGGGTGGCGATGGACCTGTTCAGCCAGGCCGAGCACGACGAGCTGGCGCAAAGCATCCTGCTGTGCCCGGACGCCGCCTACATCGCGCAGGTGAAGGCCGCGATCGACCGCCTGCTGCCCGGCATGCCGCGCCGCGACGTCATCCGCACCTCGCTCGAAGGCCGCGGCGCGCTGATCCACACCCGCTCGATGGAAGAAGCCTGCGCCATCAGCAACCGCATCGCGCCGGAGCACCTGGAGGTGTCCAGCCGCGACCCGCACCGCTGGGAGCCGCTGCTCAAGCACGCTGGCGCGATCTTCCTCGGCGCCTACACCAGCGAGAGCCTGGGCGACTACTGCGCCGGGCCGAACCACGTGCTGCCCACCTCGGGCACGGCACGCTTCAGCTCGCCGCTGGGCGTGTACGACTTCCAGAAGCGCAGCAGCCTCATCGAGGTCAGCGAAGCCGGCGCGCAGGTGCTCGGCCCGATCGCCGCCGAGCTGGCCTATGGCGAAGGGCTGCAGGCCCATGCGCAGGCGGCCGAATTCCGGTTGAAGAAGGGCGGTGCGCGATGAGCCTTCAAGAGCGCATGCAGCGCGTGATCCGCCAGGACGTGCAGTCGATGCACGCCTACGCGATCCAGCCCAGCGCCGGCTTCGTCAAGCTCGACGCGATGGAGAACCCGTTCCGCCTGCCGCCCGAGCTGCAGCGCGAGCTGGGCGAGCGCCTGGGTCGCGTGGCGATCAATCGCTACCCGACGCAGTGCGTGGCCGACGTGATCGCGGCATTGACGTCCCATGTGAAACCGCCGCCCGGCTGCAAGTTGATGCTGGGCAACGGCTCCGACGAGCTGATCAGCCTGCTGGCGCTGGCCTGCGACGTGCCGGGCAACACCATCCTCGCGCCGCTGCCGGGCTTCGTGATGTACGAGATGTCGGCGAAGCTGCAGGGGCTGAAGTTCGTCGGCGTGCCGCTGACGGCGAACTTCGAGCTCGACGAGGCCGCGATGCTCGCCGCCATCGAGCAGCACCGCCCGGCCATCACCTACATCGCCTACCCGAACAACCCGACGGCCAACCTGTTCGACGACCGTGTCATCGACCGCATCGTCGCGGCGGTTGGCGCGCAGCAGGGGCTGGTGGTGTTCGACGAGGCGTACCAGCCGTTCTCGTCGAAGACCTGGATGCAGCGCATGAGTCAGCACGAGCATGTGCTGGTGATGCGCACGCTGTCCAAGTTCGGCCTGGCGGGCGTGCGACTGGGCTACATGGCCGGTGCGGCCGCGCTGATCGACGAGGTCGACAAGGTGCGCCCGCCCTACAACATCAGCGTGCTCAACGCCGAAGCGACGCTGTTCGCGCTCGAACACGCCGACGAGTTCGCGCGCCAGGCCGCGATCCTGTGCGAAGAGCGCGCGCGGCTGCACAAGGCGCTGGCCGCCATGCCCGGCGTGACCGCCTTCCCCAGCGAAGCGAACATGATCCTGGTGCGCGTGCCCGATGCGAAGCGCGCCTTCGAGGGCATGAAGCAGCGCGGCGTGCTGGTCAAGCACATCGCCGGGCTGCACCCGCTGCTGGCCAACTGCCTGCGCCTGACCGTGGGCACGCCGGAGGAGAACACCCTGATGATCGACGCCCTGAAAGCGAGCCTGTGATGAGCGACCGCATTGCCGACGTCACCCGCAACACCAAGGAAACGCAGATCCGCGCGCGGATCAACCTCGATGGCACGGGCGAGTCCAAGCTCGCCACCGGCATCGGCTTCTTCGACCACATGCTCGACCAGATCGCCCGCCACGGGCTGATCGACCTCGACATCGACGCGAAAGGCGACCTGCACATCGACGGCCACCACACGGTGGAGGACGTCGGCATCACGCTGGGCATGGCGGTCGCGCAGGCGGTGGGCGACAAGAAGGGCCTGACCCGCTACGGCCACGCCTACGTGCCGCTGGACGAGGCGCTGTCGCGCGTGGTGGTCGACTTCTCCGGGCGGCCGGGGCTGCACATGAACGTGCCGTTCAAGAGCGGCATGGTCGGCGGCTTCGACACCCAGCTCACCTACGAGTTCTTCCAGGGCTTCGCGAATCACGCGCTGGTGACGCTGCACATCGACAACCTGAAGGGCGAGAACGCGCACCACCAGGCCGAGACGGTGTTCAAGGCCTTCGGCCGCGCGCTGCGCATGGCGCTGGCGCTGGATCCGCGCTCGGCCGGCGTGATCCCGTCGACCAAGGGCTCGCTCTGACATGGCCAGGACCGTCGCCGTCGTCGACTACGGCATGGGCAACCTGCGCTCGGTGTCGCAGGCGGTGATGCACGTGGCGCAGGGCGAGGGCGTGGACGTGATCGTCACCTCGAATCCCGAGGAGGTCTACGCCGCCGAGCGCATCGTGCTGCCGGGACAGGGCGCGATGCCCGACTGCATGCGCGAACTGCGCGACTCCGGGCTGCAGGACGCCGTGCTCGACGCCGCCGCACGCAAGCCGATGATGGGCGTGTGCGTGGGCATGCAGATGCTGCTGTCGCGAAGCGAGGAAGGGCCCACTGACGGGCTGGGCCTCGTTCCCGGCGAGGTCGTGCGCTTCCACCTCGAAGGCCGGCTGCAGCCCGACGGCAGCCGCTTCAAGGTGCCGCAGATGGGCTGGAACCAGGTCATCCAGGCCCGGCCGCACCCGATCTGGGCGGGCGTGCCCGACAACGCGTACTTCTATTTCGTGCACAGCTTCTATGCGCGGCCGTCGGACCCGCGCCACAGCGTGGGCGAGACGGACTACGGTGGCCGCTTTACCTGCGCGCTGGCGCGCGATAACATTTTTGCCACCCAGTTCCACCCCGAGAAGAGCGCCGAGCACGGCCTCGCGCTGTACCGCAACTTCCTGCACTGGAATCCGTGACGGCTTTCCCCTGCTGATGCGACACCTCCTCGGGTGACCCCCTTCCTCCCTCACCAGCCCCCCGGCCATGCTGCTGATCCCCGCGATTGACCTGAAAGACGGTCGGTGTGTCCGCCTGAAGCAGGGCGACATGAGCGACTCCACCACCTTCGGCGAAGACCCGGCCGCGATGGCGCGACGATGGGTGGACGCCGGCGCGCGGCGCCTGCACCTGGTCGACCTGAACGGCGCCTTCGCCGGCAAGCCGGTCAACGAGAGCGCCATCAAGGCCATCCTCGCCGAGGTGGGCGACGAGATTCCGGTGCAGCTCGGCGGCGGCATCCGCGACCTCGACACCATCGAACGCTACCTCGACGACGGCCTCTCCTTCATCATCATCGGCACCGCCGCGGTGAAGAACCCCGGCTTCCTGCACGACGCCTGCACGGCCTTCGGCGGCCACATCATCGTCGGCCTGGACGCCAAGGACGGCAAGGTGGCCACCGACGGCTGGAGCAAGCTCACCGGCCACGAGGTGGTGGACCTGGCGCAGAAGTTCCAGGACTACGGCGTCGAGGGCGTCATCTACACCGACATCGGCCGCGACGGTATGCTCAGCGGCATCAACATCGAGGCCACCGTCAAGCTGGCGCGAGCGCTGACGATTCCCGTGATCGCCTCGGGCGGGCTGTCGAACCTGGCCGACATCGAGAAGCTCTGCGAAGTCGAGCCCGAAGGCATCGAGGGCGTGATCTGCGGCCGGGCCATCTACACCGGCGACCTCGACTTCGCCGCCGCGCAGGCGCGCGCCGACGAGCTCAACGGCGAGGCCTGACGGAGTTGCTGGCCAAACGCATCATTCCCTGCCTCGACGTCACCGGAGGCCGCGTGGTCAAGGGCGTCAACTTTGTCGAACTGCGCGACGCCGGAGATCCGGTGGAGATCGCCGCGCGCTACAACGAGCAGGGCGCGGACGAACTCACCTTCCTCGACATCACCGCCACCAGCGACGGCCGCGACCTGATCCTGCACATCATCGAGGCGG
>CAZVLY010000357.1:0-4324 GCA_964628175.1 uncultured Piscinibacter sp. | reverse complement strand
TTTCCTTTTGCATGTAGTGGCGGTACGGCCCCAGCTCGGCCGCGCCGCTGTGGGCGTGCACGGTGCGCACCGGGCGCTCCTCCTGGCTGAGCGGTTTGCCGCCGCTGCCCACAATCCAGTAGCGGCCGCGCTGCAGGTCGGCGCCCGCCTAGGCCGCGCGCAGCGGCCCGACGCTCGCATCCGGAAGCACCACGCCGTCGCGCTGCGCCAGCTTGAAGATCAGCTCGGGCTCCAGCGAGCCCTCGATGTGGATGTGCAGCTCGGCCTTGGGCATGGCGCGCAGCAGCCCGGGCAGCCGCCAGCGCGGGATGGCGTCGAAATTCATGGTGCTCATGGGTGCGGCTCCTCAGCAGATCCCGAAGGTGATGCCGCTTTCCAGCAGGAAGCGGCGGTAGGCGGCCGAGCTGCGGTCGGCGGCGCAGTGCACTTCACCGCCGGAGACCGGCAGCAGCCGCGGCCGCTGCGACTCCAGCACCGGCTGGTCCTGCGTGAAGATGGTGTGCTGGAAGGCGCTCAACTCGTCGTCGCTGGAATCGTGGTCGGTGACGGCCATGCGGAACCAGACGCGGCTCTTCTCCGGCTCGACCGGGCAGACGAACAGTGCGATCTCGTCGCGGTAGCCGTCCTGCTGCTGCGGCAACTTGGTCAGCACCGCGGTGTAGGGCGCCATCACCTCGTAGCGGTAGTCGACCCAGCTGCCTTCGGTGGCCAGGCGGTTGCTCTGCGGCTGCCAGGCGCGGCAGCCGGTGGCCACGAGGCCGGTGGCGGTGCTCTGCACGCGGTAGTCGTCCAGCGCGACGTGGCCGCGGTCGCCCAGCCAGCCCTCGTGCACGAAGCCGAAGTGCGCGAGGTCGAGGAAGTTCTCGACGATGCGCGGCGCGCTCGTCGCCACGTCGTAGGGGCCGACGTTGAGCTTGCGCAGCTTCGCATCGGCCTCGCCGTCGAAGCGCGGCAGGTTCAGCGCGCCGTCGAGCTGCAGCCACAGCAGTCCGTGCGCCTGCACGACGCGCAAGGGGCTGAGCGCATGCGAGTCCGAGGGTGTGAACGCGGGCAGCGCCGGGATCTGCGTGCAGCGGCCCGCGCCGTCGAAGCGCCAGCCGTGGTACGGGCATTCGATCTGGCCCTCGCAGACCCGGCCGAGCGACAACTGCGTGCCGCGGTGCGGGCAGCGGTCGCGCGCGGCGCGGGGCGTGCCGTGCGCATCGCGCCACAGCACGTAGTCCTCGCCGAGCAGGCGCACGGCCAGCGGTGATGTGCCCAGCGCGGCCGCATCGGCGACGGGGTGGGCAAACTGGTGTTCGGAACTCATGCCCGAGCCTAGCAAATCCGCTGCCAGTGGCAGCTGCGCTGGCGCACAAGCAAGAAGTGAACTAGAGTTCATTCATTGCTGAACCGAGATTCACTTCTTCATGGCCTATCGCCGAACCGATGACGTGCAGGCCCGGCTGGACGACAAGCGCAGGCGCATTCTCGAGGCGGCGCGTTCGCTGGTCAGTGACGGCGGCTGGCCGGAGGCCCAGGTGAGCCACGTCGCCGCGGTGGCCGGCCTGGCCACCGGCACCGTCTACCGCTACTTCCCCTCCAAGGCGGAACTGTGCGTCGAGGTGCTGTCGGCGGTGTCGCAGCGCGAGGTCGACGTGATCGACGCAATCGCCAACGGCACCGAGCCGGCCGGCCAGCGCCTGCATGCGGCGGTCAGGGCCTTCGTCAGTCGGGCGATGCGCAACCGGCGGCTCGCCTATGCCCTGATCGCCGAACCCTGCGACCCCGAGATCGACCAGGCGCGCCTGACCTACCGACACGCCATCAGCCGCCAGATCCTGCGCATCGTGCGCGACGGCCAGGCGGCGGGCGAGTTCCGCACCGACGTCGATGCCGGCGTGGCCGCAACGGTGATCGTCGGCGGCTTCATGGAAGGCCTGATCGGCCCGCTCTCGCCGCTGAATGCCGAGTTCGGCGCCGGCGCGCAGCACGCGCAGGCCGTGCGCAGCCTCGCCGGCGACATCGCCGACCTGTGCTGCGCTGCCGTGGCGGCCCGCGGCGCCGCGACCCGCAACCGAACCCGCACCGACACTGCCAGGAGAACCGCATGAACGCCCCCACGCCCAGCGCGCAGCTGCTGCCCTCGCCCGGCATGGAAGACCGCTACACGACCCACGAGGTGCGCAACCAGGCCAGCCCGGCCAGCGGCTTCAATGCTTTCGACGGCGACCTCGTGCTCGTCGAGGCCGTAAAGCGCGAAGCCCCCTGGGCCGCGGCGCGCTGCTCGGCGCTGGGCCGCCTGGCCGGGGACGAGTCCGTGCAGGAGCTGGCGCGGCTGGCCAACCGCCACACCCCCGAGCTGAAGACACACGACCGCTACGGCCATCGCATCGACTGGGTCGAGCTGCACCCGGCCTGGCACGAGCTGATGGGGCTGGCCTGGCAGCACGAGGTGCACTCGCTGGCCTGGAACGCGCCGGGGCCGCAGCCCCACTTCGCGCGGGCAGTGCTGTCGCTGCTGTGGAACCAGGTCGAGCATGGCACCGGCTGCCCCACCGGCATGGCCTATGCCGCCCACGCCGGCTTCGAGCGCGAGCCGGTGCTCGCGCTGTGGGCCGAGAAGGTGCGCGGCACGCGCTACGAGTTCAACCGCCGCGAGGTGGCCGACAAGGCCTCGGTCGTGGTCGGCTACGCGATGACCGAGAAGCAGGGCGGCTCGGACCTGCGCGAGACGCAGACCTCGGCGAGGTTCTCGCACAGTGCGGATTACCACGGCGCCACCGCCCACTGGTACACGCTGACCGGCCACAAGTGGTTCTGCTCGGTGCCGCAGTCCGACGGCTTCTTCACGCTGGCCAAGGTGAACGGCGGCGTGACCTGCTTCTTCCTGCCGCGCACCCTGCCGGACGGCAGCTACAACCGCTTCTTCGTGCAGCGCCTGAAGGACAAGGCCGGCAACAAGTCCAACGCATCGAGCGAGATCGAGTACAGCGGCACGCTGGCGATCCGCGTCGGCGCCGAGGGCGCAGGCATCCGCGAGATCCTCTCGCACGCCCACCTCACGCGGCTGGACTTCGCCGTCGGCTCGGCCGGGCTGATGCGGCAGGCGCTGACGCTGGCGCTGAACCACACGACGACGCGCCACGGCTTCGGCTCGCCGCTTTCGCAGCGGCCGATGATGGCCAACGTGCTCGCCGACATGGCCATCGAGGTGGAGGCCGCCACCTTGCTGGCGCTGCGCGTCGCGCGCGCCACCGACCACCTCGGCACGGACGAGCGCGAGACCGCGTTCGCGCGCGTCGCCACGCCGGTGGCGAAGTTCTTCAACTGCTCGCGCGCGCCGGCGGTGGCCAACGAGGCGCTGCAGTGCCATGGCGGCAACGGCTTCATCGAAGAGAACCCGATGGCGCGCGTGTACCGCGAGGCGCCGCTGAACAGCGTCTGGGAAGGCTCGGCCAACATGATGTGCATGGACGTGCGCCGCGCGCTGCGCAAGGATCCGCGCTGCCGCGAGGCGCTGCTGGCCGACCTGCACGGGGTGCGCGGCCAGAGCCGCGCCTTCGATGCCTTCGCCCAGGGCCTGCCCGCACTGCTCGACGCGATGATGGACGACGAGTTCCTCGCTCGGCCGGCGAGCGAGGCACTGGCGCGCGCGATCCAGGGCGCCGAGCTGCTGCGGCACTCGACCGGCGAGGTGATCGACGGTTTCATGGCCTCGCGCCTGGGCGGTGCGGGGAGCTGGGGCAGCCTGTTCGGCACCCTGGGCGGCGGCGTCTCGCAGGCGCAGGCGCACGCCATCGTCGAGCGGGCGCGCGTGGCGCGCTGACGGCCCGGCGCATCGCGCATGAAAAAGGCCGCCCGAGGGCGGCCTTGCTCGCGAAGTCCGGCGCGGCTTACTTGTCGCCCGGCACCTTGCCTTCCACGCCCTTGACGTAGAACTTGACGCCGCCGAGCCACTTGTCGTCGGCGACCTCGTCCTTCTTCAGGACTTCCTTGCCGTCCTGGCCGAGGATCGGGCCCTTCCAGATGGAGAAGCTGCCGTCCTTCAGGCCGGCCTTGACCGTCTCGACCTTGGCCTTGATCTCGGCGGGCACCTTGTCGGAGATGGACACGATGTCGATCGTGCCTTCCTTGACGCCCCACCAGGAACCCGTGCCGCCGGTCCACTTGCCTTCGAGCGCATCGCGCGTGGCCTTGATGTAGTACGGGCCCCAGTTGATGATCGACGAGGCCAGGTGCGCTTCGGGGGAGTAGGCGCTCATGTCGCTGTCCCAGCCGAAGGCGTACTTCTTGGCCTTGCCGGCGGTCTGCTTCGTGATCAGCACGGCGTTGCCCCTCTGCT
>CAZVLY010000356.1:0-4332 GCA_964628175.1 uncultured Piscinibacter sp. | reverse complement strand
CCGGAGAACTGGTGCGGGTACTGGTCGAAGCGCGCCTCGGGCGCCGGGATGCCGGTGTCGGCCAGCAGCGAGATCGCGCGCTCGCGCGCCTGCTTCTCGCTCAACGGCAGGTGGGTGCGGATCGTCTCGACCAGTTGCCGGCCCACCGTGTACAGCGGGTTCAGCGAGGTCAGCGGGTCCTGGAAGATGGCGCCGATGTGGCGGCCTCGCAGCTTGCGCATGTCCTCGTGCGGGAGCTTGTCGATGCGCCGGCCTTCCAGCCGGATCTCGCCGCCGGCGATGCGCCCGGGCGGCTCGAGCAGGCCGATGATGGCCGCGCCGGTGAGCGATTTGCCGGCCCCGGACTCGCCGACCACGCCGAGCACCTCGCCCGGCGCGATGTCGAACGAGACATCGTCGATGGCCAGCAGCGTGCCGCGCCGCGTCGGGAAGTCGACGCTCAGGTTGCGCACCTCCAGCAAGGGCGAACTCATCGCAGCCTCGGGTTCATCGCGTCGCGCAGCCAGTCGCCCAGCAGGTTGATCGACAGCGAGATCATCACCAGCACCAGGCCCGGGAAGATGGTGATCCACCACTCGCCCGAGAACAGGAAGTCGTTGCCGACGCGGATCAGCGTGCCCAGCGAGGGCTGCGTCGGCGGCACGCCTACGCCGAGGAATGACAGCGTCGCCTCGATGAGGATCGCCGAGGCCACCTGGATCGTCGACAGGACCAGCACCGGCCCCATCACGTTGGGCAGCACGTGGCGCAGCATGATGCGCCCGGACGACACGCCGATCACGCGGGCGGCCTGCACATATTCCTTGTTGCGCTCGACCATCGTCGAGCCGCGCACCGTTCGCGCGTAAGGCACCCAGCCGGGCAGCGCGATGGCCAGGATCAGCACGGCGAAGGCCAGCGTGTCGTGCGCGTTCGGGAACAGCGCACGCCCGACACCGTCGATCAGCAGCGCGATCAGGATCGAAGGGAAGGACAGCATCACGTCGCAGATGCGCATGATCAGCGCATCGACGCGGCCGCCGACGAAGCCCGACAGCAGGCCGAGCCCGACGCCCACCACCACCGACACCGCCACCGAAGCCAGGCCGACGAGCAAGGAGATGCGCGCGCCGTACATCAGCGCGGACAGCACGTCACGGCCCTGGTCGTCGGTGCCCAGCAGGTACTTGGGCTTGCCCTCGTCCTCCCAGGCCGGCGGCAGGCGCGCGTCGCCGAGTTCGAGCGAGGCAAGGTCGAAGGGGTTGTGCGGCGCGATCCAGTGCGCGAAGACCGCACAGAACACGCACAGCAGCGCCACCGCCGCCGCGGCCATGGCCACCGGCGAGGTGCGGAAGCTGTGCCAGACGTCGCCGTCGAAGAATCGTTGCAGGGCCGAAGGCATGGATCGTTGCGGCTACTTCACCACGATCCACTTGAACGGCATGAAGTTGTCGGCCAGTTGCACCAGTTCGACGTTCTTCTTCATCGCCCAGGCGAGCGCCTGCTGGTGCAGCGGGATGTGGCCGAAGTCGTCCGAGTGCAGCTTGAAGGCCTCGGCGATCATCGCGTTGCGCTTGGCCTCGTCGGTCTCGCTCTGGATCTTCAGCGTCAGCTCGTCGACCTTGGCATTGCTGTAGGAGCCGAGGTTGAACAGGCCCTGCCCCTTCTCGGTCGGCGTGGCCATCAGGTTCGACAGTGCGTTGTGCGCGTCGTAGGTCCCAGGCGTCCAGCCGAGCATGTAGAAGCTGGTGTTGCGGCTGAGGATCTTCGGGAAGTAGGTGGCCTTCGACTCCGCCTGCAGATTGATCTTGACGCCGATGCGCGCGAGGTTGGCCGCCACCGCCTGGCAGATCTCGCCGTCGTTGACATAGCGGTCGTTCGGGCAGTTCATGCCCACCTCGAAGCCGTTCGGGTAACCGGCCTCGGCCATCAGCTTCTTTGCCGCCTCGACATCATGGGGCGGGCGCTTGTTCAGATCGGCCACGAAGCCCTTGATGCCGGGCGCCACCATCAGGGCGGTCGGCGTGGCCGCATTGCGCATCACGCGCGTGCGGATCGTCTCGATGTCGATGGCCTGGTAGAAGGCGCGACGCACGCGGATGTCCTTGAATGGGTTCTTGCCCTTGACGCTGGAGAACAGCAGTTCGTCGCGCTTCTGGTCCATGCCGAGGAAGATGGTGCGCAGTTCGGGGCCCTGCAGCACCTTCAGGTTCGGGTTGGCCTTGAGTCGCTCGGCGTCCTGCAGCGGGACCGGCTCCATCACGTCGATCTCGCCGGACAGCAGCGCGGCCACGCGCGTCGCGTCGTTGCCGATCGGCGTGAAGATGACTTCGTCGACGTTGCTCTCGACCTTGCCCCAGTAGTTGAAATTGCGCACGAGCACGGTGCGCGTGGTGGGCTGCCGCTCCTTGGTGCGGAACGGGCCGGTGCCGTTGGTGCGGAACGAGGCGGCGTTCTCGATGCCCTTGCGCCGGTCCACCGGCTTCTCGGCCTTGTTCGTCTCGCACCAGGACTTGTTCATGATGTAGACGAGCGAGATGACGTCCGGCAGGATCGGGAACGGCGAGCTCGTCTCGATGTCGACGGTGAAGTCGTCGACCTTGCGCACTTCCTTGATGGCCGAGGTGTAGCCCTTCATGTCGGAGCCGTCTCCGGCAGCGCGCTTGAAGCTGAACACGACGTCGTCGGCGGTGAACTTCTCGCCCCCGTGGAAGGTGACGCCCTTGCGCAGCTCGAAACGCCACACCGTCGGCGAGGTGGCCGACCACTTGGTGGCCAGCGCCGGCGCCAGGCCCAGCTTCTTGTCGCGCCCGATCAGCGGCTCGTAGACGTTGCCGGTGAAGCTCAGCTGCAGCGACTCGTTCAGCGAGTGCGGGTCCATCGAGTTCGAATCGCCCTGGTTGGCCACGCGCAAGGTGGCGGCAAGCGAGCAGCCGCAGGCAAGGGCCAGCGCGGCGGCGACGAGTGAGTGGCGCAGTGGTGTCATGGGGACTCCGGTTGGAGGGTGTGGGTGCTCGGGTAGGCGAGCGAGCGCTCGACGAGCGAGGCGAACAACGCGGCACCCAGCGGCAACACGTCGTCGTTGAAATCGTAGCGGCTGTTGTGCAGGAAGCAGCTGCCCTCGCCACCCTGCCCGAGCCGCAGGTAGGCGCCCGGCTTGACCTGCAGCATGAAGGAGAAGTCCTCCGCGCCCATGCTGGGCGGCAATTCGCGCACGACGTGCGACTCGCCCACCAGTGCCGCCGCGACGTCGGCGGCGAACATCGCTTCACGCGCCGAATTGATCGTGGCCGGGTAGCTGCGGATGTACTTCAGCCGCGCGGTGGCGCCGAAGCCCAGCGCCACCGATTCGACCAGGCGGCCGAGCCGGTCCTCGATCATGTCCTGCACTTCGCGCCGGAAGGTGCGCACGGTGCCCACCAGCCGCGCTTCGCGAGGGATCACGCTGTAGGCCGTCGGCTCGCCGGCATGCATGGAGCACAGGCTGACCACCGCGTTGTCGATCGGGCTGACGTTGCGCGAGACGAGGCTCTGCGCCGCGGTGATGATGTGTGCGGCGACCAGCACCGGATCGATCGCAAGGTAGGGGTGGGCACCATGGCCACCGCGGCCCTGGATGACGATCTCGATGCGGTCTGCCGCCGCCATCATCGGCCCCGCGTTGACGCCCACCGTGCCCGCCGGCAGGGCCGGCCAGTTGTGCATCGCGTAGACCGACTCGACCGGGAAGCGGTCGAACAGGCCATCGTCGATCATTGCCTTGGCACCGGCGAAACCTTCCTCGCCCGGCTGGAAGATCAGCACGGCGGTGCCGTCGAAATCGCGTGTCGCGGCCAGATAGCGTGCAGCACCCACCAGCATGGTGGTGTGGCCGTCGTGGCCGCAGCCGTGCATCAGGCCGCGCGTCGCGGAGCGCCAGGCGAAGTCGTTCTCCTCGACGAGGGGCAGCGCATCCATGTCGGCGCGCACACCGACCGATCGCACGGACGGCCCGTTTCGCCCGTGCACCACGCCCACCACGCCGGTGCGACCGATGCCCTCGTGGATCTCGTCGACACCAGCCACGCGCAGTGCCTCGGCGACGCGCGACGCGGTGCGGCGCTCCTCGAAGCCGAGTTCCGGGTGCGCGTGCAGGTCGCGGCGAAACGCCGTCAGCTCGCCATGCCATGCGCTCAGGCGTCGGTATGCGCCGTCGATGGGCATCGGCGAGGCCGCGGACATCAATGACCTCCGGTGCCCGACGCGAGGCGAAGGCGCGGGTCCACGGCGAAATACAGCAGATCGACCACCAGGTTGATCAGCACGAAGATCAAGGCAATCAGGCACAGGTAGGCGGCCATGACCGGGATGTCG
>CAZVLY010000355.1:2181-4350 GCA_964628175.1 uncultured Piscinibacter sp. | reverse complement strand
GCACCTGCACCTGCACCTGCACCTGCACCGGCACCGGCACCGGCACCGGCACCGGTCGGCGACGTGGCCTCGGGCCAGGCGATCTACACCGCCAACTGCACCGGCTGCCACGGCACGAGCAAGGCCAGCGACACGAAGGTGAACACGGCCAGCAAGGTCACCACGGTGATGAACAGCGTGTCGAGTCACGTGAACGCGGGCTTGAACACCCGCTTCTCGGATCAGAACAAGCTGGACCTCGCGGCCTACATCGCCAGCGCCAAGTGACGGCGGCCTGACGATGCGGCGGGGCGGGTGGCCGCTACGGCACCCGCCCCGTTCCTCATCTCAATCCGGGCCAGCCCTGCTCGCCGGTCAGCGGCACGAAGCGCACGGGCAACAACAGTTCGCGCTGTTCCCCGTGCTCGCCGACGCGCGTGAGCCGCAGGAGTTCCTGCACGCCGTGGCGTTCGCCGACCGGCATGACGAGTCGCCCGCCGATCTTCAGCTGCGCCTTCAAGGCCGCCGGCACCTCGGGACCTGCCGCCGTGACCACGATCGCGTCGTAGGGGGCCGCCTGCGGCCAGCCCAGGCTGCCGTCGCCGCGGTGCACCGTCACGTTGGCGCAGCCCTGCGCGGCCAGCCGCTTCGAGGCCAGGTCGGCGAGCACCGGGATGCACTCGACGCTGTGCACTTCGGCCGCCAGCCGTGCCAGCACCGCCGCCGCGTAACCCGAGCCCGTGCCGATCTCGAGCACGCGTTCGCCGCCCTTCAACTGCAGGGCCTCGGCCATCAGCGCCACGATGTAGGGCTGCGAGATGGTCTGCTCGCCTTCGATCGGCAAGGGGCTGTCGTGGTACGCATCCTCCTCCCAGCCGGGGCTGACGAAGCGTTCGCGCGGCACGGCGCGCATGGCGGCCAGCACCCGCGCATCGGTGACCCCGCGTGCCTCGATCTGCTGCGCCACCATGGCCTGGCGCCGCGCCGCGAAATCGACGGGCTTCACGGTGCCGCCAGCTCCAGGCGCAGGCAACGCGCCATGTGCGCGGCGCCGACCGCCACCTCGGGCGGCATGGCGCGCCGGCAGTCGTCGACGACGCGAGCGCAGCGGTCGGCGAAGGGGCAGCCCGGGGGCAGGTCGGCCAGCTCGGGCACGCGCCCGGGGATGGTGGCCAGCCGCGTGCCGCGCGTCGCGCCGAGCCGTGGCCGCGCGGCGTACAGGCCTTGCGTATAGGGGTGGGCCAGGTGCTCGAACACCGACGCCGTCGGGCCCGACTCGACGACCGTGCCGCCGTACATCACCGCCACGCGCTGCACGTGGCGCGCCATCACGCCGAGGTCGTGGCTGATCAGCAGCAGCGCCATGCCGCTGCCCTGCACCAGCTCGTCGATCAGCATCAGCACCTCGTGCTGCAGGGTGACGTCGAGCGCGGTGGTCGGCTCGTCGGCGATCAGCAGGTCGGGCCCGCAGGCCAGTGCCATGGCGATCATCACGCGCTGCCGCTGGCCGCCGCTGAGCTGATGGGGGTGGGCATCGAGGCGCTTCGCGGCGTCGGGCAGCCTGACGCGGTCGAGCAGGCGCAGCGCCTCGGTGCGCGCGGCGGCACGGTCCAGCCCGCGGTGCAGGCGCAGCGGCTCGGCCACCTGCGCGCCGATGGTGTGCAGCGGGTTCAGTGCCGTCATCGGCTCCTGGAAGATCATCGCCAGGCGGTCGCCGCGCAGGTCTGCCATGGCCTCGTCGGCCAGCCCCACCAGCTCCCGACCGGCCAGCCGGATGCTGCCCTCGACCTGCGCCCCCTCGGGCAGCAGGCCCATCAGTGCCAGCGCGGTGAGCGACTTGCCGCAGCCGCTCTCGCCGATCAGGCCGAGCTTCTCGCCGGCGCCCAGCGAGAACGACACGCCGCGCAGCGCCGCGGCCGGGCCGCGCGCGGTGGGCAGCACGACACGCAGCTCACGGACGTCGAGCACGGCAGGGGAGATGCAGCCTCGTCATGCGGTCACGATAGCGCGATTCGCGTCGGCCAGGCCGAGCTCGATCAACGCGGCGCGCAGGGCCTGCGGCAGCGGCGTCTGGCGCAATCCGTACTGTGCGGCGAGGCGCCGGCCGTCCAGCGCATGCGGCACGCGCCACAGGTAGCTCATGCGCGCCAGCTCGCGCCACATCGGATGCACCAGCCCGATCGCGCGGAT
>CAZVLY010000355.1:0-2081 GCA_964628175.1 uncultured Piscinibacter sp. | reverse complement strand
GCTGCGGCGTGTCCTCGCGCAGCAGCGGCGGCATGGACTCGCCGAAGTTGTAGACGTTGCCCGGCAGCATGAAATGCGCGCCGAGTCGTTGCGCCACCGCCAGCCCCGCTTCGAGCAGCGGCATCGCCTCCTCGTCCCAGCGCGTGTACAGCGGATTGACGGCGTGAACGACGACGCTGGCGCCGGCGGCGGCGCGGGCCAGTGCCTCGGTGTCGGCGAGCGGCACGGTCACCGGTTCGATGCCGGCGGCGGGGCTGCTGGGCGTGCGGCGCACCTGCGCCAGCACGCGCCAGCCGGCGTCGCGGAAGGCCAGGGCCGCGGCGGCGCCGAAGCGGCCGTTGGCACCGAGCACGAGCACGCTGCGCCGTGCGGCGGGGAGGGTCGAGGGGGTGTCCATGGCGGTGTCCTGTGGATGGCGTGCCGTCAGTGTCGGCCGCCGCCGGCCATTCGACAATTGCCGAACCCGGTACAGCAGCCATACACTTTTGCATGAGCACGCTGGATCCGAACCGCTTCGACTGGGCGCTGGTGCGCAGCTTCCTGGCCGTGCTCGACGCCGGCAGCCTGATGGGCGCGGCGCGCCGCCTGAACGCACAGCAGCCGACGCTGAGCCGGCATGTCGCCGAACTGGAGGCGCAACTCGGCACGCCGCTGTTCGAGCGCACCGGACGCGGCGTCACGCCCACCGCGGCCGCCCTGGCCATCGCCGATGCGGCGCGGCAGATGGAAGCCGGCGCGCTGACGCTGTCGCGCTCGCTGGCCACGGCCCGCAATGCCGAGACCGGCACGGTGCGCATCACCACCAGCGAGGTGGCCGCGACCTGGCTGCTGCCGCCGCTGCTCGCGCAGCTGCAGGCGCAGGAGCCGGGCATCGCCGTCGAACTGGTGGCGTCGAACCAGCTCAGCAACCTGCTGCGGCGCGAGGCCGACATCGCCGTGCGCATGGTGCGGCCGGCGCAGGCCTCGCTGGTGGCGCGCAAGCTCGGCGAGATCCCGATCGTCGCCGCCGCGCACCGGGACTACCTGGCGCGTTTCGGCACACCCAGGCGCCCGGAGGAACTGGCCGGCCACCGGCTGATCGGCTTCGACCGCGACGACGGCATCCTGAAAGGCTTTGCGGCGATGGGCATGCCGCTGACGCGCGAGCATTTCGCGCTGCGCACCGATGCGCAGATCGCCTACGGGCAGCTGGTTGCCGCGGGCGCCGGCATCGGCTTCGTCGCGCAGTACAACCTGCGCCACTGGCCGGGTGTGGTGCCGCTGCTGCCGCAGCTGGCGATTCCGCCGCTGCCCTGCTGGCTGGCGGTGCACCGCGAGATCCGCGCCAGCCGGCTGGTGCGGCGTGTCTACGACTTCCTCGCCGAGGCGATCCCGCCGGCGATCGCCTAGGGGGACCGAGGCCGTTCAGCGCTGGCGCGCCAGGCGCGGGTCGAGCAGGTCGCGCAGGCCGTCGCCCATCAGGTTCAGGCCGAGCACGCTGAGCACGATCGCCAGGCCCGGCCAGACGGCGAGCAGCGGCGCCTGGTACATCATGCTCTGGCCTTCGTTGAGCATGCGGCCCCAGCTCGGCGTGGGCGGCTGCGTGCCCAGTCCCAGGTAGCTGAGCGCCGCCTCGGCGAGGATGGCGATGGCGAAGCGGATCGTCGCCTGCACGATCAGGATCGACGCGATGTTCGGCAGCACGTGCTCGACGGTGATGCGCCCGGCGCCCTTGCCGCAGGCGCGCGCCGCGAGCACGAACTCGCGCGTCCACACCGCGTTGGCCGAGGCCCGCGTGATGCGCGCGAACTCCGGGATGTTGAAGATGCCGATGGCCACGATCGAGGTCAGCAGCCCCGGCCCGTAGATCGCCGTCAGCATGATCGCGGTGAGCAGCGCCGGGAAGGCGATGCTGAAGTCCGACAGGCGCATCACCGCTTCCTCCACCCAGCCGCGCCGTGCCGCTGCGAGCAGCCCCAGCGCCACGCCCACGGTGATGCCGATGCCCACGGCGATCAGGCCCACCGCGATGGAGGCACGCGCGCCGACGATGAGCAGCGAGACGATGTCGCGCCCCAGGCTGTCGGTGCCCAGCCAGTGCG
>CAZVLY010000354.1:0-4361 GCA_964628175.1 uncultured Piscinibacter sp. | reverse complement strand
CCTCCCTTAGGCTTGCGGCAGTTGTCGCGCCGAGGGCCGACGCCAGCCCCGAGACGTCCATGGACAACCCCACCGTTCCCTTCAGCGACACCACCCAGTTCCGCCCCACCGACGTGGCCAGCACGGTCTTCGACGGCGATGAGCTGGATCCGCAGCCGAGCACCTACACGAGCACGCTGAGCCCCTCGCTGCTGTCCGACCTGAAGCGTTTCGCCGACGAACCCGGCGGCACCGAACTGCTGCCCGTGCTCGCGGCCTGCGTGCGCCATGCCCGGCCCTTGGCCCTGCACCTGCAGCATGGCCGCGGCGTGCTGCGCCTGTCGGTGTTCCCGCGCGACCAGCTGTTCCATTGCGCCGAGAACCTGTGCGGGCTGCCGAGCTTCGAACTCGCCCGCCTGCGCCTCGTGCATGTCGAACCCGAGGGCCTGCTGGCACCGTTCGCGCCCGATGGGTCGCGCAGCAGCTCGCTGAGCT
Source organism: uncultured Piscinibacter sp. (assembly GCA_964628175.1). GTDB lineage: Bacteria > Pseudomonadota > Gammaproteobacteria > Burkholderiales > Burkholderiaceae_C > Piscinibacter. The sequence continues at coordinate 3,887 of CAZVLY010000354.1, read as the reverse complement.
TCGGCGCGCTCGCGCCGCTGCTGTGGCTGCTCGCGCTGCACGGCGCGCGCAGCGAGCTGCTGCCCGAGATCGCCGGCGCGGTGCGCTACCGCCTCGCGCCCGGCGTGGCCATGCGCGGCCTGCCGATCGAGAAGTGCGACATGCCGCTGCTGCAGCATCTGCAGGGCAGCCCGGCCTCGCTCGACGAACTGGCCGGCTGGACGGTGCTGCAGCCGGCACGCGTGCGGCGCCTGCTCAACGCGCTGTACCTGCAGTCGGGCCTGATCATCTCGCGCGCCTTCACCGTGCCGCCGCGCGACCCGGCGATCGACCGGCCGCGCCACTAGTCTCCCGCGGCACCTGCCACGACGGCGCCCTGCGCGGCCGCGGCCACGGCGGGATCTCGAACTGCGGCAGCTCCTGCAGCAGGAAGCTCAGCGCGATCAGCACCGTGGGCACGTGGTACATCAGCCACCACAGCGGGCTGGCCTCGACATCGAAACGCGGCAGCGACAGCACGGTGACCACCAGCACGATCGGCGTGAGCAGCGGGATCGCGCGGCGCAGCACGACGCCGTAGCGCGCGCGCAGATGGCGCTCGTGGTAACGCGCCGGCGGCTCCGCCAGCGTGCGCGCCAGGTGTTCCGCCGCGCGCGCGAGCGCCTGCTCGGCGCTGCGCGTGCGGCGGTCCGACCGGCCGCGCAGGCGCAGCTTGCTCTTCCAGCCGCCGTTCTGGCGGATCAGCCGGGCCCAGTCCCAGCCCAGCACGGCCAGCGTGTCCTCGGGCAGGGCCAGGCCGTGTTCGGCGGTCTCGGTCAGCACGAGGTCGGCCGACACGCCGCTGACCGGCGAGACGGTCATGGCGAGCTTCAGCCCCTCGACCTGCACCAGGCCCAGCCGCAGCACCTGATCGACGCCGCTGACGACGTGGCTGCGTGCGACGACGAAGCCCTCGCCCTCGCTGAACTGAGAGTCCGGCGCGACCGCCTCGATGCGATCGAGCAATTCCTGCGGCGACGGTCCCATCGCCTCCAGCGTGGCCTGCAGGCCGCCCGGGTGGGTCAGCGTGCGGGTCAGCCGGCGCGTGCCGGTGCCCAGGTCGTCGAGCTGCAGGGCCTCGCGCAACGCGCCACGCTGCGCCTCCTGGAAGACGACGCGCCGCGCGATGCGGTCGCTCGCCGCCAGGTCGACGCGCCGCCCGCGCCGCGCGAAGGGCTCGGCCAGCGCGAGGATGTCGTGGTGGGTCAGCGGCGCGGCGTCCATCCCGGCTGCCTCAGGCCAGCACCAGCTTGCGCCCGAAGGGCGGCTCGGCGCGCGCGTTCGCCTCGGGCACGGCCCACAGCACGGGTGCGCGCGGTCGGTGCCGCGCCGGTCCGTCGAGGTCGGTGAGCACGACGGTGATGTCGGGGTCGTGCGCGTCGGCCTCCTCGAGCATCGGCGTGAAGTCGGTGCCGCCGCCGCCCTGGAAGGCGATCTCGCCCAGCGTGCCGCGCCCGGGGTCGAAGCGCTGCACGCGCTGCACCCGCTCGTCGCCGATCACCAGGGTCAGCGCGGCATGCAGGCGCCGCGTGATCGCCTCGATCTCGCGCGCGAAACGCTCCATCAGCGCCGCGTCGATCGAGCCGGACACGTCGACGATCACCACCAGCCGTGGCGCCGCCTTCGTCGGGCCCATGCCCGGCTCGAAGGGCAATCGCCGGTGCGCACCGCTGCGGCCCTGGTTGGCGAGGTAGGAGCGCGAGGGCCGCGACCACGACAGTTCCGGCTGCGGCGTCAGGCTGCGTGCGAGCTGCGTGCGCAGCACCTGCTCCCAGGGCGTGCGCACGCGCGGCAGGTCGGCGATCAGCGTGCGCAGCATCGAGTGCGCGCCGTCGCCGGCATGCGCGCGGGTGATGCGCTCGGCCCATTCGCGCGCCGCCTGCGCCTCCTGCTCCGGCGCACGCTGCTGCGAGGGCGCGGGCCGCAGGTCGGCGTGTTCGTCGCGGCCCATCGCACGGGCCTTCTCGGCCGGCGTGCGATCGTCGCTGGCGCCGCGACGGCCGCGCTCGGGCCGCGCCCCCTTGCCGGAGCCGGCCCGGCTGCGCTCGACGATGGCGCGGTACAGGCGCTCCACGTCCCATTCGAGCAGCGAGGCCTCGACGGGCTGCTCCACGCCCAGCGCCGCCGTCAGCAGCGTGTCGAGCTGCAGCGCGCCCTCGGGCAGCTCGAGCCAGCTCAGGTGCGACAGCGTGCTGTTGACGATCGCATCGGCGCAGCGGTTGAACAGGGCCAGGTCCACCGTGCCGAGCAGCTGCTGCAGCTCGACGAGCCGCTGCGCGTGGCGCAGCGCGATGTGCAGCACCTCGTGCGCGACCCAGCCCACCTGCTCGGCCAGCGGCAGCGTTTCGAAGTCGCGCGAGTAGAAGATCGTCAATCCGTCGGTGGCCACCACCGGCGCCTCGCCGCCCGCATCGCTGTCCGCATCGCTGCGTGCCTCGTCGTCGGCGAGGTCGTGATGGCGCACCCACAGCGCCAGGCCGCCGGTGGAGGGCGCATACACCACCATGCGCTGCACCGCGCGCGTGCCGCGGTGGCCGAAGGCCTCAGCCATCGAGCCCCTCGGCACGCCGGCGCTCGGCGTAGCGGTGGTAGGAGGCGCTGTCGAGGATGGCGGTCTCGAGTCCGCTTTCCAGTGCGCGCTGCATCAGCAGCTCCATGGCCAGCGTCTGCCCCTCGCGCACCGGCAGTCCGGCCGCGCTGCCGACGTCGGGCAGCTGCTCGACGATCTCCAGCGCGCGCGCCAGCGAGTGGGCGTCGCGGCTGGCGGCGAGTAGGCCGTAGACCATGCCGTACAGGCCGTCGAGCGTGCGCGGCAGCAGCGCCGCCGTCTCGGCGCCGGGCTTCGCCGCGAGCAGCTTGACGACGTCGACGGCGGCCTGCAGTTCGCGCAGCACGCCGAAGAACTCGGCCGCGTTGGCCGCGCCGATGCGGCCCTGCACGAAGACACGCTTGGCCGATTCCGACAAGCCCGAGCGCAGCACGTTGGAGATGTCTTCCCAGCCGCGCGGGCTGGCGCCGATCAGGTGGTCGTTGGCCAGCTGCGCCTGCGTGTCGTCGAGCTTGTCGGGGCGCACCTTCAGGTAGGCCATCACCTCGGGCGCGAAGTCCATCGCCAGTGCGTGGGCGAGGAAGGCGTCGATCACCGTCTGCACGTTGAAATGGAACATGCGGTCGGCCAGTGCCGTGCCCATGTCGTGGCTCACCGCGCCGTGGAAGCTGGCGTTGCCCGCGGCGACCACCTGCCAGCCGTCGGGCAGCCGGTAGTTGCCCACGCGGCGGTCGAGGATCAGCGAGTAGGCCGAGATCTGCAGCCGCTGGTCGGCGGCGGTCAGCTCGTCGAGGAAAAGGATGCCCGCCGGCATGTCCGGCGTGGGCAGGAACTCGGGCGGAAACCACACCGTCTTGGCCTGCCGATCGTCGGCGAAGATCGCGCCGCGCAGGTCCACCGGCTCGATGGTGGTCAGGCGCAGGTCGACCAGCGGCACCTTGAAATGCTCGGCCACCTGCCGCACCACCGACGACTTGCCGACGCCGCGCGTGCCCCACAGCATGGTGGCCCGGCGGCGCAGCGTGGCGTCGGCGTACTGCTCGATCAGCGCGGCCTTGGCGGCGGCGATCGAGATCGGCGGGATGTTCATCGGGTTGCCGAGCATCGTTCACCCTGGCGGTTGGACGGCGGCCGCGGCGCTGCGCCACGACTGCGCGGTGGAGGGGCGGGGCCGCCGCGGCAGCTCGAAGCGCGGCAGCTCCTGCAGGCACAGGCCCAGCGCGAGCAGCAGCGGCGGGGCGTTGAAGATGAGCATGCGGAACACCGAGTTCTTCGCGATCTCGAAGCTCGGCACCGCCAGCGAGGCGCCGATCAGCGCGGC
>CAZVLY010000353.1:0-4370 GCA_964628175.1 uncultured Piscinibacter sp. | reverse complement strand
TCCTGCTGGCGCTGCTCGAAACCCTGTCGGCCAAGATGCGCATCTTCCGCGTGCCGGAGTTCCTGGCCTCGGCCTTCCTGCTGGCGGTGATCGGGCTGCTGGTGCATCTGTTGCTGAGTCACTGAGCTGATGAAGCAATCAACGACTCGACCATTGCAGCAGTTGCCGTTGGCGCGAGCCAAGGCCGCCGGGTGCCCGACGCCGCTCATGTCCCCCGGCTCGGGCTCCGCCCGAACCTCCGCCTTGACTTCGCTCTGTCGGGCACCCTGCGTCCTTGGCCGGGCACCTCGGTGGAATGCCACGTCGAAGCCCGCTCGGTGTCTCGGAACAGGCCGGTGGGGCGTTCTGCATAGCGAAGTAAAGGAGGAGGGCTGGGCGCAGCCCGGCCCGGGGGACATGAGCGGCGCAGAGCGCCCCGCCGACCTGTTCTCGCTCCCAACCCGGCGAGGTCATTCAGCATGACTGCCTTGCTCACCCAGTTCGTCAACCTGCTCGGCGCCGTGCTGCTGATCCTCGCCTTCGCGATGATCTCGCAGCGCCGCGTGCTCTCGCTGATCCATCTGTTCACGATGCAGGGCGCGACGCTGGTGCTGGCCACCGCGGTCGTCGGCTACGTCACCGAGCAGCCGCACCTGTACGTGTCGGCCGGCATCACCTTGGCGCTCAAGGTGCTGCTGATCCCCTGGCTGCTGCACCGCGTGGCCGACCGGCTGCAGATCCGCTGGGACGTGGAGACGCTGATCAACATCCCGACCATCATGCTGGTGGGCATCGTGGTGGTGATCTTCGCGTTCAACCTGGCGATTCCGATCTCCAGGCTGTCGTCCACGCTGGCCAGCGGCACGCTGGGCATCGCGCTGGCCTGCGTGCTGCTGTCCTTCCTGATGATGATCACGCGGACCAAGGCGGTGCCGCAGGTGATCGGCTTCCTGGCGATGGAGAACGGCCTGTTCTTCGCCGCCACCTCGGCCACCTACGGCATGCCGATGGTGGTGGAGCTCGGCATCGCGCTGGACGTGCTGATCGGCGTGCTCATCCTGGGCGTGTTCATGTTCCAGATCCGCGAGCAGTTCGACAGCCTGGACATCAGCCACCTCGAGAAGCTCAAGGATGATTGACGCCCCCGCGCTCGCCTTCCTGCTCGGCATTCCGCTGGCCGGCGGCGCCGTGCTCGGCCTGGTGGGTCATCGCGACGACGCGCGCGACGTCAACGTGGCCTTCAGCGCCGGCACCTTCCTCGCCGCCTGCGCGCTGACCGCGCAGGTGATCGACGGCGGAGCGCTGCTCGTGTGGCGCAGCGAGTTCTACGTCGACGCGCTCAACGTCTTCCTCGTCGCGCTGACCGCCTTCGTCGGGCTGACCACCTCGATCTTCTCGCGCCCCTACATGCGCGTCGAGCGCGACCGCGGCAAGATGACGCCGCCCCGCCTGCGCCTGTACCACAGCATGTACCAGCTGTTCAGCTTCACGATGCTGCTGGCGCTGACCACCAACAACCTGGGCATCGTCTGGGTGGCCATGGAGGCGGCCACGCTGACCACCGTGCTGCTGGTCAGCGTCTACCGCACCGCCGCCAGCCTGGAGGCGGCGTGGAAGTACTTCATCCTGTGCGGCGTGGGCATCGCGCAGGCGCTGTTCGGCACGGTGCTGCTCTACATGGCGGCCGAGAAGGTCATCGGCGCCGAAGGCGGCGCGCTGCTGTGGACGCACCTCGATGCGGTGAAGGGCCAGCTCGACCCGAACATCATCACGCTCGCCTTCGCCTTCCTGTTCATCGGCTACGGCACCAAGGTCGGCCTGGTGCCGGTGCACAACTGGCTGCCCGATGCCCACGCCGAGGGCCCGACACCGGTGTCGGCGGTGCTCTCGGGCCTGCTGCTCAACGTGGCGCTGTACGCAGTGCTGCGCTGCAAGGTGCTCACCGACGGTGCGCTGGGCAGCACGCAGCTCTCGGGCCGGCTGATGATGGGCTTCGGGCTGCTGTCGGTGGTGGCCTCGGTGTTCTTCATCATCCGCCAGCGCGACGTGAAGCGCATGTTCGCTTATTCGTCGATCGAGCACATGGGCATGATGACCTTCGCCTTCGGCATGGGCGGGCCGATCGCCAGCTACGCGGGCCTGCTGCACATGACCGTGCACTCGCTGATCAAGTCGGCGATCTTCTTCGCCGTCGGCCATGCCACGCAGAAGGCCGGCACGCAGGTCATGGACGAGATCCGTGGCCTGATCCGCGTCAGCCCGACGGTCGGCTGGGGCCTGATGCTCGGCGCGCTGGCCATCCTGGGCATGCCGCCCTTCGGCGTGTTCGCCAGCGAGTTCCTGATCGTCACCACCGCGATGCGCGAGCAGGCCTGGGCCACGCCCTTCCTGCTCGTCGCGCTGGGCCTGGCATTCGCCTCGGTGTTCAGCCGCGTGCAGCCGATGGTGTTCGGCGACACCACGCACCAGCCGCTGGCGCACCCGCCGGCGCTGGTGCCGGTGTTCGTGCACCTGAGCCTGGGCCTGATGCTCGGTCTGTACATCCCGCCCTATCTCGACGGCTGGTACCGGCAGGCCGCCGCCATGCTCGGGCATTGAGACCATGGGCTTCGCCGACCTCCACCTCGACCTGCGGCGCCTCCCCGCGCCGCTGCCGATCTGGCACGCGCGGGTCGACCGCGCGGGCTGGCTTGCGCTGGCCGGGCACGCGGCACGGGCGCGCGGGCGGCTGCTGTCGGTGTGGGGCCGACACGGCGGCGACGGGGCGTCGGTGAACACCGCCTTCGCCACGGCGGAAGGCCTGTTGTGGGCCGAGTTGCCGATGACGGGTGCCGATGAGCGCTACCCCGACCTCTCGGCCACCTTCGCCTGCGCGGCGCGCATGCAGCGCAGCCTGGCCGACCTCGGCGGCCTGCACGCCGACGCCGCGATCGACCGCCGCCCCTGGCTCGACCACGGCCTGTGGGCGACGGCCGCGCCGCTGGCGGCCACCGCGACGCCGGCCGGCGCCGCCCCTGGCACCTTGCCCGCCGACTACCCCTTCGTGCGCGTCGAAGGCGACGGTGTGCACGAGATCGCGGTGGGTCCGGTGCACGCCGGCATCATCGAGCCGGGGCATTTCCGCTTCTCGGTGGTGGGCGAGAAGGTGCTGCGCCTGGAGCAGCACCTGGGCTACGTGCACAAGGGCATCGAGCGGCGCTTCACCGAACTGGCGCCGCTGCAGGCGCACCGCCTGGCCGGGCGCGTCTCGGGCGATTCGACGGTGGCCTATGCCTGGGCCTATGCGATGGCGCTCGAATCGGCCTGCGGTGTGCAGGTGCCCGAGCGTGCCGAGTGGCTGCGCGCGCTGATGCTCGAACGCGAGCGCGTCGCCAACCACCTCGGCGACCTCGGCGCACTGGGCAACGACGCGGCGCTGGCCTTCGGCCTCGCGCAGTTCTCGCGCCTGCGCGAAGACTGGCAGCGGCTGTCGCAGCGCGCCTTCGGCCACCGATTCATGATGGACGCGGTGGTGCCCGGCGGTGTGGCCGGCGAGCTGTCGGCATCGCTGTGCGATGAACAACGGCGCCAGTGCGACGCGGTGGCGATCGAGGTGCAGCGGCTGCGCCATGTCTACGATGAACACGCGGGCCTGCAGGACCGCTTCATGGGCACCGGCCGCGTCACGCCCGATCTGGCCGCGCGCCTGGGCCTGGCCGGCATGGCGGGGCGGGCCAGCGGGCAGGCCGTCGACCTTCGCCACGACCACGATTGGCAACCGTACCGCACGTTGCAGTCGTGCATCGCCACGCAGCAGGGCGGCGACGTGGCCGCACGCGTGGCGCTGCGCTTCGACGAGCTGGCCGAGTCGCTGCGCCTGATCCGCGAGCTCTGCGCGCGATTGCCGGAGGGCGCGATCGCTGCCGCGGTTCAGTTACCCGATCACGCGGTGCAGGGCGCGGGCTGGGTCGAGGGCTGGCGCGGCGAGGTGCTGGTGGCGCTGTCGCTGGGCGCCGACGGCCGCATCGAGCGCTGCCATTGCCACGACCCTTCGTGGCAGAACTGGCCGGTGCTCGAACATGCGGTGATCGGCAACATCGTCCCGGACTTCCCGCTCATCAACAAGTCCTTCAACCTCAGTTATTCGGGGGTCGATCTCTGATGTGGCAGATCCTTCGCCAGATCGTTCGCACCGGCATCGTCACCGAGCCGGCGCCGGCGCTCCACGAAGCGGTGCGAACCGAAGTGCGGCGCATCCACGACGAGCTGCTGGCCATCCTCGGCCAGGCACTGGCGATCCGCCAGGTCGATGCGGGCTCGTGCAATGGCTGCGAGCTGGAGATCCACGCGCTCAACAACCCCTACTACAACATCGAGGGCCTGGGCATCCATTTCGTCGCCAGCCCGCGCCA
>CAZVLY010000352.1:0-4406 GCA_964628175.1 uncultured Piscinibacter sp. | reverse complement strand
GCACGAGCTTTTCGAGCAAGGCATGGCCGACCAGCGTGAGCCGGGCCTGCTGCCAGAGTGCACGGTGGCCGACGAACAGCGCCTGCCAGTCGCGCCGCTGCAGTGCCTGCACGAGCTCCGCGGGCGCCTGCCACCAGGCGCCGTTCTCGTCGAACAAGGTCAGCGCATCGCGCAGCGGGCCGCGAGCGGGCGCAATGCCCTCGGCGGCGATCTGTGCCGCATGAATTTCGTTCAGGCGACGCTTGAGCGCCGGGAAGCGCAGCCACACCAGGCCGTTGAAAAAGTCGTGCAGGTTGTCGCGCGTGGGCACGCGGCCGCTGCGGTGGATGAAGGCCTCGTAGGCCTCGCCCTCGGGCAGCTCGGCCTGCGGCACGAAGTGCACGACGCCACCGCTCCCATCCAGCGCCGCCGCGATGCTGTGGCCCTGCCCCAGCCGCTGCAGCACCGGCGCGGCGACGTCGAGGTAGGGTGCCAGCCAGGGCGCGCGCCAGTCGACGGCGCGCCAGCCGGCCCCGCCCGGCGCCATCAGGCCCGGGGTGCGGCCCTGGCCTGCCGCTTGTCGCGCAGCACGAACTGCGTGCCGCGGCGGTCCAGGTCGAACAGCTGCGTCGCCTCGATCAGGTCGATCAGCTTGCGGTAGCCGTAGTTGCGCGGGTCGAACGAAGCCTGGTTGCCGATCTGCTGGCCCACCGAGCCCAGCGGCGACCAGCCGTCCTCGCCCGCCGCGGACTCGACCGCATTGCGCAGCAGCGAGACGAGGCGGGCGTCCTGCTTGAGCGCGGCGGTGTCGAATCGCGACGGTGACGCATCGAGCTCGATGTCGACGGTTGCGGGCGCTGCGGCCGGCTCGGCCTTCTTGCCGTTGCGCGGCTTGCGTCCCGAGGCCGGCTTGCCGCGAGCCGGCTTCTCGGCCTCGTCCGCCGCCGCCTCGACGGCGCCGCCCAGGTGCTCGAGGAACAGGAAGCGCGAGCAGGCGTTGACGAAGGGCATCGGCGTCTTCTGCGCGCCGAAGCCGAACACCTGCGCCCCCTTGGCGCGCAGGTGCATCACCAGCGGCGTGAAGTCGCTGTCGGAGGAGACGATGCCGAAGGCGTCGGGGCTGTCGCTGTACAGCAGGTCCAGCGCGTCGATCACCAGGCCCATGTCGGTGGCGTTCTTGCCCTTGGTGTAGTCGAACTGCTGGATCGGGCGGATGGCGTACTCGTGCAGCACGTTCTCCCAGCCCTTCAGGCCGTCCTTCTTCCAGTTGCCGTAGGCCCGGCGCACATTGACGACGCCGAGCTTGGCGAGCTCGGCGAGGATCACGTCGATCTTGCTCGACGGCGAATTGTCGGCATCGATCAGCAGCGCGATGCGGGGTTGTTTCTCGATCATGGGCGGCCTTTCAGACCAGTTGCCACGCCAGCGTTTCGCCGCCGCGCAGGGGTTTGAGGGCGGCGTCGCCGAAGGGCACGGTCTCGGGCAGCACCCAGGGCTGGCGGCGCAGCGTGACGGTGCCGGTGTTGCGCGGCAGGCCGTAGAAGGCCGGGCCGTTGAAGCTGGCGAAGGCCTCGAGCTTGTCGATCGCGCCGACCGCATCGAAGGCCTCGGCGTACAGCTCCAGCGCGCTGAGCGCCGTGTAGCAGCCGGCGCAGCCGGTGGCGTGCTCCTTCAGGTGCGCCGCATGCGGCGCGCTGTCGGTGCCGAGGAAGAACTTCTTGCTGCCCGAGGTCGCCGCATTGACGAGCGCGCGGCGGTGCTCCTCGCGCTTGAGCACCGGCAGGCAGTAGTAGTGCGGGCGCACGCCGCCGAGGAAGATGGCGTTGCGGTTGTAGAGCAGGTGGTGCGCGGTGATGGTGGCCGCCGTCTTCGGCCCGGCCTCGCCGACGTACTGCACCGCGTCGCGCGTGGTGATGTGCTCGAAGACGATCTTCAGCTCGGGGAAGTCGGCGCGCAGCGGGATCAGCTTCTGGTCGATGAAAGCCTTCTCGCGGTCGAACAGGTCGATCTCGGGGTCGGTGACCTCGCCGTGCACCAGCAGCGGCAGGCCGACGCGCTGCATCGTGTCCAGCGTCTCGTGGACCTTGCGCAGGTCGGTCACGCCAGCATCGCTGTTCGTCGTGGCGCCGGCCGGGTAGAGCTTGACGGCGACCACGCCGGCGTCCTTGGCGCGGCGGATCTCGTCGGGCGGCAGCACGTCGGTGAGGTACAGCGTCATCAGCGGCTCGAAGGCCACGCCCTTGGGCACCGCGGCGAGGATGCGCTCGCGGTAGGCCAGCGCCTGCGCGGCGGTGGTCACCGGCGGCTTGAGGTTGGGCATGATGATCGCGCGGGCGAACTGGCGTGCCGTGGCCGGCACCACCGCCGCCAGGGCGGCACCATCGCGCACGTGCAGGTGCCAGTCGTCGGGTCGGGTGATCGTGAGGGAGTCGCTCATGCGGGGATTCTCGCACCCGCTGCTGCCGAACTCAGGCTGCGCCGCGCGCCTTCTGGCTCTCGAAGTAGACGACCTTGCGCGAGCGCATCACCTCGCCCAGCGGCCGGTGCGCCGCCAGGGCCTGCCAGGGGTCGAAGACGGCGCGTTCCACCGCCTCGGCGAAGGCCTTCGCCGCGGGTGAGTCCAGATCCTGCGACTCGATGACGAGTTCGGCCACGTCGACATAGGGCGCCACGCTCTCCGGCCAGTCGACCGAGGCGTCCTCGACCGGCGTGCGCGCCTCGTCGACGAAGCTCTGCAGTTGCAGCCGGTAGACCAGCGGCCCCTCGTTCAACTGCGCGAGGTACTCGTCGGCCCAGCGCTCGGGCCGCCGCTGGGCATGCCGGCCCTGCGGCGGCAGCAGCCGCACGCGCACCGCCGACGGCCCGCAGGCGATCGGCGCCGCGCTGAAGAAGGGCTCGGTGGCAAAGCCGGTGAAGGGCTGGTCGAACGAATCCTTCAGCTTCTTGAGCTGGCCGAACATCTTCAGCGGACCGTAGGTGCGCAGCGCCCAGCCGATCAGCCCGGTGGGCCCCTGCCCGGCCGCCAGCACCAGGCCCACGAACGGCCGGCTGTCGGGGAAGGCGAAGGCGCTCTTGTTGATCAGCGTGAAGTCCTGGTGGTCGGTCGTGCCGCCCAGCGCCGCCGGGCCGTGCAGGCCGTGCACCCGCAGCGAGAAGCCGCGGATGTCGGGCACGCGGTCCTTCGCCACGTCGGTGCCGCCGTTGGACAGGCGCAGCGTCACGTCGTAGCCGCCCATCCGCTCGAACAGGCCGTGCCGCAGGTGCGCCGGCACGCCGTCGAGCACGCGCAGCGTGCCCTTGAGCGCGACGATGGGCTTGCGGTGCAGCGCGCGGCCGGGGCCGAAGCGCTTCGACTTGGCCTGCTGCATCGCCACCAGCGCGCGCGCCGCCTCGGCGTGACGCGCCGGCTCGTCGGGCTCGACGCGCTCGACCCAGCCCGTGCCCTGTGCCGCCATGGCTCAGTGCTGCAGGATCTTGGAGAGGAACTCCTTGGCCCGCGGCGAGCGGGCGTCGGGGTCGCCGAAGAATTCGTCCTTCCTGCAGTCCTCGACGATCTTGCCGGCGTCCATGAAGATGACGCGGTGGCTGACGCGCTTGGCGAAGCCCATCTCGTGCGTGACGACCATCATCGTCATGCCTTCCTTGGCCAGCAGCACCATCACGTCGAGCACCTCGCCGACCATCTCGGGATCGAGCGCGGAGGTGGGCTCGTCGAACAGCATCACGATCGGGTCCATCGACAGCGCGCGGGCGATCGCCACGCGCTGCTGCTGGCCGCCGGAGAGCTGGCCGGGGAACTTGTCCTTGTGCACCATCAGGCCGACGCGGTCGAGCATCTTCAGGCCGCGTGCCTTCGCCTCGTCCTGCGAGCGGCCGAGCACCTTGATCTGCGCCAGCGTCAGGTTCTCGGTGACAGTGAGGTGCGGGAACAGCTCGAAGTGCTGGAACACCATGCCCACGCGGCTGCGCAGCTTGGGCAGGTTGGTCTTCGGGTCGGAGATGGAGATGCCGTCGACGACGATGTCGCCCTTCTGGATCGGCTCCAGCGCGTTCACCGTCTTGATCAGCGTGCTCTTGCCCGAGCCCGAGGGGCCGCAGACCACGACGACCTCGCCCTTCTGGATGCTGGTGGTGCAGTCGGTCAGCACCTGGAAGCTGCCGTACCACTTGCTGATGTTCTTGATGTCGATCACGACGGCTCTCCTAGCGAATGATCTGGATCTTCTGCTGCAGCCGGCGCACGAGCATCGACAGGCTGAAGCAGATGATGAAGTAGACGACGGCGGCGACGAGGTAGGTCTCGACCGGGCGGTTGAAGTTCTTGCCGGCCACCTCGAAGCCCTTGAGCAGGTCGTACGCGCCGATGGCGTACACCAGCGAGGTGTCCTGAAACAAGATGATGGTCTGCGTCAGCAGCACCGGCAGCA
>CAZVLY010000351.1:0-4414 GCA_964628175.1 uncultured Piscinibacter sp. | reverse complement strand
TTCGACGGCCAGGCCCCGGCGCTGCGACATGCGGTCAACCCCGCATGGCGCGGGGCCACGCCCTACGTCGGCCTGCTCGTGCCGGGCCAGCCGGTACGCTGGGTGACCGGCGCGCCTTCGGCGGCCGACCTGGACGCCTGGGCCACCGACCGCCGCTGATTCCCGTTTCGTTTCAACCCTTGGAGAAACCCCGATGAAGACCCTTCGATTCACCCTCCTGGCCGCGATGGCCTTCGCGTCGGCTGCCGCGTCGGCCCAGACAACCGTCAAGGACGCCTGGGTGCGCGGCACCGTCGCGCCGCAGAAGGCCACCGGCGCCTTCATGCAGATCACCTCGGCGCAGGGCGGCAGGCTCGTCTCGGTGCAGTCGCCGCTGGCTGGCGTGGCCGAGGTGCATGAGATGGCGATGGACGGCAACGTCATGAAGATGCGCGCCATGCCCGCGCTCGAGCTGCCGGCCGGCAAGGCCGTCGAGCTCAAGCCCGGCGGCTACCACGTCATGCTGATGGACCTGAAGCAGCCGCTGAAGAGCGGTGAGAGCGTGCCGCTGACCCTGGTCGTCGAGGGCAAGGACGGCAAGCGCGAGACGCTGGAGCTGAAGGTGCCCGTGAAGGCGGCCGGCGCGGCCATGCCGATGACCGAGCACAAGCACTGAAGGCTGCGAAGGTCAGCGTGCCAGAGCCTTCAGCGCGAGCTTGATGCCCTCGCTCACACCGACGTCCTTCGGCAAGGCCTTCAGCGCGGCCGCGGCCTCGCGGTCGCTGTAGCCCAGCGCCACGAGGGCCTGCAGGATGTCGGCCTGCGCATCGCCCTGCACCGCGGCCGGTGCGCTCAGCGCATCGCCGAGCTTGCCCTTGAGTTCGAGCAGCAGGCGCTCGGCGGTCTTCTTGCCGATGCCGGGCACCTTCACCAGGCGGCCGGTCTCCTGCAGGCTGACCGCCTGTGCGAGCTCGCTCACGCTCAGTCCCGACAGGATGGACAGCGCGGTGCGCGGCCCCACGCCGGAGATCTTGACGAGCTGGCGGAAGGTGCTGCGCTCCTCGTGCGTGAGGAAGCCGAACAGCACCTGCGCGTCCTCGCGCACGACGAAGTGCGTCAGCAGCGTGACGCGCTCGCCGAGCGCGGGCAGGTTGTAGAAGCTGCTCATCGGCACGTCGACTTCGTAGCCGACGCCGTTGACATCGACGAGCAGTTGCGGCGGGTTCTTCTCCGCGAGGGTTCCGGTCAGGCGTCCGATCATGGGCGGGGATTATCCCGCCCGAAGCGGACTCAGCGGCTTCTTCCGAACAGGCCCAGGCGCTGCGCCTCCAGCGCCGCCTCGGCACGAGAGCTCACGTTGAGCTTGCGGTAGATCTGCTTCACGTAGTCGGCGATGGTGTGGCGCGACAGGTTGAGCTGCACGCCGATCTCGGGCAGCGTGAAGCCCTTGGCCACGCGCAGCAGCACCTCGTTCTCGCGGTCGGTGAGCTGCACGTGCGGAATCGTGTCCTTGGCCTGCGGACGGGCCTGCGCGGCGAAGTAGGCGATGACGCGGCGCGCGATCGACGGCGACAGCGGCGGCTCGCCCTGGCTCATGCGGTTGAGCTGCTCGGCGATCAGCTCACGCGCCTGCTCCTTGAGCACGTAGCCGAAGGCACCGGCCTGCAGCGCCGGAAACAGGTGCTCGTCGTCGTCGTGGATGGTGACCACCACCGACTGCGCCTCGGGCTGCTGCTCGCGCAGCGCCGCGACCACGTCGACGCCCGAGCCGTCGGGCAGGCCGAGGTCGATGAGGGCGAGGTCGAACTTCACCGCGCTGACGAGTTCGAGCGCGTCGTGGACGCGCGCCGATTCGGAGATCTGGGCCTGCGGGAACACCTGATGGACCAGCACCTTCAGCCAGGCGCGGATCTCGGGCAGGTCTTCGAGCAGAAGAATGTTGCTCATGGTGAGTCCTCACTCGGGGCGCAAAGGCACCCGCCTGGGGATCCTATCAGCGCGAGGGCGCGGCAGGGGGCTCGGGCCCGAGGGGCAGCGTGAGCCTTATCACGGTGCCATAGCCCGGCCCGGACTCGACGAGGCACTGGCCCTGCATCTGCTTGGCGCGGTGCTTCATGCTCGACATGCCGTGGCCGCGGTCGAGCTTGCCGTCGAGTTCCATCGGGATGCCTTTGCCGTTGTCCTGGATGTTCAACCCGAACTGCAGGCCCGAGATCGCACAGCGCACCTTCACGTGCGATGCGCCGCTGTGCTTGATGATGTTGCTCACCGCCTCGCGCAGGATGCGCGTGGTCTGCACGAAGCCACGTGCGGGCAGCACCTGGTCGGTGTCCTCGGCCAGGCTCTTCCAGTCGATCTCGACATTGGCCTGGCCCAGGCGCATCACCGTCTCGGCGCGCCAGTCGGCCAGCGCATCGGACAGCCGCACCGGCCGGCCGGTGAGGCCGCGCACCGACAGGCGCATCTCCTCGAGCGCCTCGCGCGCCAGCGTCGAGATGCGCTCGCTTTCGCTGGTGTGCACGATGGTCAGCAGCTTGGCACCGAGGTCGTCGTGCAGGTCGGCGGCGATGCGCTTGCGCTCCTTCTCGGTGACCTGCTCGATGCGCATCTCGGCGAGCTGCGCGTGGTTGCGCTCGATCTCGGCGGTGATCTCGCGCACGCGCGCATCGACGTTGAAGCGCGAGGCATCGGGCGCCACGGCCATGCCCGCGCGCCGGACCACCAGCCGCAGGCCGAAGATGATCAGCAGCAGCGGCAGCAGGAACTGCATCCGCGGCGCGGGCGGCAGGGTGAGCCAGCCACGCTGCACGGCCATCTCCACCGCCAGCGCGAGCGCGGCGGCGGCCAGCGTGATCGCCATCGGCCAGAACTCGCTGCGCCGGTCGCGCCACGTGATGTGCAGGTGCAGCAGCATGGCGCCGAGCGTCTCGGCGGCGAGCACGACGTACCAGGCGCCGGTCATGCCGAACAGCCGGCCCGGCCCGGCGAGCAGCAGGCTCATCGGCAGCACCACGCATTGCGCCAGCAGGGCCGCCTCGATCATGCGCGAACGCACCCCGGCGTAGCTGAGCAGGAACTGCACGGCGAGCGCCAGGATCGGCGTGAAGGACAGGCAGATCAGGAACTCGACGGTCGCGTTGTCCAGCGGTACCTCGCGCCACCACAGCCGTGCCGAGACGAGAGCCCAGCCGATGGCCATCAGGCCGTAGTAGCCCAGCGGCGCGTCGCGCCGGTTCACCCAGGCCAGCGCCACCATCACGACGCCGAGCATGCCCAGCGCGAGGCTGGCGATCTGCACCGCGGTGACGTTCCAGAACAGGGTGTCGGCATGCAGCGCGGCCAGTTCGTCGTAGGCGCCGACGCGGAGTTCCGACAGGCCGCCGGCACGTTCGCGCGCCGCGACGCGCTGCAAGGCGTGGCCGCGCACGTGCAGGTCGAGCACATTGCCCTGCGACAGCACCAGCCCGCCGGGCAGCGACACCAGTTGCGGGTAGTGGCAGTTGCGCGCCACCGGATCGGCCATGCGGCCGCCGCTGTGGATGCGCCGGCCGTTCAGGAACACGTCGAGGTTGCTGCAGGCACGGGGCACGTACAGCGCGAGCAGGTCGGTGCGGTCCAGCGACGGCCCGGGATTGAACTGGACGCGGTACCAGACGCCGCCGTCGTGCCGGGGCTGCGAGTCCGACCAGTCGTCGGGCAGCGAGACGGTGGTGGCCGACGGGTCACCTTCCGGGAAGCGCTCGGCATTGCTGGCCACCGACAGCGCCTGCGTGATCAGCTGTGTCGGCGGCGGAGCGGCCGATGCCGGCCCGGCCGTGGCCAGCACGGCCGCGCACAGCAGGCGCGCGGCGAGCCGGAGCAGGGCGACAGCATTCATCGGCGGCGATTGTGCAGGATGCTCGCCCAGGCGGAGTGGTCGGATGGCACGCTCGCGCGCCGGTTGGGGCGACAATCGCCGCTTTGCCGCCGCTCCGCTCGCCCGTGATCCTTCGCCACGCCTTCATTCCGCCCGACAACGCCAGGCTGTCGCACCTGTGCGGCAGCCTCGACGAACACCTGCGCAGCATCGAGGCTGCGCTCGACGTGACGATCACGCGCCGCAACGAGTCGTTCCGCATCGAAGGCGGCAAGCGCCAGGCCGAGCGCGCGGTGCTGCTGCTGCAGTCGCTGTACGACCGGGCCCGCCGCGCCATTCCTGCCGAGCAGGTGCAGCTCGCGCTGGTCGAGGCGATGGCCGACCTGCGCCCGGCCGCCGCGCTGCGCGCCGCCACCGCAGCCGATGCCGCGGCGCCGGACGACGAGATCGTGCTGCACACGCGCCGCAGCGACCTGGCCGGCCGCACGCCGAACCAGATCACCTACCTGCGCAACATCCTCGCGCACGACATCACCTTCGGCATCGGCCCGGCCGGCACCGGCAAGACCTTCCTGGCCG
>CAZVLY010000350.1:0-4421 GCA_964628175.1 uncultured Piscinibacter sp. | reverse complement strand
CCGGTCTCGACGAGTTCGCGCAGGCTCAGCAGGAAGGTCGCCCACTTGGTGCTGCAGTGGGCCATGAACTCGCCGCCCGGGCCCGCGTCACGCCACTGGCGGTGGCCGAACATCACGATGGTCTGGCCGTCCTGCTGCGACAGCTGGAACTCGACCTCGGTGCCGAGCCACTCCGCCGGCCCGTCCTCGACCCGCCAGCGCACCTTGTGGTCGGGCGTCTGTTCGAGCACGCCCATGGTGAAGCCGCCGATCTCGTCGCCCGTCGCGGTGTGGAAGCGGAACGCGACATGGCCGCCGGGCTGCGCGCGGCCCGTGGTGTCGCGCGTCCACCAGCCGGCGAGGCCTTCGATGGTGGCCAGCGCCGCGTAGACATGGGCTGCGGGTGCCTTGATGCCGATCCTGTGAACGATGTCCATCCTTCTGATCTCCGGGTTGCAGGGTTGCGGCACCCGCGTCGGTGCCGTGGGGGCACTCTAGGCAGCCGGCATCGAAGGTGTGAGTAACAAGATCGTCGTGAATCCGGCCGGCGGCATCGACGCCCGCCCTGCGCGGGCTACGGGCTGCCGCGCCGCCGGAACCACTTGATGCCCTCGAACCACAGCACGCTGAGCAGGCCCAGCCCGCAGGCCGCGGCCAGTTCGTGCAGCGGCAGCGGCGCGAAGCGCAGCACGCCGACCGCCCAGGGGACGTACAGCGCGGCCAGCAGCAAGGCGAACGCGAGGCCGACGACCACCCACAGCGTGCGGTTCGGCGTGTGCAGCGTGGCCCACAGCGAGCGCTTCGCCGAGCGGTTGGACAGGATGAGCGCCAGGTTGCCCACCACCAGCGTGGCGAAGGCGAAGGCGCGCGCCTCGGGCTCGGGGATGCGCGGGCCGGCCCACGCGAAGGCGCCCAGCACCGCGACCAGCACGCCCAGCCCCTGCACCAGCGCCAGCCACAGCGTGGCACCGCCGAACAGCGGCGCCGCGGCGTCGCGCGGCGGGCGCTTCATCACGTCGCGCTCGGCCGGCTCGTTCTCGAAGGCGATCGAGCAGGCCGGGTCGATGATGAGCTCGAGCAGGGCGATGTGCATCGGGTACAGCAAGGCCGGCCAGCCGAGCAGCACCGGCAGCATCGCCATGCCCGCGATCGGCACATGCACCGCGAGGATGTACGACATCGCCTTGCGCAGGTTGTCGAAGATGCGGCGCCCCAGGCGCACCGCCGCCACGATGGCCGCGAAGTCGTCGTCGACGAGCACCAGCGAGGCCGACTCGCGGGCCACGTCGGTGCCGCGCCCGCCCATGGCCACGCCCACGTGCGCGGCGCGCAGCGCGGGGGCGTCGTTCACGCCGTCGCCGGTCATCGCGACGATCTCGCCGCGCGCCTTCAGCGCCTGCACGATGCGCAGCTTCTGCTCGGGTGCGATGCGCGCGCACACGCTGACCGTGGCCAGGCGTTCGAGCAGGGCCTCGTCGCCGAGCGTCGCGATCTCGTCGCCCGAGAGCACGTCGCCGTCGTGTGCGGCCAGGCCCGCCTGCTGCGCGATGGCGCGCGCCGTGGCCGGATAGTCGCCGGTGATCATGACCACCCGGATGCCGGCCGCGCGGCATTCGGCCACCGCGGCAGGCACCTGTGGGCGAACCGGGTCCGCCAGGCCGAGCAGCCCGACGAAGGTGAAGTCGAAGTCGTGTTCGCTCGCGGGCCACGCCTGCCCGGCGAACGAACCGTGCGCCACCGCCAGCACGCGCAGGCCTTCGGCGGCCAGCTCGTCGACCACGCCGGCGATGCGGGCCTTCTGCGTTTCGTCCAGGTGGCACAGATCCATCACCGCTTCCGGCGCGCCCTTGGCAGCCACGGTCTGGGCGCCCTCGCCCGCCGCCGCCCACACGTGCGACATCGCGCGCAGCTCCGGGCTGAGCGCATAGGTCTGCACCAGGCGCCAGTCGGCGTGCAGGTGTTCGGTGTCGGCGAGGAAACGTTCGCCGAGCTGATGGAAGGCCTTCTCCATCGGGTCGAAGGGGTCGACCACGCTGGCCAGGATCGCCACTTCCACGAGGGCGTGGAAGGCCTCGGGCAGGCGCCCCTCGGCCACCGAGTCCAGCGCCAGGCGGTCCGCGAGTTCGATGCCGCCGGCCGCCAGGTGCGTCACCGTCATGCGGTTCGCGGTCAGGGTGCCGGTCTTGTCGCTGCACAGCACCGTGGTGGCGCCGAGCGTCTCGATGGCCGTGATGCGCCGCGTGAGCACGCCCTCCTTCGACAGCCGGCGCGCGCCGAGGGCCGGGAACACGGTGAGCACCACCGGGTACTCCTCGGGCAGCATCGCCATGGCCAGCGCGATGCCGGCCAGCAGGGCCTGCAGCCAGTCGCCCTTCATCAACCCGTGCACGAGCACGAGCGCCAGGCTCAGGGCCAGCGCCAGCAGGGCCAGGTTGCGCACCAGCCGCGCCGTCTGCTTCTGCAGCGGCGAGCGTTCGTTCTCCACCGTGCCCAGGGCCGTGCCGATGCGGCCGATCTCGCTGCGCGTGCCGGTGGCCGTGACCCGCGCGAGCGCATGGCCCTGCACGATCAGCGTGCCGGCGTAGACCTGGGGCAGATCGTCACCGCCGGGCGGCACGCGGGCGGCGTCGTCAGGCGGCGCGGCGGCGGCCAGCTCGTCGGAGCGCGCCACCCGCTTGCCGACCGGAACGGCCTCGCCGGTGAGCAGCGATTCGTCGGCGCGCAGCCCGTCGGCCGACACCAGCAGCGCGTCGGCGGCGACGCGGTCGCCCTCGCTCAGCTTGAGCAGATCACCGCGCACCACCTCGCGCCCGGCGATGCGCTGCGCCTGGCCGCCGCGGATGACCAGTGCGCGCGGGCTGGTCAGATCGCGCAGCGCCTCGATGGCGCGCTCGGTCTTGCCTTCCTGGTACAGCGTGAGCGCCACGGTGACCAGCACGAAGCCGAACAGCGTCAAGCCCTCCTGCAGGTCACCGAACAGCAGGTACAGCGCGGCCGCCGCGAGCAGCAGCAGGAACATCGGCTCGCGCACCGTCTCGACGGCGATCGACAGAAGGGAGCGGCGCTGGCCGCCGGGCAGTGCATTGGGGCCCTCTTCGGCGAGGCGCTGGGCCGCCTGCGCTGCGGTCAGGCCCGCATCGGTATCGGCCACCGGCGCGGCCCGTTCAGCCTGAATTGCAGCCATGTGCGGGCCGGATCGTCGGCCACCTCCTTGAAGCCGAGCTTACGCGCGGGCAGGGGGCAGCTCGGTGCGCTTGCGAACCGCCTTCTCGCCTCGCCTGCGGTGGATGGCGCGCAATTGATCCATCTCACTCTTCGGCAGCCCCCCCGGGCAGAGACTGGACCCGAACCCTGACGGGCAGCGGATCACACAGGAGAAGAGTGATGAAGACAAGACTTTCGATGGTGGCGCTGGGCGTGGCGGCGCTCGCACTGGCAGCTTGCGAGACCGGGCGCCAGCCGGAACAGCCCAATACGCTGGTGGCCGTGATGGCCAGCGGCGCGCCCGACATGCAGGCCGGTGCCAACGACCCAGTGTGGGCCAAGGCGAAGCCGCTGAACGTCGCCTTGACCAGCGGCGCCAACTTCGGCGCGCCGCCGGGAGACAAGGGCGATTCCAAGGTGACGCTGAAGGCGGTGTACACGGCCGACATGCTGTACCTGCTGATCCAGCATGCCGACCCGACGAACTCGGTGCGCCGCGGGCCCTACCAGAAGCAGGCCGACGGCAGCTGGAAGAAGCTCACCGACCCGGCCGACAAGGGCGGCGACGACAACCTCTACTACGAGGACAAGTGGGCCATGATGTGGCCCATCGACAACTCGATCAAGGCCTTCGACAAGGAAGGCTGCGCGGCGCTCTGCCACGAAGAGAAGACCAAGCCCTACGGCAACAAGTACACCAGCCGCGAGGGCGAGATGGGCGACATCTGGCACATGAAGGGCCAGCGCACCGCGCCCAACGGCTTCGTCGACGACCAGTACGTCGACCACACGCGCTACGACGCGAAGACGAGCCCGAACGCCGGGCGCAAGAACGACCCGGGCACCGCGACCGGCGAGTACAAGAGCTTCCCGCTGGTCGATGGCAAGCCGCAGTACATGCGCCGCGACGCCAAGGCGGCGAACGCCGGCGGCACGTACCACCTCAAGAGCGGCGAGGAGGTGCCGTTCGACGACAGCAAGTTCAAGCCGGGCGACGAGGTGGCCTCGTTCCTGATCTTCCCGCTGCAGGGTGACCGGGGCGACGTTCGCGTGGCGGTGAGCTGGGCGAAGGGCACCTACACCTCGGTGGTGAGCCGCAAGCTCGTGACCGGCAGCAAGTACGACGTGCAGTTCTCGAACCTGGGCGCGCGCTACGGATTCGGCTTCGCCGCGTTCGACAACGCGCAGGTGCGGCACGCGACGTCGGATGACCCGCTGTATCTGGTGTTCGGGAAGTA
>CAZVLY010000349.1:0-4444 GCA_964628175.1 uncultured Piscinibacter sp. | reverse complement strand
GGTGGCGCAGGTGGCTGCGCTGGAGCCCGACACCGCGGCGAAGATCGCGCAGCCGGCCACGTTGACGTGCAACAGCCGCCCGGGCAGCGCCTGCATCCACGGCGCGAGGCCGCGGAACATGTCCTGCGACAGCCGCGTGCGGAAGAGGATCTCGCCCATCCAGACGAACAGCGGCAGTGCGGTGAGCGTCCAGCTCGACGACGAACCCCAGATGGTCACCGCCATCGCGTCGCCGGCCGGCCGCGAGCTGAACAGCTGCATGCCGATCCAGGCCACGCCCGAGAGGGTGAGGCCGATCCACACGCCGCTGGCGAGGATGGCGAAGAGCGCGCCGACGAGCAGCAGCGTGATGGCGAGGTCACTCATTGCGGGTCGCTTCGTCCGAGCCGAGCACGACGCGGCGTCCCCGTGCCTCCAGCACCAGTTCGTCGATGAAGGCGATCGCCAGCACGGTGGTGCCCAGCGCCATCGTCAGCTGCGGGATCCACAGCGGCGTGGCGTCGTTGGAGGTGGAGATGTCGTGGAAGGCGTAGGACTGCCAGGCCAGCCGCGCGCTGTAGAAGGCCGACAGCAGCGCAAGCAGCGAAGCGGCGAACAGCGACCACAGCTCCATGCCGCGATGCGCGGCGCCGGTGAGCCGCCCGATCAGCAGCGTGACGCGGATGTGCTCGCCGCGCTTGAGCGTGTGCGCCAGCGCCAGGAAGCCGGCGCCGGCCATCATGTAGCCGGCGTAGGCGTCGATGCCCGGCACGTTGAAGTGGAACTGCCGGCCGAGGATGGACAGCATCACCATCACCAGCAGCCCCACCATGAACAGCGCCGCGAGCGCGGCGCAGCCGTCGTACAGCCCGTCCAGCGCATTGCGAAGCGCGCTGCGCCTCTCCCTGGCCTCGCGCTGCATGCCGCTCTACTTGCGGAAGGCGTCGACCAGCGCCTGGCCTTCGGGGCCGGCCTTCTCGAGCCATTCCTTGAGCATCGTGTCGCCGACCTTCTTCATGTCGGCCTTGAGCTGCGGCGTGGGCGGCGAGATCGTCATGCCGTTCTTCTTCAGCAGGTCGAGGTACTCGGTGTTCTTCGCCTTGCTGGTGGTCCAGCCGCGCGCCTCGGCGTCGGCGCCGGCCTTCAGCACCGCGGCCTGGGTGGGCTTGTCGAGCGCGTCGAAGGCGGCCTTGTTGACGATCACCGCGTTCTTCGGCAGCCAGGCCTGGGTGTCGACGAAGTACTTGATGTGCTCGTAGGTCTTGGTGTCGTAGCCGGTCGCGCCGCTGCTCATGTAGCTCTCGACGACGCCGGTGGCCATGGCCTGCGACAGCTCGGCCGCCTGCACGGTGACCGGCTGCGCGCCGACCAGCTCGGCGATGCGCGCCGTGGCCGGGCTGTAGGCGCGCCATTTCACGCCCTTCAGGTCGGCGGCCGAGGCGATCGGCTTCTTCACGTAGATGCCCTGCGGCGGCCAGGCCACGGCGTACAGCAGCATCATGCCCTGCTCGCCGAGCTTCTTGTCGAGCAGCGGCTTCTGCGCCTTGTACAGCTTCATCGACTCGTCGTAGCTGTCGGCCAGGAAGGGCAGGCCGTCGGCACCGAAGATCTGCCACTCGTTCTGGTAGTTCACCAGCAGGATCTCGCCGATCTGCGCCTGGCCGCCCTGCACGGCGCGCTTGATCTCCGGCGCCTTGAACAGCGACGCGTTGGCGTGCACCGTGATCTTCAGCTTGCCGGCGGTGGCCTTGTCGACGTCGGCGGCGAACTGCGTCAGGTTCTCGGTGTGGAAGTTGTTCGCCGGGTAGGCGGCGGGCAAGTCCCACTTGGTCTGCGCGAAGGCGGCGGGGGCGAGTCCGGCGAGCGCGATCAGCGCGGCGGCGTTCAATGTGCGGCGGGTCGGCGACATGCGTGCTCCTGCGGGGCGGTTGGGAGAAGGGGTGAGGTGAAAGTGCGCTTGCAGTCTAGGGAATGTTTCGATAAATTGTCAATAAATCTTCAACGTTTTCGGGGAAAGCACTGATGGCTGCCAAGGCCCCAGCGAAAGTTCCATCCCAGGGCGGAGCAAGGAGCGGGCCCGCCAGGCGCAGCGCGCCGCGCGGCATCGTCTCCTCGTCCCACCTCGTCTCGGAGCGCAGCGTCGAGCTCTCGGAATTCGAGTTCGGCCTGATCGTCGCGTGGAACGCCTTCTCCCGCTGGGCGATGCGCTGCATGGCGGCGGCCGGCTGCCCCGACCTCACGATCACCGACGTGCTCGTGCTGCACCACATCAACCACCGTGCGCGCAACAAGAAGCTGGCCGACATCTGCTTCGTGCTGAACTACGAAGACACCCACGTGGTCGGCTACTCGCTGAAGAAGCTGGTCGCCGCCGGGCTGGCGCAGGGCGACAAGCAGGGCAAGGAAGTCTTCTACAGCCCCACGCCCGCGGGCGAGGCGGCGGTGGCGACCTACCGCGAGGTGCGCGAGAAGTGCCTCGTCGACAACCTCGACGTCGAGCGCAACCACGACATCGGCGAGATGGCGCGCCTGCTGCGCACCATGTCGGGCCTCTATGACCAGGCCGCGCGCGCGGCCACCTCGCTGTGAGCACCATGACGGACACCCTCCGCGACCCCCGCTGGCAGTTCTGGATCGACCGCGGCGGCACCTTCACCGACGTCGTCGGACGCCGCCCCGACGGCACGCTGGTCACGCACAAGCTGTTGTCGGAAAACCCGGAGCAGTACCGCGACGCCGCGGTCGCGGGCATCCGCCATCTGCTCGGCCTGAAGCCCGGCGAGCCGATCACGCCGGCGCAGGTCGAATGCGTGAAGATGGGCACCACGGTGGCCACCAACGCGCTGCTCGAGCGCAAGGGCGAGCCGACGCTGCTGGTCATCACGAAGGGCTTCCGCGATGCGCTGCGCATCGGCTACCAGGAGCGGCCGCGCCTGTTCGATCGCCACATCGTGCTGCCCGAGCTGCTGTACAGCCGCGTCATCGAGGCACAGGAGCGGATGGGCGCCGACGGCAGCGTCATCGAGCCCTTCGACGAAATGCATCTGCGCGAGCGCCTGTGGGCCGCGTTCGACGCCGGCCTGCGCAGCGTGGCCATCGTCTTCATGCATGGCTGGCGCTACCCGGCGCACGAGCAGGCCGCGGCCGCGCTGGCGCGCACGCTGGGCTTCACGCAGGTCAGCGTCTCGCACGAGGTGAGCCCGCTGATGAAGCTGGTCGGCCGCGGCGACACGACGGTGGTCGACGCCTACCTCTCGCCCATCCTGCGCCGCTACGTCGAGCAGGTGGCCGGCGAGATGCCGGGCGTGAAGCTGTTCTTCATGCAGAGCAGCGGCGGCCTGACCGACGCGCACGCCTTCCAGGGCAAGGACGCCATCCTCTCTGGCCCGGCCGGCGGAATCGTCGGCATGGTGCGCACGGCGCAGCTGGCGAAGAACGATCTCGGCGGCGACAAGGTCATCGGCTTCGACATGGGCGGCACCTCCACCGACGTCAGCCACTTCGCCGGCGAGTTCGAGCGCGCCTTCGAGACGCAGGTGGCCGGCGTGCGCATGCGCGCGCCGATGATGAGCATCCACACGGTGGCCGCGGGCGGCGGTTCCATCCTCAGCTTCGACGGCGCGCGCTTCCGCGCCGGCCCCGAAAGCGCCGGCGCCAATCCCGGCCCGGCCTGCTACCGGCGCGGCGGGCCGCTGGCGGTGACCGATGCGAACGTGATGGTCGGCAAGATCCAGCCGGCGTTCTTCCCGAAGGTGTTCGGCCCGGCGGCCGACGAGGCGCTCGACCGCGACGTGGTGGTGGCGAAGTTCAGCGCCCTGGCCGCGCAGATCGAGCAAGCCACCGGCACGAAGCGCTCGCCCGAGCAGGTCGCCGAAGGATTCATCGACATCGCCGTCGGCGCGATGGCCAACGCGATCAAGAAGATCTCGGTGGCGCGCGGCTACGACGTCACGCGCTACACGCTGCAGTGTTTCGGCGGCGCCGGCGGCCAGCACGCCTGCCGCGTGGCCGATGCGCTGGGCATGGACCGCGTCTTCGCGCACCCGCTGGCCGGGGTTCTGTCGGCCTACGGCATGGGCCTGGCGGACCAGAGCGTGATGCGCGAGGCCGCGGTGGAACTGCGGCTGGCCGAGGCGCTGCCGGCGGTGACGCAGAAGCTGGACGCCCTGGCCGCCGAAGCCGAGGGCGAGCTGCGCCGGCAGGGCGTGAGCGGTGGCGCGATCCAGACCCACCGCCGCGTGCATGTGCGCTACGAAGGCACCGACTCGGCGCTGGTCGTGCCCTTCGGCGCGCCGGCGGAGATCCAGTCGGCCTTCGAGGCGGCGTACCGGCAGCGTTTCGCCTTCCTGATGAAGGAGCGCGCGCTGGTCGTCGAGGCCGTGTCGGTCGAGGCGGTGGGCGCCGGCGACGCGCCGGCCGAAAGCCCGCAGGCCACGCTCGCGCCGGCGGTGATGCCGGCGGAAGA
>CAZVLY010000348.1:0-4494 GCA_964628175.1 uncultured Piscinibacter sp. | reverse complement strand
AATGCGCATAGCCTACGGATCCGGTCGGGAATTTCCTTGAACCGGAATAAGGAATACCGCTTTGGCGGCTTCAGGCCCCGCGCAGCGCCTGCGACAGCCGCGCCACCAGCGACAGCAGTTCGTGCTGCACCTGCTGCGCCTGCGGCGCGAGCGGGGTCGCATCGGCCGTGGCTTCCAGCGCGGACTCGAGCGCGGCAGCCTGGCCGGCCAGCGCCTCGGCGCCGATCGAGCCGGAGGCGCCGCGCAAGGAATGCAGGGCCGCCCGCCAGCCCGAGGCCGCCGCGGCGGGCGCCCGCGCCAGCGCAGGCACACCATCGACGTAGGTGTCGACGAAACGCGCCAGCACGCGCTCGAGAATGGCGATGCGCCCGCCCACGTGGCGCAGGCCCGTCGACAGGTCCAGCCCCTCGACCTCGAGCAGGCGATCCTCGAGCGTGCGCGGCCGAGGCGGTGGCGGTGCCGTGGCGGCAGCGCCGGGCAGCCAGCGCAGCAGCGTCGCGTACAGCGCCTCGGGATCGACCGGCTTGGCCACGTGGTCGTTCATGCCGGCCGCGAGGCAGGCCTCGCGGTCCTCGCCGAAGGCATTGGCCGTCATCGCGACGATCGGCAGGCCGTCGCCGAGCTGGGTGCGGATTGCGCGCGTCGCGTCCAGCCCGTCCATCGTCGGCATCTGCATGTCCATCAGCACGATGTCGTGGCGCCCCTGCACCGCGATGGCCACCGCCTGCCGGCCGTCTTCGGCGGTCTCCACCTCCAGGCCTGCGCTGCGCAGCAGTTCCTGGGCCACCTCGCGATTGATCGGGTTGTCCTCGGCCAGCAGCACGCGCCGGCCGGCGTGGCGCCGGAGCAGGGCGGCCTCGGCCTCGCCCGGCTCGGGCGGCTCCAGGGTCGGCTCGACGGCCTGGCGGCCGAGCACCTTCACCAGCGTGTCGTGCAGCGTCGAGGCGTCCACCGGCTTGACGAGCACCGCGTCGCAGTGCACCTCGCGTGCCGCCTGCCGGGCCAGCGACTCGTCGAAGGCGGTGACGAGGATGCACGGCGGCATGCCGTCGCCGAGCAGGCCGCGCAGCCGGCGCAGCGTCTCGACGCCGTCGGGCGCGGGCATGCGCCAGTCGACCAGCAGCACGTCGTAAGGCTGACCCGCGTCGATCGCTTCCTGCACACGCTCCAGCGCGGCCTTGCCGTCGGCCTCTTCGTGGACGTCCAGGTTCAGCTGGCGCAGCCGGTCGCCGATGGCCGCGCGGGCCTCGGGCAGGTCGTCGACCAGCAGGGCGCGCAGGCCGTCCAGCGGCGTGCGCGGCATCGGCTCGGCGACGCTGCGGGCACGCTCGAGCCAGGCGGTGAACCAGAAGCTGCTGCCCTCGCCGGGCGCGCTGACCAGCCCGGCCTCGCCGCCCATCAGCCGGGCCAGGTGGCGCGTCAGTGCCAGGCCCAGGCCGGTGCCGCCGGCGCGCCGGGTGGTCGAGTTGTCGGCCTGCTCGAAGGCGTTGAACAGCACCGCCTGCCGCTCCGGCGCGATGCCGACGCCGGTGTCGCGCACCTCGAAACGCAGATGCAGCCGCTCACCCTGCTGCTCGAGCAGCTGGGCGCCCAGGCGCACCCAGCCGTGCTCGGTGAACTTGACGGCATTGGCCAGCAGGTTGATCAGCGCCTGCGCCAGGTGCGTCGGGTCGCCCACCAGCCGATCGGGCAGGTGGTCGGTGTCGAGCACCAGCTCGAGGCCCTTGTCGGCCGCGGCGGCGCTGACCATCTCGAAGGTGCGCGACATCAGCTCGTCGCGCGAGAACTCGACATGCTCCAGCGTCAGCTTGCCGGCCTCGATCTTCGACAGGTCGAGGATGTCGTTGATGACCTGCAGCAGGTGGCGCGCCGCGCTGTCGATCTTGGCCAGGCGCTCGCGCTCCTGCGCCGCGCGCGTCTCGCGGCGCATCAGGTGCGTCAGGCCGATGATGGCGTTCATCGGCGTGCGGATCTCGTGGCTCATGTTGGCCAGGAAGGCGCTCTTGGCGCGCGTCGCGGCCTCGGCCTGCTCGCTCGCCACCCGCAGCTCGGCGTTGATGCTGCGCAGCTGCCGCTCGGCCTCCTTCAGCGCGGTGATGTCCAGCGCCAGCGTGTACGTGCCGCGCACCGGGCCGTCGCCGACGCGGTCGGGCACGTAGATGATCTGGTGCACGTAGCGGTGAGCGCCGCGCAGCGTCTCGAACTCGAACTCCCGCCGCTCGCCGGCCAGCGCTGCCTTCACGTGCGGCGAGGCGGCCTCGTAGTACGCGGCGGAGATGGTGTCCTGCATGCGGGTGCCAAGCAGTTGCTGCGCGCTCATGCCGACCCAATCCAGGTAGGTGCGGTTGGCGAAGCGGCAGCGCTCCTCGGCGTCCCAGTAGGTCACCCGGCCGGGCAGGTTGTCGGTGATGGCGCGGTTGAAGCGCGCGCTGTCGTCGAGTTCGCGGTAGGCCGCTTCGAGGGCGGCGGTGCGCTCGGCCACCAGCGCCTCGAGCTGCTCGCGGTGCGTTTCCAGGTCGCGCCGTGCGCGATGCTGCAGCGTGACGTCCGACATCATGCCGACGAAACAGGGTTCGCCGCCGATCTCGACGCGGCAGGCCGAGAAGGAGGCCACGAAGACCTCGCCCGACTTGCGCCGGAACTGCGCCTCCAGGCCGCGCAGCACGCCCTCGCCGCGGATGGTGTCGAGCATGGCCTCGCGGGCCTGGGGCTCGACCCACAGGCCGATGTCGGCGCCGGTGCGGCCGAGCATCTCGTCGCGCGGGTAACCCAGCAGCTCCTCGAGCGCCGGGTTGACGTCGATGAAGCTGCCGACGTCCAGCCGGCCGATGGTGATGCCCATCGGGCTGGTGCGGAACACGGTGGCGAATCGTTCGTGCAGTTCGGCCATCGCCCGCTCGCCCTCGTGACGCGCGCTGACGTCGCGGTGCACGCCCATCATGCCGACGAAGCTGCCGTTGGCCGCGACGATGCGCTGGCCGCGCGATTCGCCCCAGAAGAGGCTGCCGTCCTTGCGCCGGTAGCGCATCTCGTAGACCTCGCTGCCGCCCAGCGCCCCCGGGCGGAAGCGGCGCGTGCCCTGCTCGGCGTAGTCGGCCGGGTCGGCATAGAGGAATTCGGTGGTGCGGCCCACCACCTCCTCGGCCGTGTAGCCGAAGATGGTGCTGAAGGCAGGGTTGGCGAGCCGGATGCGGCGCTCGCCGTCGGCGAACAGCACGGCGTCGGGCATGCCGCCGAAGATCGCCTGGAAGGTGGCCTCGCGCTCGACGAGCGCGCCGATCGCCGCATCGCGCTCGCGCGCCGAGGTGTCGATCTGGCGGCGGGCCGATGCGACCTCGGCGATCTGCGGCAGCCGCGGTGCCGCTTCGCCCGGGCGGGCCAGCGACGCCACCGCGTGCGCCAGGCGGCGGCTCGTCAGCAGCCCGCCGAGCAGGCCGATCAGCGTGGCGGCGGCGATGAAGGCGCCCAGCGTCCAGCCGGCCCGGGCCAGCGGTTCGCGCTGGCGGTGTTCGTGCACCGCGAGGTCGACGCTCCAGGGGGCCTGCGTGATCGGCTGATCGAAGTGGCCGCCGTCGTCGAAGTCGAGGTCGCTCTCGTGGGTCGGACTGCGTTCGGCAAGGACGGCGCGCTGGCTGTCGCGCACGCGGACGCGGACGTGATCGGGCAACTGCATGTCGTCGATGAAGGCCTGCACGCGCTGCGCCTCCATCGGCGCGAGCAGCACCATCACCGCGCGGCCTTCGCGCACCACCGGCGCCACCACCGCCACCAGCGGCTTGCCCGCGATCGGGCCCATGAACATGTCGCCCACCGCCGGTTTGCCGGTGCTGAAGGCCAGCGGAACGGCCGCCGTGCCGCTGGGGCGCGGCAGCGGCGGCAACGCACTGCCGAACGGCCGGTCGGTGTGGAAGAGCATGCGGCCCTGCGCATCGGCCAGGATCACGTTGCTGCCGAACACCGCGCGGAAGTCCTTCGCTGTTTCGTGGGCGTCCTTCCACGACGCGGGGTCGTCGAACTTGCGCGATTCGGCCAGCAGCATCAGCGCGCGG
This sequence comes from uncultured Piscinibacter sp., assembly GCA_964628175.1. Classification (GTDB taxonomy): domain Bacteria; phylum Pseudomonadota; class Gammaproteobacteria; order Burkholderiales; family Burkholderiaceae_C; genus Piscinibacter. The sequence continues at coordinate 445 of CAZVLY010000348.1, read as the reverse complement.
ATCCGTGGCCGCAGGCGCATGTCGAGGGTCTCGGCGATGTCCTTGGCCAGGGCCCGGCCTTCGAGCTCGATGGCCTGACGCTGGTTGCGCAGGTTGTCCGCCGCCAGCGAGGCGGCAAGCAGCACCAGCGGCAGCATGCACAGCCAGATGACGCGCCGCATCACCACCCGCAGGGGAATCTCGGGGGACGCGGTGGCCGCGTCTGCGGGGATCGGCTCGGCGGAGGCTGTCATCGGATCGAAGCGTGGCGCAGGGCTGCAGAAATGGCGGCCATGGTGACGCATCCTCTGGTGGCGCACTTGATGGTGGTCAAGAAGCGGCGGCGCCCGCGCCCACCGCGCCGCGCAGAATCGGCCTTCGTCCACGCCCGGAGACCGACATGCCCGTTCCCGCCCCCGAGCTGCGCCGCACCTGGCTGTTCGGCCCCGGTGCCGACCCGGCCGCC
>CAZVLY010000347.1:1640-4518 GCA_964628175.1 uncultured Piscinibacter sp. | reverse complement strand
TGCACAGCCTGCATGCGCTGCAGGACGACTGGCTGATGCCCATGGGCACGCAGCTGGTGGCGGCCCCGTCGGCCTGGCTGCAGTCGCTGGCGGACGTGGCCGCGGCCGTGGCTGCCGTGAAGGGCACGAATGCACCAATGGCCGGCAACGCCAACGCCGGGGCGAAGGCCATTGCCGACTCGCTGCTCAGCGGCGAGCGCAAGGCCGTGTTGCTCGGCAATGCCGCCGCGCAGCATCCGCAAGCGGGTGCGTTGCTCGCTCTGGCTCAGTGGATCGGCGCGCAGACCGGCGCCACGGTGGGCTACCTGGGCGAAGCCGCCAACACGGTGGGCGCGCAACTCGTCAACGCCTTGCCGGGCGCCGGCGGGCTGAACGCCGGCCAGATGCTTTCCACGGCGCAGCTGAAGGCCATGCTGCTGCTCGATGTCGAGCCGCGCTTCGACGCCGCCGACCCGGGCGCTGCCCTCGCCGCGCTGCAGGGTGCGGAGATGGTGGTTGCACTCAGCGCCTTCAAGAGCGCCTCGCTCGACGTCGCCGACGTGCTGCTGCCGATTGCTCCCTTCACCGAGACCTCGGGCACCTTCGTCAACGCCGAAGGCCGCGCGCAGAGCTTCCACGGCGTCGTCAAGCCGCTGGGCGAGGCGCGCCCGGCCTGGAAGGTGCTGCGCGTGCTGGGCAACATGCTCGGGCTGGCGGGCTTCGATTTCGAGACGTCGGAAGAGGTCCGCGCGCAGGCGCTGGGTGATGTCGCAACGATCGCGGCGCGGCTGAACAACGGCAGTTCGTCCCTCGCGTCCGCGTCGGCGCCGGCTTCGGGCCTGCAGCGCATCGCCGACGTGCCGATCTACAGCGCCGATTCGCTGGTGCGCCGCGCGCCGTCGTTGCAGCAGACGGCCGACGGCCGTGCGCCGCAAGCCAGCCTGCCGCAGGCGCTGTGGTCCCGCCTGGGCCTGTCCGCCGGTGACCGTGTCCGCGTCGCGCAGGGCGCAGCGCAGGCCGTGCTGCCGGCGCGGCTCGATGCCTCGCTCGCCGCCGACACCGTGCGCGTGCCGGCCGGCCACGCCGACACCGCGACCCTCGGCGCCATGTTCGGCACCGTCACGGTCGAGAAAGCCTGAGACGCACGATGATCGACACCGTCACCACCTACGGCTCCTCGCTGCTCGGCCCGTTCTGGCCGGTCGTCTGGGCGCTCGTGAAGATCGTCGTGCTGGTGCTGCCGCTGATGGGCTGCGTCGCCTACCTCACGCTGTGGGAGCGCAAGGCCATCGGCTGGAGCCAGGTGCGCCCGGGCCCCAACCGCGTCGGCCCGCTGGGTTTGCTGCAGCCGATCGCCGACGCGGTGAAGCTGATCTTCAAGGAGGTCATCCTCCCCACGGCGGCCAACCGGGGCCTGTTCTTCCTCGGCCCGGTGATGACCATCATGCCGGCGCTGGCCGCCTGGGCGGTCGTGCCTTTCGGCCCCGAGGTCGCGCTGGCCAACGTCAACGCCGGCCTGCTGTTCCTGATGGCCATCACCTCGATGGAGGTCTACGGCGTGATCATCGCCGGCTGGGCCTCGAACTCGAAGTACGCCTTCCTCGGCGCGCTGCGTGCCTCGGCGCAGATGGTCTCTTACGAGATCGCGATGGGCTTCGCGCTGGTCGTCGTGCTGATGGTCTCGGCCTCGCTCAATCTGACCGACATCGTCATGGGCCAGAGCCGCGGCCAATTCGCCGACATCGGTCTGACCTTCCTGTCCTGGAACTGGCTGCCGCTGCTGCCGATCTTCGTCGTCTACGTGATCGCCGGCATCGCCGAGACGAACCGCCACCCCTTCGACGTGGTCGAGGGCGAGTCGGAGATCGTCGCCGGCCACATGGTCGAGTACTCGGGCATGTCGTTCGCGATGTTCTTCCTCGCCGAGTACGCGAACATCATCCTCGTCTCGATGCTGGCCTCGCTGCTGTTCCTCGGCGGCTGGCTGTCGCCGATCGACAGCGCGCTGTTCACCTGGATCCCGGGCTGGATCTGGCTGGGCCTGAAGGTCTTCGTGATGTGCACGCTGTTCCTGTGGGTGCGGGCGAGCTTCCCGCGCTACCGCTACGACCAGATCATGCGCCTGGGCTGGAAGATCTTCATCCCGGTGACGCTGGTGTGGCTGGTGGTGGTGGGGCTGTGGATCCAGTCCCCCTGGAACATCTGGAAATAACGGGAAGCAGGCAGGCACCATGGCATCCGCTTCGACCCTCAAGGATTTCGTCTCCAGCTTCTTCCTGCTGGAATTGCTCAAGGGCTTCAAGCTCACGGGGCGGCATTTCTTCCAGCGCAAGATCACCGTCCAGTTCCCCGAAGAGAAGACGCCGCTGTCGCCGCGCTTCCGCGGCCTGCACGCGCTGCGCCGCTACGAGAACGGCGAGGAGCGCTGCATCGCCTGCAAGCTGTGCGAGGCGGTGTGCCCGGCGATGGCGATCACCATCGAGTCCGACGTGCGTGACGACGGCTCGCGCCGCACCACGCGCTACGACATCGACCTGACCAAGTGCATCTTCTGCGGCTTCTGCGAGGAGAGCTGCCCGGTCGATTCGATCGTCGAGACGCACATCTTCGAGTACCACGGCGAGAAGCGCGGCGACCTGTATTTCACCAAGGACATGCTGCTCGCGGTGGGCGACCGCTACGAGCGCGAGATCGCGGCCACCAAGGAGGCGGACGCCAAGTACCGCTGACCGCCCCGGCGGTCGGCCTTCGCGGGCTGCAAGAAAAACATGGATACCACCACCGCGCTCTTCTACGTCTTCTCGGCCGTGCTGCTGTTTGCCGCGTTCCGCGTCATCACCGCACGCACGCCGGTCTATGCCGCGCTCTACCTCGTGCTCGCGTTCTTCAACGCGGCCTG
>CAZVLY010000347.1:0-1630 GCA_964628175.1 uncultured Piscinibacter sp. | reverse complement strand
GCTGCTGCGTGCCGAATTCCTCGCCATCGCGCTCGTGCTCGTCTACGTCGGCGCCGTGATGGTGCTGTTCCTGTTCGTCGTGATGATGCTCGACATGAACTCCGACTCGCTGCGCGAAGGGTTCTGGAAGCACTTCCCGCTGGCCGGGCTGATCGGCGTGGTCATCGCGCTGGAGATGGCGCTGGTGCTGATCCCCGGCTTCGACGTGCGCAGCGCGCCGCTGGCCGACGCCGCCGCGCTGAAGATGGGCAACACCAAGCTGCTGGGCATCGAGGTCTACACCAAGTACCTCTACCCGCTGCAGATCGCCGCGGTGGTGCTGCTGGTGGCCATCGTGGCCGCGATCGCCCTGACGCTGCGCCGCCGCAAGGATTCGAAGTACCAGGACCCGGCCGAGCAGGTGCGGGCCAAGAAGGCGGATCGTGTCCGCATCGTGCAGATGAAGGCGACGGTGGAAGTTCCCGCACCGGCCGCTCCCGCGGGAGAGCAGAAATGATCCTCGGCCCGGTGACGCTCGGCCACTACCTGTCGCTCGGCGCGATCCTGTTCGCGCTGTCGGTGATCGGCATCTTCCTGAACCGCAAGAACCTGATCGTGCTGCTGATGGCCATCGAGCTGATGCTGCTGGCGGTCAACCTGAACTTCGTGGCCTTCTCGCACTACCTGGGCGACATGGCGGGCCAGGTGTTCGTGTTCTTCATCCTGACCGTCGCGGCGGCCGAGTCGGCCATCGGCCTGGCGATCCTGGTGGTGCTGTTCCGCAACCGCGCCACGATCAACGTCGACGAGCTCGACTCGCTCAAGGGTTGAGGCCTCCATGTCCGCAGCATTGAACCCCAACCTCCTGCTCGCGATCCCCGTGGCGCCGCTGGTCGGCGCCGTCGTCGCCGGCCTGTTCGGCAAGACCGTCGGCCGGCGCGGTGCGCACAGCATCACCATCCTCGGCGTGCTGATCGCCTTCATCCTGTCGGCGATGGTGCTCAAGTCGGTCGCCATCGACAGCGCGCGCTTCAACGCCACCGTCTACGAGTGGATGGTGCTGGGCACGCTGAAGATGGAGATCGGCTTCCTGATCGACGGCCTGTCCGCGATGATGATGTGCGTGGTGACCTTCGTGTCGCTGATGGTGCACATCTACACCATCGGCTACATGGAAGAGGACCCGGGCTACCAGCGCTTCTTCAGCTACATCTCGCTGTTCACCTTCTCGATGCTGATGCTCGTGATGAGCAACAACTTCCTGCAGCTGTTCTTCGGCTGGGAGGCGGTGGGTCTGGTGAGCTACTTGCTGATCGGCTTCTGGTACACCAAGCCGACGGCGATCTTCGCCAACATGAAGGCCTTCCTGGTCAACCGGGTCGGCGACTTCGGCTTCATCCTGGGCATCGGCCTGATCGTCACCTACGCCGGCACGCTCAACTACGGCGAAGCCTTCGCCCGCGCGCCCGAGATGGCCAAGCTGATGCTGCCCGGCACCGGCTGGATGCTGATCACGGTGACCTGCATCTGCCTGTTCATCGGCGCGATGGGCAAGAGCGCGCAATTCCCCCTGCACGTCTGGCTGCCCGACTCGATGGAAGGCCCGACGCCGATCTCCGCGCTGATCCACGCGGCAACCATGGTGACGGCC
>CAZVLY010000346.1:0-4556 GCA_964628175.1 uncultured Piscinibacter sp. | reverse complement strand
GGCGCCGTGAGCCTCGAATGCCTGCAGTTCGAGCTCGGCGTGGCCACGCAGTGCGGGCGCTGCGCCGACTGTGCGATGAGCCATCTCCGAGCGGCCCTGCCGCAGGCCACCACCCCGGAGCGCGAAGCGGCCTGCCTACAATCCTGAGGTCACAGACCTTCGGAGGGCGCTGATCGCGCCCGGCTCCCCATGCTCGACATCAACCTGCTGCGCAAGGACCTGGCGCACGTGGTCGCCCGCCTCGAGGCGCGCAAGACGCCGCAACCCTACCTGGACGTGCCGCGTTTCCAGTCGCTCGAGGCCGAGCGCAAGGCGATCCAGACGCGCACCGAGGAGCTGCAGGCTCAGCGCAACAGCCTGTCCAAGCAGATCGGCCAGCTCAAGGGCAAGGGGCAGGACACCACCGCGGTGATGTCCGAGGTGGCCGGCATCGGCGACACGCTGAAGGCCTCGGCCGAGCGCCTCGAAGCCATCCAGGCCGATCTGGCCGAGATGCTGATGGCGGTGCCCAACCTGCCGCACGAGAGCGTGCCGCTGGGCGCGGACGAGAAGGCCAACGTCGAAGTGCGCCGCTGGGGCACGCCGCGCAGCTTCGACTTCACGCCGCGCGACCATGTCGACGTCGGCGCGCCGCTGGGGCTGGACTTCGACACCGGCGCCAAGCTCAGCGGCTCGCGCTTCACCTTCCTGCGCGGCCCGGTGGCGCGGCTGCACCGGGCGCTCGCCCAGTTCATGCTCGACGTGCAGACGCAGGAGCACGGCTACACCGAGTGCTACACGCCCTACATCGTCAACCGCGAGATCCTCGAAGGCACCGGCCAGCTGCCCAAGTTCAAGGAGGACATGTTCTGGGTCAGCCGCGGCGGCGACGAGGAGCAGCGCGAGCAGTACCTCATCTCCACCAGCGAGATCTCGCTGACCAACAGCGTGCGCGAGCAGCTGCTGGCCGAGAGCGCGCTGCCGATCCGGCTGACGGCGCACAGCCCCTGCTTTCGCTCCGAGGCCGGCAGCGCCGGGCGCGACACGCGCGGCATGATCCGCCAGCACCAGTTCGACAAGGTCGAGATGGTGCAGATCGTCCACCCGGAGCGCTCGTACGAGGCCCTCGAGCAGATGGTCGGCCATGCCGAGGCGATCCTGCAGAAGCTCGAATTGCCGTACCGCGTCGTCACCCTGTGCAGCGGCGACATGGGCTTCGGCTCGACCAAGACCTATGACCTCGAGGTCTGGCTGCCGGCGCAGGGCACCTACCGCGAGATCAGCTCCTGCTCCAACTGCGAGGCCTTCCAGGCGCGGCGCATGCAGGCGCGCTTCAAGAACGCGCAGGGCAAGAACGAGTGGGTGCACACGCTCAACGGTTCGGGCCTGGCGGTCGGTCGCGCACTGGTGGCGGTGCTGGAGAACCACCAGCAGGCCGACGGCTCGATTGCCGTGCCGCCGCTGCTGCGCCCCTACCTCGGCGGCCTCGAGCGGCTGCAGGCCTGATCGCGTGCCTTCACAGCGCCTGGCCGGCGAACTGCTCGCGGCTTACGACGAAGCCCGGCTGATCCCGCTGCCCAGCGAACGTGCGGGCGGGCTCACGGTGACGCAGGCCTACGACGTCGGCGACCGGCTGCGCCTGGCGCGACTGGCGCGGGGCGAACGGGCGTTGGGCTACAAGATCGGCTTCACCAACCGCACGATCTGGCCCCGCTACAACGTGTTCGAGCCGATCTGGGCGCCGGTGTGGGACAGCACGGTCCGGATGCTCGACGGCACCGAGGCGGCGACCACGCTGCAAGGCCTGGTGCAGCCGCGGCTGGAACCGGAGATCGTGTTCGGCTTCCGGTCTTCGCCTCGCGCCGGGATGAGCGAGGCCGAGCTGAGCGCGTGCCTCGCCTGGGTGGCCCACGGCTACGAGATCGTGCACACGCACTTCGAAGGCTGGCGCTTCACGGCGGCCGACACCGTGGCCGATTTCGCGCTGCACGGCCGACTGTTCGTCGGCCCGCGCGTGCCGGTGGATTCGTTCGCCCGGCTCGGCGAGGACCTGGCGGCGCTCAAGCTCACGCTGGCCTGCGACGGCCGTGTCGTCGACACCGGCCATGGCCGCAACGTGCTCGACGGCCCGCTGAACGCGCTGCGCCTGTGGGTGGACGCCATGGCGCTGCGCACGCCGGCCTGGCCGCTGGGCGCCGGCGACATCGTCACTACCGGTACGCTGACCGATGCCTGGCCGATGGCGCCGGGACAGGTCTGGCAGAGCCGGCCCAGCGATGCGCGCCTGCCCGGGCTGCACCTGAGCGTCACCCCCTGAACGCCCGGCCCGGCTGCATTACAATGCGCGGCTCGGCATCGACCCGCCGAAACCAGGAGAGGTGGCAGAGTGGTCGAATGCGCCGGACTCGAAATCCGGTGTAGCGTTATGCGTTACCGTGGGTTCGAATCCCACCCTCTCCGCCAGTGAACAGGCCGCCCGCGAGGCGGCTTTTTCATGCCCGCCATTCACAGATCTTTACCCCCAAGCCACCCCCGCTTCACCCCCGGGGCAGACCATCTCTCTCCATGGGCCGTTTGGCTCGATTGACCAGGAGCAAGAGATGTCCCGTACCGAAGTCTTCGCCGTCACGCAGCAACCCGCCGCACGCGGCATGAAGTGGATGCTGTCGAGCATGGTGCTCGCGGTCGCCGCAACGCTGGCGCTGTCGGCTTGGGCGCAGCCTGCCGGCGGCCACCACGGCATGGGCGGCATGGGCGGCGGCCACGGCATGATGATGGGCGGCCGCGGCGTCGACCACATGCTCGACGGCCTGAACGCCACCGATGCGCAACGCACGCAGATCAAGCAGATCTACAAGGCCGCCGCCGACGACCTGAAGGCTCAGCGCGAAGCGGGCCGCGCGCTGCACGAACGCTCGATGCAGATCTTCGCTGCGCCGAACGTCGATGCGGCCGCCGCCGAGTCGGTGCGCCAGCAGATGCTGCAGCAGCACGACCAGGCCAGCAAGCGCATGCTGCAGGCCAGGCTCGACGCGAGCAAGGTGCTGACGCCCGAGCAGCGCGCCAAGATGGCCGAGCGCATGAAGCAGCGCGGCGACATGATGCGCGAGCGCATGCAGCGCATGGAGCGCGAGCAGCCGAAGTCATGAACCCGGGGGCGAACGTGACGCTATCCTTGCGCGACCTGTCCTCGGCGTGGCCCTCGGGCCTGTCGGGGCCCCTGGCCGACTCCACCTTCGCCGCCCGCACCATGAGTTCACGACTGCTGCTGATCGACGACGACGCCCGACTGTCGGCGATGGTCGGAGACTACCTGCGCAATGCCGGTTTCGAAGTGGCCACGGCCGGCTCGCTCGGCGCCGGCCGCGAGCGCCTCGCCGCGGAGCAGTACGACGCGCTGGTGCTCGACCTGATGCTGCCCGACGGCGACGGCCTGGACCTGTGCCGCGAGCTGCGCGCCAACCCGCGCACCCGCTCGCTGCCGCTGCTCATGCTCACCGCCCGCGGCGAGCCGCTGGACCGCATCGTCGGCCTGGAACTCGGCGCCGACGACTACCTGGGCAAGCCCTTCGAGCCACGCGAGCTGCTGGCGCGCGTGAAGGCGCTGCTGCGCCGTGCCGCGCCGCAGCCGGCCGGCGACGAGGTGCTGCGCTTCGGGCGCCTGGAGATCGACCTGGGCGCGCGCATGGCGCGCCTGGCCGGCCAGCCCTGCGACCTGACCAGCCACCAGTTCGACCTGCTGGTGGTGCTGGCGCAAAGCCCCGGCCGCGTGCTCTCGCGCGACCAGATCATGGATTCGCTCAAGGGCCACCCGCTGGAGGCCTTCGACCGCTCGATCGACGTGCACATCTCGCGCATCCGCGCGGTCATCGAGGACGACCCGAAGGCGCCGCGGCGCGTGCTCACGGTGCGCGGCGCGGGCTACGTGTTCGCGAAGAAGCAGGACGCCGACGACGAGTCTTGAGCATCGATGAAGTCGCTGTACCTGCGCATCTATCTCACCGTGGTGGCCGTGCTGCTGCTGTTCGCGGCGGTGTCGGGCTGGGTGTTCCAGCGCCACCTGGAGCAGGAACGTGTGCGCGTCGAGGGTGCGCTGGGCGATCGCACGGCGGCCTGGGCCGAGCTGCTGCAGCGCGCGCTGCCGGGTGTCAGTGCGCCGCACGAGGAGCAGGCGGTGGCGGTGCGCGACTGGTCGCAACGGCTGCGCCTGCCGATGGCGCTCGACGACGAACAGGGCGTTCGCATCGTGGCCTCGGATTCGTTCCTGCGCCGGCAGGAAGAAGACGGCACCCGTGTCACCTCGGTGCGGCTGGAGGACGGCCGCATGCTGTGGATCCTGCGTCCGCGGCTGATGCGCCTGCCGCCGCGCCCGGGCGATCCGCCGGACATGCGCCGGGGCATGGCGCCGCCTCCGGGCGAGCTGATGCTGCCCTTCCTGCCGCCGACCATGCCGCGCAGCGTCGGCCTGGCGCTGTTCCTGACCGTCATGTTCCTGGCGGTGGCGGGCGGCGCCTACCCGGTGGTGCGCCGGCTGACGCGCCGGCTCGAGTCGCTCAAGCTGGGCGTCGAGCGCTTCG
>CAZVLY010000345.1:0-4562 GCA_964628175.1 uncultured Piscinibacter sp. | reverse complement strand
ACGCAGGGGGCGGCGGCGCGCAGGCCAAGCTGGAGGCCGCGCGTGCGCTGGGGCTGCCGGTGATCATGATTGCCCGGCCGGCCTTGCCGCCCCGCGTGGAGGTTCACCGGGCCGCCGACGTGCTCGACTGGCTCGATCATGCCGCGCCCTCAGGTGCGGAACGCGGCGTGTAGAGCAACGGCGCTGCGCCGGGCCGTTCGATCAGGCGGGTCTGGCTCGACCCGACGATGAACTACAGCAGTGCCTGGTTCGAGGGCGACCGCAGCCGGCCCATGCCCGACGCGCAGCACGCCAAGGTGCGGCGCGCGCTGCGCGAGGCCGGTGTCAAGCCCGGCGACCGCGTGCTGGAGATCGGCTGCGGCTGGGGCGCGCTGGCCGAAGGCGCGGCGCGCGAGTTCGGCGCCACGGTGACCGGCGTGACGCTGTCGAGCGAGCAGCTCGAATGGGCGAAGAAGCGCCTGGCCGATGCCGGCCTGCCGGGCGACCTGCGCTTCCAGGACTATCGCGACATCGCCGACGGCCCCTTCGACGCCATTGCCTCCATCGAGATGTTCGAGGCCGTGGGCCGCGAGTACTGGCCGAGCTTCTTCGCCACCGTGCGCAGCCAGCTCAAGCCCGGCGGCAAGGCCTGCATCCAGAGCATCACGATCGCCGACCGCTACTTCGATCGCTACGTGAAGTCGACCGACTTCATCCAGCAGTACATCTTCCCCGGTGGGCTGCTGCCCAGCCCCTCGGCCTTCCGGGAAGCAGCGGCGAAGGCCGGGCTGCGCGTGGTCAACGAACTCGACTTCGGCCTCGACTACGCCGAGACGCTGCGCCGCTGGCGCGAAACGTTCCTGAGCCAGGAGCAGCGCGTGCGCCGCCTCGGCTTCGATGCGCGCTTCATGCACATCTGGGAGTTCTACCTCGCCTACTGCGAGGCCGCCTTCGCCACCGGCAACACCAGCGTCATGCAGTTCACGCTGCAGCGCGACTGACCCCATGGACACGTTTCGCCGCAGCCTGCTGCTCGGCATGGCGCTCGCGCCGTTCGCGGCACGCGCCAACATCGCCGCGCCTGCCGAGGTGCTGGCCGAGCTGCCGGGCGCGCAACTGCTGGGCAGCGGTCGATTGACCTTCCTGGGACTGCATGTCTACGACGCACGGCTGTGGATCGACGAGGGCTTCAGCGCCGACCGCTTCGACCGCCACGCCCTGGCGCTCGAATTGCAGTACGCGCGCACCCTGTACGGACGGCTGATCGCCGAGCGCAGCCTCGAGGAAATGAAGCGGGCGGGGGGTGTCAGCGACGCGCAGGGCGAGCGCTGGCTCGCCGAGATGAAGCGCGCCTTCCCCGATGTCGTCAAGGGCGACCGCATCACCGGCGTGCAACGCCCCGGCGAAGGCGTGCGCTTCTTCCACAACGGGATGCTGCGCAGCGAACTGCGCGACACCGACTTCACCCGACGCTTCTTCGGCATCTGGCTCTCGCCGCAGACCTCGGAGCCCAAGCTGCGCCAGTCGCTGCTGGGCGCCGCACTGCCGCGCTCATGAGCGCGGCGGTCGGCTCCGTGGCTCCCCGCGAAGGCACCGGCACGCGCGCCGCCGAAGGTCTGTCGTACGGCGCGCTTGGCCTGCCGCTGGCCTTCGTCGCGCTGCCACTGTACGTGGTGCTGCCGAACCACTACGCCAGCGCCTTCGGTGTGCCGCTCGCGCTGCTGGGCGCCGTGCTGCTCGGCGCGCGCCTGTTCGACGCCGTGGCCGACCCGCTGATCGGCCGCTGGGCCGACCGCCTCTTCGCCCGCTCGTCGCGCAGCGCCTGGGCGGTGGCTGCCGGCGCCGCCGTGCTGCTCGCGCTGGGATTTCGCGGACTGTTCTTCCCTGCCGTGCAGGGCACGTCCGCGCTGCTGGTCTGGTGCGCGGCGCTGCTGGCCGTCACCTACCTGGGCTACAGCATCGTCAGCGTGATCCACCAGGCCTGGGGCGCGCGGCTGGGTGGCGACGAGCCGCAGCGCGCGCGCATCGTCGCCTGGCGCGAAGGCCTGGCGCTGGTCGGCGTGCTGATGGCCAGCGTGCTCCCCTCGGTGGCCGGGCTGGGCGTGAGCACGCTGGTGTTCGCCGCCTTGCTGCTCGCCGGTGTGGCCTGGCTGTGGCGTGCGCCGCAGCCGGTGGCCACCGCCGCGGATGCGCTGCCGGTGCCATTGACCATGCCGCTGGCCACGCCCGCCTTCCGCCGCCTGCTGGCCATCTACCTCGTCAACGGCATCGCCAGTGCAGTGCCGGCGACGCTGGTGCTGTTCTTCATCCGCGACCGGCTCGAAGCGCCGGCCTTCGAGCCGCTGTTCCTGGCCAGCTACTTTGCTGCCGGTGCGCTGTCGATCCCGTTGTGGGTGCGCGCGGTGGCGCGCTTCGGCCTGGCGCGCTGCTGGCTGGCCGGCATGCTGCTGGCGATCGCGGTGTTCGCCTGGGCCGCGCTGCTCGGCCGCGGCGACGTGGCCGCCTACACCGTGGTGTGCGTGCTCAGCGGCATCGCGCTGGGGGCCGACCTCACCCTGCCCGGCGCGATGCTCGCCGGCGTGATCCAGCGTGCCGGGCACTCAGGGCGCGGCGAAGGCGCCTATTTCGGCTGGTGGAACTTCGCCACCAAACTCAACCTCGCGCTCGCCGCCGGGCTGGCGCTGCCCGCGCTGCAGTGGTTCGGCTACGCGCCCGGCGGGCGCGGCGACGACGCACTGACGGCGCTGACCCTCGCCTACTGCGTGCTGCCCTGCGTGCTCAAGCTCGCCGCGGTGGCCCTCTTGTATCTGACCTGGATCCGCCCCGCGGAACAACTCGCATGAACCGACGCTCCCTCCTTGCCGTTCTGGCCGCAGGCATGCTCGCCCTGGGCTGCGCCTCGGCGCCGACACCCACCGACTACGCCGCCGAGAAGCCGGTACTCGCGCTGGAGAAGTACTTCAACGGCGAACTGGTCGCGCACGGCCTGTTCACCGACCGTGGCGGCAAGGTCGTGCGCCGCTTCACCGTGCTGATGAAGTGCAGCTGGACGGGCGACGAGGGCGTGCTCGACGAGGACTTCACCTACAGCGACGGCAAGAAGGAGCGCCGCGTCTGGCGCCTGAAGAAGCTGCGCGGCCCTGGCAACGAAGGCCGCTATACCGGCACCGCCGACGACGTGGTCGGCACCGCGCAAGGCCAGGCCTCGGGCAACGCCTTCCAGTGGGCCTACACGCTGCGCCTGCCGGTGGACGGCTCGGTCTACGAGGTGCAGTTCGACGACTGGATGTACCTGGTCGACGAGCGCGTGATGCTGAACAAGGCGGTGATGAGCAAGTTCGGCATCCGCCTCGGCGAGGTCACGCTCGCTTTCACGAAGAAACCTTGAGGTGGCCCGCATGGCCCTGAACCCCCGCATCCCCAACTGGCAAGGCCAGGTCGTCTGGCTGGTCGGCGCGTCCACCGGCATCGGCCGCGCCACCGCCGAGCTGCTGCATGCACGGGGCGCGACCGTGGTGGTGTCCGCGCGCAGCGCCGCGGCCATCGAGGCCTTCGCGCAGCAGCACCCGGGCAGCATCGCGCTGCCGCTGGACGTGACCGACCGCGCCGCCATGCATGAGGCCGGGCAGCAGGTGATCGAGCGCTGCGGGCGCCTCGACATGGCGGTCTACTGCGCTGGCTACTACAAGGCGATGCGCGCCACGCAGTTCGACCTCGACGAGATGCTGCGCCACCAGCAGGTCAACTACGTCGGTGCACTCCACCTGCTCGACGCCGTGCTGCCGGCGCTGTTGCGGCAGAAGGCGGGCCACATCAGCCTGCTGGCCAGCGTCGCCGGCTACCGCGGCCTGCCGAACTCGCTGGCCTACGGACCGACGAAAGCGGCGCTGATCAACCTGGCGCAGACGCTCTACCTCGACCTGCAGCCGCAGGGGCTGGGCGTATCCGTGGTCAATCCGGGCTTCGTGGAGACACCGCTGACCTCGCAGAACGAGTTCGCCATGCCCGCGTTGATCAGCCCGGCGCAGGCCGCCTTGGAAATCGTGCAGGGCTGGGAGGCCGGCCAGTTCGAGATCCACTTCCCGAAGCGCTTCACGCTGTGGCTGAAGGCGCTCAGCCACCTCGGCGATGCGCTGTATTTCAAGGCCATCCGCCGCGCCACCGGCTTATGAGCGAACGCCATGCCGATGCGCGGGTGGCACGTGTGGTCGAGCTGTTCGAATCGATCACGCCGGCCGACGTGGCGCGTCTGGGCGAGTTCTACGCGGCCGACGCACGCTTCAAGGACCCGTTCAACGACGTGCAGGGCGTGCCGGCGATCGAGCGCGTGTTCGCCCACATGTTCGCCGCGCTCGACGCGCCGCGCTTCGTGGTGCGCGACATCGTGGTCGAGGGCGACCAGTGTTTCCTGACCTGGGACTTCCTGTTCCGCTTCAAGCGCTTCTCGCGCGGTGAGCAGGTGGTGCACGGCGGCTCGCACCTGCGCTTCGACGCGCAGGGTCGCGTGCTGCTGCACCGCGACTACTGGGACGCCGCCGAGGAGCTTTACGAGAAGCTGCCGGGCATAGGCGCGTTGATGCGCT
>CAZVLY010000344.1:0-4569 GCA_964628175.1 uncultured Piscinibacter sp. | reverse complement strand
ACCTGGAGTACCCCGCGTGTCCCTGCCTCCGATCCTCGCCAAGCTGCCGCTGCCCGTCATCGGCTCGCCGCTGTTCATCATCAGCAACCCGAAGCTCGTGATCGAGCAGTGCAAGGCCGGCGTCGTCGGCTCGATGCCGGCGCTCAACGCGCGGCCGGCCGCGCAACTCGACGAGTGGCTGGCCGAGATCACCGAGACGCTGGCGGCCCACGACCGCGCCAACCCCGACAGGCCCGCAGCACCGTTCGCGATCAACCAGATCGTGCACAAGACCAACGACCGGCTCGAGCACGACATGCAGGTCTGCGCCCGGTACAAGGTACCCATCGTCATCACCTCGCTGGGCGCGCGCACCGACATCAACGAGGCCGTTCACGGCTGGGGCGGCATCGTGCTGCACGACATCATCAACAACATGTTCGCGAAGAAGGCGATCGAGAAGGGCGCCGACGGCCTGATCGCGGTGGCCGCCGGTGCCGGCGGCCATGCCGGCGTGAAGAGTCCGTTCGCGTTGATCCAGGAGATCCGCAGCTGGTTCGACGGGCCCGTGGCCTTGTCAGGTTCCATCGCCACCGGCGGCGCGGTGCTGGCTGCGCAGGCCATGGGCGCCGACCTCGCCTACATCGGCTCCGCCTTCATCGCCACCGAGGAAGCGCGCGCCAGCGAGGCCTACAAGCAGGCGATCGTCGAGGGCTCGTCGGACGACATCGTCTACTCGAACCTGTTCACCGGCGTGCACGGCAACTACCTCAAGGCGTCGATCCGCGCGGCCGGCCTCGACCCCGACAAGCTGCCCGAGAGCGACCCGAGCAAGATGAGCTTCGGCGGCGGCGAGGGCTCCAAGTCCAAGGCCTGGAAGGACATCTGGGGCTGCGGGCAGGGCATCGGCGCGGTCGACAAGGTGGTGCCCGCCCGCGAACTCGTGGCGCGTCTGGCGCGCGAGTACGAGGCGGCACGCCAGCGCTTGCTGGCCTCCTGAGGCCAGGCGCTCAGCCGACCTCGGCGTCGGAATCGCAGCCCTGGCCTGCGGCGATGAGCCGGCGGGCCAACCGTGCCCAGGGCGTGCGCGAGCCGGCCGTGCGGGCCATCAGGCCGCAGCGGTAGCGCCGCTGATCGTCGTCCCAGCGCAACGCACGACACGCGCCGCGCAGGCGAAGCGAGACCAGCGCGCCCGCCGGGCAGGGCTCGGCCAGGCAACACACGCCGCAACCATTGCACACCTCGCCCGGCCGCGGTTTCAGCGGCGCGTCAGCATGGATGCGGATGATCTGCATGTGGTCGTTCAAGCCCGGCTGCATTCTGTTTCGACGCCCCGGCCCTCAGTCCTTCGCTTTGATGGTCGATAACCGCGGTGTTACAGTCGCGCCCGAGACTTGACAGGTCCTTCCCGTCCCCTTGCTGGTAACAGTCAAGGCGGGTCGCTAGTCCGCCAGCCGGTGCAGCCGTGTCGCGGAAGGTTTTTCAACCCACTACAGTGCCGGAAACCGGCGCGAGAGGTGAGCGAAGATGATGCAGCAATACAGGTCGAACTCGTACCTGTTCGGAGGCAATGCGCCGTACGTCGAAGAGATGTACGAGGCGTACCTGGACAACCCGGGCTCCGTTCCCGACAACTGGCGTGCGTATTTCGATGCGCTCCAGCACGTTCCCGCCACCGACGGCAGCAATGCCAAGGACGTGGCCCACGCCCCGGTCGTCGAATCCTTCGCGCAGCGCGCCAAGGCCAACGCGTTCAGCCTCAAGGCCAGCGCCACCGAACTCGCGGTCGCGCGCAAGCAGGTCCATGTCCAGTCGCTGATCGCCGCCTACCGGTCGCTGGGCGCGCGCTGGGCCGACCTCGACCCGCTCAAGCGCCAGGAGCGCCCGAAGATCCCGGAGCTGGAGCCGGCGTTCTACGACCTGAGCGAGTCCGACATGGACATCACGTTCAGCGCCACGAACACCTACTTCACCACCGCCGAGCAGCAGACGCTGCGCGAGATCCTGCAGGCGCTGCGTGAAACCTACTGCGGCTCCATCGGCGCCGAGTTCATGCACATCACCGAGCCGGTCGAGAAGCGCTGGTGGCAGCAGAAGCTCGAATCGATCCGCAGCAAGCCCAACTTCACGGCCGAGGAGAAGAAACACATCCTCGACCGCCTGACCGCCTCCGAAGGCCTGGAGCGCTACCTGCACACCAAGTACGTCGGCCAGAAGCGCTTCTCGCTCGAAGGCGGCGAGAGCTTCATCGCGGCGATGGACGAAGTCGTGCAGCGCGCCGGCGAGCGTGGCGTGCAGGAGATCGTCATCGGCATGGCCCATCGCGGCCGCCTGAACGTGCTGGTCAACACCCTGGGCAAGATGCCCAAGGACCTGTTCGCCGAGTTCGACCACACCGCCAAGGAAGACCTGCCTTCCGGCGACGTCAAGTACCACCAGGGCTTCTCCAGCGACGTCACCACGCCCGGCGGCCCGGTCCACCTGAGCCTGGCGTTCAATCCTTCGCACCTGGAGATCGTCAACCCGGTGGTCGAAGGCTCGGTCAAGGCCCGCCTGGACCGCCGCGGCGACAAGCGCGGCGACTCGGTGCTGCCCGTCATCGTGCACGGCGACGCGGCCTTCGCCGGCCAGGGCGTCGTGATGGAGACGCTGGCGCTGGCGCAGACACGCGGCTACTTCACCGGCGGCACGGTCCACCTGGTCATCAACAACCAGATCGGCTTCACCACCAGCGACCCGCGCGACAGCCGCTCGACGCTGTACTGCACCGACGTCGTCAAGATGATCGAGGCGCCGGTGCTGCACGTGAACGGCGACGACCCCGAAGCCGTGGTGCTGTGCACGCAGCTCGCGCTCGACTACCGCCAGGAGTTCAACAAGGACGTGGTGCTCGACATCGTGTGCTTCCGCAAGCTCGGCCACAACGAGCAGGACACGCCCGCGCTGACGCAGCCCCTGATGTACAAGAAGATCGCCGTGCACCCCGGCACGCGCAAGCTGTACGGCGAGAAACTGGTCGCCCAGGGCGTGCTGCCGCCCGAAGGCCCGGACGAGATGGTCAAGGGCTTCCGCGCCGCGATGGACGCCGGCAAGCACACCGTCGATCCGGTGCTGACCAACTACAAGAGCAAGTACGCGGTCGACTGGGCTCCGTTCCTGAACCGCAAGTGGACCGACGCGGCCGACACCGCGCTGCCGCTCACCGAGATCAAGCGCCTGGCCGAGCGCATCACCACGCTGCCCGAGAAGTTCAAGGCGCATCCGCTGGTCGAAAAGGTGCTGGCCGACCGCGCGGCGATGGGCCGCGGCGAGATCAACGTCGACTGGGGCATGGGCGAGCACCTCGCCTTCGCCTCGCTGGTGGCCAGCGGCTACGCCGTGCGGCTGTCGGGCGAGGACTGCGGCCGCGGCACCTTCACGCACCGCCACTCGGTGCTGCACGACCAGAACCGCGAGAAGTGGGACGAAGGCACCTACACGCCGCTGCAGCACGTGGCCGAGGGCCAGGCGCCGTTCGTGGTGATCGACTCGCTGCTGTCCGAAGAGGCCGTGCTCGGCTTCGAGTACGGCTATGCGAGCGCCGAGCCGAACACGCTGGTGATCTGGGAAGCGCAGTTCGGCGACTTCGCCAACGGCGCGCAGGTCGTCATCGACCAGTTCATCGCCTCGGGCGAGGTGAAGTGGGGCCGCGCCAACGGCATCACCCTGATGCTGCCGCACGGCTACGAAGGCCAGGGCCCGGAGCACAGCTCGGCGCGCCTGGAGCGCTTCATGCAGCTGGCGGCCGACAACAACATGCAGATCGTGCAGCCGACCTCGGCCAGCCAGATCTTCCATGTGCTGCGCCGCCAGATGGTGCGCATGTTCCGCAAGCCGCTGGTGCTGATGACGCCCAAGAGCCTGCTGCGCAACAAGGACGCGACCTCGCCGCTGACCGACTTCACGCGCGGCGAGTTCAAGACGGTGATCGGCGAGGTGAACGCCGAGATCAACGCCGACAAGGTCAAGCGCGTCATCGCCTGCTCGGGCAAGGTCTACTACGACCTCGTCAAGGCGCGCGTGGAGAAGAAGCAGAACGACGTGGCGATCATCCGCGTCGAGCAGCTCTATCCGTTCCCGCACAAGGCCTTCGCGGCGGAGATGAAGAAGTACCCGAATCTCACCGACGTCGTGTGGTGCCAGGACGAGCCGCAGAACCAGGGTGCCTGGTTCTTCGTGCAGCACTACATCCACGAGAACATGGCCGATGGTCAAAAGCTGGGTTATGCCGGCCGACCAGCGTCCGCGTCGCCAGCGGTGGGTTATGCCCACTTGCACCAAGAGCAGCAAAAAGCGCTGCTGGATCAGGCGTTCGCCAAGCTCAAGGGCTTTGTCCTCACCAAGTAACAGTCAAGGCGTCATGACGCTGTGACCGGTTTTTGCGCGATCAACGATGGCACCTGCAGGTGCCAGCCAAACCGGAACAGCGTCCGCAACGGAGAAATTCAAAATGGCAATCATTGAAGTCAAGGTTCCTCAGTTGTCCGAGTCCGTGGCAGAAGCCACGCTGCTGCAATGGAAGAAGAAGCCCGGCGATGCCGTGGCTGCGGA
>CAZVLY010000343.1:0-4632 GCA_964628175.1 uncultured Piscinibacter sp. | reverse complement strand
CGCCTGCACCAGCTTCTGGAAGCGCTCGCGGATCTCGCTCGCCTCGTTCATCGGCTCGGTCTCGCCGGGAGCGATCAGCGTGGTGGCGATCAGCGGCTGGCCGAGCTGTTCGAGCAGCGCCTGCGTCACCGCATGGTCGGGCACGCGCAGGCCGATGGTGCGGCGCGACGGGTGCGAGAGCCGGCGCGGCACTTCCTTGGTCGCCTCCAGGATGAAGGTGAAGGGCCCGGGCGTGCCCAGCTTGAGCAGCCGGTACTGCTTGTTGTCGACACGCGCGTAGCTGGCCAGCTCGCTGAGGTCGCGGCACAGCAGCGTCAGGTGGTGCTTGTCGTCGACGCCGCGGATGCGCCGCAGCGACTCGGCCGCCGCCTTGTCGTCGAGGTGGCAGACCAGCGCGTAGCTCGAGTCGGTGGGGATCGCCGCCACGCCGCCGTCGTGCAGGATCTGCGCGGCCTGCTTGAGCAGCCGGGGCTGCGGGTTGTCGGGGTGGACTTCGAAGAGTTGGGACATGTCAACGCACGACGCAGGGCCGCCCCAAGGCGGGCGGAGCCCCTCGGGGGCAGGAGCGAAGCGACTGGGGGGCTTTCATCAGTCGATGATGGTATCCGCCCCGAGGGCCGACACCGGCGCGCGGGCCGCGGCGGCCTCGCGCACGTTCAGCCAGGCACTCGCCGCGCCGCAGGCGGCGACCACCGCCATGCCGAGCCAGCCCCAGCCGTCGGGTGCGTGGCGGAACACCAGCCAGCCGACCGCCGCCGCAAAGGCGATCTGCACGTACATGAAGGGCATCAGCGTCGCCGTGGGCGCCAGGCCGAAGGCCAGCACCAGCATCAGGTGGCCCAGCGTGCCCAGCGTGCCGATGGCCAGCAGCAGGCCGATCTGCAGCGCGCTGGCGTCCTGCAGCGTGGCGCGCAGCGGCACCTCGCTGGCCAGCAGCAGCGCCACGACGACCAGCGTGCCGGTCAGGCCGGTGTAGAAGTGCGTGGTGTACGGGCTCTCCAGCGCCGACAGCTTGCGCGTGAGCACCTGGAAGCTGGCGTAGGCCACCGAGCCGGCCAGCGGCAGCAGCACTGCCCAGCCGAACAGGCCGCTGCCGGGCCGGATGACGATCAGCGCGCCGGCGAAGGCGCCCACCACCAGCGCCCAGCGCAGCCGCGACACGTGCTCGCGCAGCAGCGTGGCGGCCAGCAGCGTCACCATCACCGGCGTGAGCATGTTGATGGCGGTGAACTCGGCCACCGGCAGGTGGCGCAGGCCGAGGAAACCGAAGGTGGAACTGGCCAGCAGCAGTGCGCCGCGCACGGCCTGGAAGCGCGGGTGCGCCGAGCGGAAACCGGCACCGCCGCGCCATTGCGACACAGCGAGCCACAGGCCCATGCTCGCGGCCTGCACGCCGTAGCGCGCCAGCAGCACGACCAGGATCGGCAGCAGTGCGCCGACGTATTTCACGGCCGTGTCCATGGTGGCGAAACACGCCGCCATCAGCAGGATCAGCGTGATGCCGACCCCCGGCCGCGCCGGCAGACGGCCGGTCATTGCGGGCGCTGGATGCGGTCCTGCAGCACCTCCCACACCGGGGTGAGCGTGCCGGGCAATTCGGGCAGGGCGCCGAGGTCGGTGTGGCTCTCGCCGGGGCTGTGGAAGTCGCTGCCGCGCGAGGCCGCGAGGCCGTACTCGAGGGCCGCCTCGCCGTAGCGCACGGCTTCGGCGGCGCTGTGGCTGCCGGTCACCACCTCGACGCCGAGGCCGCCATGCGCCTTGAACTCGGTGAACAGCGCGTGTTCCTCGTTGGCGGTGAACTTGTAGCGTGCCGGGTGGGCGATCACGGCTGCGCCGCCGGCATCGCTGATCCAGCGCACCGCATCGCGCAGGCTGGCCCAGCGGTGCGGCACGAAGCCCGGCTTGCCCTCGGTGAGGAAACGCCGGAACACCTCGTTGGTCTCGGAGCACACGCCGGCCTCGACGAGGTAGCGCGCGAAGTGCGTGCGCGAGATCAGGTCGGGGTTGCCGACGTACTTCAGCGCGCCCTCGAAGCTGCCGGGGATGCCGGCCTTGGCCAGGCTGTCGGCCATCTCGAGCGCGCGTTCGCGGCGGCCGCCGCGCGTGGCGGCCAGCCCGGCCTTCAGCGCCGCATCGTCGGCGTCGAAGCCCAGGCCGACGATGTGCACCGTGATGCCCACGAAGCTGACCGAGATCTCGGTGCCGCTGAGGTAGGGCAGGCCCAGCGCCAGCGCGGCGTCGCGCGCGCGCCGCTGCCCGCCGATCTCGTCGTGGTCGGTGAGAGCCCAGAGCTCCACGCCGTTGGCTTTCGCGCGCGCCGCCAGGGCTTCCGGCGTGAGCGTGCCGTCGGAAACGGAAGAGTGGCAGTGCAGGTCGGCGTTCATCCAGGAACTCGGCAACATCGAGCGATCGATTGTAGGGAGAGGGCTGCGTTCGCGCTGAGCGCGGCCCGGCGGTCTAGCGGGCGACGCGCAGGATGCGCCCGCCGCTGCCGTCGGTGAGCAGGTACAGCGCACCGTCGGGCCCCTGGCGCACGTCGCGGATGCGTTCGCCCAGCGATCCGAACAGCGCCTCCCGGCCCGTCACGGTGTCGCCCTTCAGGCTCAGCCGCCACAGGGCCGTGCCGGCCAGCGAGCCCATGAACAGGCTGCCCTTCCATTCGGGGAACAGGCTGCCGGTGTAGAAGGCCAGCCCGCTCGGGGCGATCGACGTCGGCGTCCAGGTCGTCAGCGGCTCCACGTAGGCGGGGGCGTGCGTTCCCTTGCCGATGCGGCAGGCGTCACCGACCGGTGCGCCGTAGGGGCAGCCGTAGCTGCGCTCCGGCCAGCCGAAGTTGGCGCCTGCGCGGGCGATGTTCACTTCATCGCCGCCCTGCGGTCCGTGCTCGTTCACCCACAACTCGCCGGTCTGCGGGTGCAGGGCGGCACCCTGCACGTTGCGATGGCCGTAACTCCACAGCCCGGGCAGCGCGCCGGCGCCCAGGCGCGGGTTGTCGGCGGGAATGCTCCCGTCGCGGTGGATGCGCACCACCTTGCCGAGGTGGCTGCCCAGGTCCTGCGCCGGGCTGCCCTTCTGGCGCTCGCCCAGGGTCACGAACAGCGTCTTGTCGCGGCGGAACACCAGCCGCGAGCCGAAGTGCCCGTTGCCCGACACCTTGGGCTGCTGGCGGAAGATCACCGTCGTGTCCTGCAACTCGTTGCCGACCAGCCGGCCGCGGGCCACCGCGGTGCCGCTGCCGCCGTCGCCGTTCTCGGCGTAGCTGAGGTAGACCCAGGGGGTGGCGGCGAAGTCGGGATCGATGGCGACATCGAGCAGGCCACCCTGGCCGCGCGCATTCACCTCGGGAACGCCGGCCAGCGGGCGGGAAACGTCCTGGCCGTCGGCGCTCACGCGCAGCAGGGCGCCGCCCTTGAGCGTGACGAGCAGGCCGCCGTCGGGCAGGAAGGCCAGGGCCCAGGGGCGGTCGAGGCGGTCGGTGAAGGTGACCGGCGTCGGCGTGTCGGCCGCATCGGCGCGGCGTCCGAGCGCCAGCGAAGCGCCCAGCGCCGTCATCGTCTTCAGCATCGTGCGGCGTGTCGTTTTCATCCTGTGGCCTCGCTGCCTTCCACGACCATCTGCACCCGCTCGCGGCCGTTGTATTCGTCCAGGCTGAGCCGGTAGGCCAGGCGCACGCGCGCCTCGAGCGGCTCGCTGCGGCCGAACCAGATGGCGTCGCGCAAGGTGCCGGCGTGTCGCACCGACAGCTTCATGTGGCGCTCGCCGACGAGCCGCTGCGACACTACCTCCACCTCGTCGCAGAACACCGGCGGCTCGAAGGCCTGGCCCCACACCTGCGCGTCGAGTTCGCGCACCGTGGCCGGCGCGAACTGCGCCGGATCGAGCGGCCCGTCGGTGAGCAGCGTGCGCGCCAGCGTGGCGGCGTCGAGCCACTCGCGCGCCACCTGCTGCAGTCCTTGCGCGAAGGTGGGCAGGTCGTCCGCGGCGACGGTGGCGCCGGCCGCCATCGCATGGCCGCCGAAGCGGCGCAGCACGCCGGGGTGGCGCTTGCTGACCAGGTCGAGCGCGTCGCGCAGGTGGAAGCCGGGGATCGAGCGGCCCGAGCCCTTGAGCAGCCCGTCCTGGCCGCGTGCGAAGACGAAGGTCGGGCGGTGCACGCGGTCCTTCAGGCGCGCGGCGACGATGCCCACCACGCCCTCGTGGAACTCGGGGTCGAACAGCGCCAGCGCCGGCGGCGGCTCGCCGTCGGGCATCAGCCGCTCGAGCAGCAGCTCGGCCTGCTCGCGCATGCCGGTCTCGAGCTCGCGGCGCTCACGGTTGATGCCGTCGAGCAGCTTGGCCAGTTCGGCGGCGCGGCCAGTGTCGTCGGTGAGCAGGCATTCGATGCCCAGCGTCATGTCGGCCAGGCGCCCGGCCGCATTGATGCGCGGCCCGAGCGCGAAGCCGAAGTCGAAGGCACTCGCCCGGCGCGCATCGCGGCCTGCCGCGGCGAACAGCGCTGCCAGCCCGGCTTGCATGCGCCCGCCGCGGATGCGGCGCAGGCCCTGCGCGACGAGGCGGCGGTTGTTGGCGTCGAGCTTCACGACGTCGGCCACCGTGCCGAGCGCGACCAGGTCGAGCAGCGCATCCAGCCGC
>CAZVLY010000342.1:0-4644 GCA_964628175.1 uncultured Piscinibacter sp. | reverse complement strand
AGCGACGAATGAGCTTTCGCCACCGCACCCTCCCCGTCACACCGTTCCAGCAGAACTGTTCGCTGGTCTGGGACGACGAGACGAAGCAGGCCGCGCTGATCGACCCCGGCGGCGACATCCCCGTGCTGCTCGCCGCGGTCAAGGAACTCGGCCTGACGCTCGAACAGATCTGGCTGACGCACGCGCACATCGACCATGCCGGCGCCACCGGCACGCTGGCGCGCACGCTCGGCCTGCCGATCATCGGCCCGCACGAGGCCGACCAGTTCTGGATCGACGCGCTGCCGCAGCAGAGCCAGATGTTCGGCTTCCCGCCGGCCGAGGCCTTCAGCCCGACGATCTGGCTGCACGACGGCGACTCGGTGCGCGTGGGCGGCTGCAAGCTGCAGGTGCGCCACTGCCCGGGGCACACGCCGGGCCACGTGGTCTTCTTCGAGCCGACCACGAAGCACGCCTTCGTCGGCGACGTGCTGTTCGCGGGCAGCATCGGCCGCACCGATTTCCCGCAGGGCGATTTCGACACCCTGGTGCGCTCGATCACCACGCGGCTGTGGCCGATGGGCGACGACGTGCGCTTCACGCCGGGCCACGGGCCGCAGAGCAGCTTCGGGCAGGAACGGCGCAGCAACCCGTTCGTCGGCGGCACCTGAGCGCGGATTCCCGCGCGGCCGGTGAATATTCACCGCCTGCGCGAACGACTGTTACCTAAGCTCACTTCCAACGGTGCGGGCCCGCTGCGCCGTCGAGGAGGAGCCCCCATGTTCGACCTGCTCTCCCGCGTCGCCGCCAGCGACGCCCCTTCGCCCACCGTGCCGCCAGCGCACGACCAGCCCTACCGCGGGCCCGAGCGCCGCGGCGCCACGCTGACGCTGTGGCGCTGGCTCTCCGCCGCGCTCGACGAGATCGACTACGGCATCGTGCTCGTCGGTGCGAATGGCGCCGCGCACCACGCCAACGAGGCGGCGCTCGCCGAGCTCGACGCCCAGCATCCGCTGGTGCTGCTGCACGGCGAGCTGCGCGCCCGCCGCAACGCCGATGCGCAGCAGCTGCTGGCCGCGCTGCACGACGCGCAGGCCCGCGGCCTGCGCCGGCTGCTCACCTTCGGCGAAGGCGCGCAGCAGGTCAGCGTCTCGGTGGTGCCGCTGGGCATGCCCGGGGCGACGCTGGTCATCCTGGGCAAGCGCCAGATGGGCGCCGACCTGGCGGTGCAGGGCTTCGCGAGGCTGCACCGGCTGACCGGCGGCGAGACGCGTGTTCTCGCGGCCCTGTGTGCCGGCTCGCGGCCATCGGAGATCGCCGCGGAACATGGCGTGGCGCTGAGCACGGTGCGCTCGCAGATCAGCAGCATCCGGCTGAAGACCGGCGCGGCGAGCATCCGCGCGCTGCTCGCGCAGGTGGCGGTGCTGCCGCCGCTGATGGGCCGGCTGCGCAGCGGCGCCGAACGCCTGCCGGTGCCGCACGGCATGGCGCTGGCCTGAGCGCGCCAGGCCGCGCATTGCCGCGGCTGCGGCGGCCGCTACGATGGCGCCTGCGGTCGGCGGGCCATCACGGGCCCGGGCCGCGCCGCGTGCCCAACGTCGCCGAATCCGCCCTGTTCGACCGCCTCCCCGACTCGCTTCGCGCTCTGGCGCAACGCGGCGAAGTCAAGCGCTTCCGCAAGCACCAGCGGGTGATCGAGGAAGGCACCTTCGGCGACACGCTGTACATCATCCTGGGCGGCCGGCTGCGCGCCTTCTCCGCCGACGAGCGCGGGCGCGAGATCGTCTACGGCATCTACGGCCCGGGCGAGTACCTCGGCGAGATGAGCCTGGACGGCGGGCCGCGCTCGGCCTCGGTGGTGGCACAGGAGGCGGCTGTGTGCGCGGTGATCACGCGGCACACGCTGCAGGAGCACATCGCCGCCCATCCGGCGTTCGCCTTCGAGCTGCTCGAGCGCGTGATCCACCGCGCGCGCCTGGCCACGCAGAGCGCGCGCAGCATGGCGCTGCTCGATGTCTATGGGCGCGTGGCCCGCCTGCTCGAAAGCCTGGCCGAGCCGCAGCCCGACGGCAGCGGGCTGATCGCCGAGCACCTGACGCATGCCGAGATCGCCAGTCGCGTCGGCTGTTCGCGGGAGATGATCAGCCGGCTGATGAAGGACCTGGAACGCGGCGGCTATGTCACGAACGCCGCGGACGGCGCGCGCATCGTCGCCAGGCTGCCGGATCGCTGGTGAACGCGCCGGGCGCTCATGCCGGATCGCCGCGCCGGCGACGCCAGCGTGCCTGCTGTTGCGGTGCCAGCGGTACGGCCGGCACCGGATGCCCCTGGAAGTCCTCGATGTCCCGTGCCGGCGGCGCCTCCGCGCGCAGTTGGTCGACGATGTGGCGCGTCAACTGCGGGGCCGCCATGCTCGTGCCGCTGAGCGCGGCACACGAGCCGCTGGCCGAGCCTGCCGCCAGCACGCCCTTGAGCACCGGCGAATCCTCGGTGACGGCCAGCACGCGCCAGCGCGATGGCTCGCTCGCACGCAAAGGCACCGACGAGTAACGCGCCGCCGTGGCGGAGCCCTCGCGGTCGGTGAGCGCGCCGCCGGCCACGTGGACCCTGTCGCCGCTGGCCAGGCCGTTCAGCGTGCCGACGCGGCGCACGTAGGCGGCATCGGAGTCGAGCACCTCCACCGCGCCGCGCGCGTCGAAACGCAGGTAATCCCCGTCGTCGAGGTAGGACTGGCGCCCCAGCGTCGGCCGACCCAGCGGCGCGTCGTCTCGCTGGACGAAGGCGTTGCATTCGAGTGCCGTGGCGCCTGCGTTGTGCAGCGCCACCCGCCAGGCGCCACTGGGGGCCGCCGCCAGCCACTCGCCGGTGCATTGCGTCGGCGCCACGGCCAGCAGACCCATGCCCTTGCGGCCGTTGGCCACCTGCTGCTGCAGGCTGAGCATGGCCATGGTCTGCCCTTTCTCGCCCGGCACCGCGACCGGCCGGCCATGCGGCACCTCGATCGGCCGACCGCCGGGCGGCGTGACGGTCAGGCGGATGCCGCCGATGTCGCCGACGCCGTCCGTGCCGGCAGGGTCGGTGAACCACAGCTCCAGGAAACTCGGCGTGCCGTCGCCCGGCTGGATCTGCCAGTTCAGGGTCATGGCGCTGGCCGGCGGCAGGTCGATCCAGGCATGGCAGCGCATCAGGTAGCTGTTGCCCGCGGCCAGCACCACCTCGCAAGCACTGCGCAGGCGGATCAGTTCGTCCAGCGCCTGCTCGAAGATGGAGCTGCCGTCGTGCGGCCCGGCGATGTTGCCGATGCTCAGGTTGATGATCACGGGCACGCTGTGGCCCGGCGGCACGGCAGCGTCGGCGGTGGCCAGCACGAAGCGGACGGCATCGAGCATGAACACCGTCGACGAGGCGCAGGAGGTGTCTGCGATCGAGCTGCCGGGCAGCTGCACGGCCACGATCGGTGGCGCCGTGGCATCGCGGGGGTCGGCGCCGCAGGCGAGGTCCATCACATGGGTCCCGTGCGTGACGCGGTGGCGCACTTCCGTGTAGCCCATGTCGGCATAGAGCCGGGTTTCGTCGGCCGGGCCGACGGCGGCGGGCAGCGCCGCGAAGCGCGAGTTCAGCTCCGCCTGACCGAACACCCGACCGTGGACCCACGGGCTCGAGGGCACGGCGCGCTGGTGCTGGTCCCAGAAGGCCAGCAGCCGCGTGGCATGGCGGCCGTTCGCGCGCGAGCGGAAGCGCTCGTTGGCGATCGCCAGGCCGTCGTCGACGATGCCCACGACGACGTCCGGTGCCGGCCCGTCGCCCGCCAGCGCCAGCGGCGCGGCATCGGGGTCGGGCAGCTCCGCTGCGGTGAAGCCGATCTCGAAGCGCCGGATCTTGGCCAGCAGTTCGGCCCAGGGTGCCGCCGCGCCCTCGCCGGCGAGGGCGGCCAGAAAGCCTGGCGAGCAGGCCGCCGTGCAGTAGCGCGATGTCGCCAGAGCCCGCGGAGGATGGCGATAGTGCGCGGGCACGCGCAGGTCGTCTCGCGCCGACTGCCCGGCCGCCGCGGCGAAGTCGCTGGCCGAGGTGGTTTCCGACAGCTCGAGCAGCAGCCAGTGCCAGTCTCCCCGCGCACCCGGCAGCACGGCGTCGCGAAAGCCGGTTGCCCGGGCCCAGGGCAGATAGGCATCGGCCCGTGGCAGGCCCGTCCCCCCGGCAACGTTCGCCGCCATCTCAGCGCCACTCGGCCGACGCATGCAGCCACAGCCACGCCATCGCCCGGGAGGGAACGGGCGTGTGGACGGCGCCCAGCGTGAGACCGTCTCCGTCGCGATCCACCTGGTTGCTGTCGCTGCCGCTCACCGGCGCCTGGAAGTCCTTCATCAGGCAGGCTTGCGCATCGAACTCCCTGGCCGTGTGGCTGCTGTACGGCGGCACGTGTGCCGTGGGCTGCAGCGCCGGGTCGGCACAGCGGCCGACGATGTACTCCGCCAGGCAGGTGCCGAGCACCTGTCCCGCCCGGCTGTCGATCGGGTAGTGGACACCGGCGATGGTGCGGTTGACGGCGATGCGCGCAGCCTGGCGCAGCAGCATCGCGCCCAGGCCGTCGCCCTGCTCGTCGACGCCGCGCAGCGCCATCAGCACGCGCGCCGCGCAATGCGCTTCGGTCGAGTGCCCGCTCGG
>CAZVLY010000341.1:0-4655 GCA_964628175.1 uncultured Piscinibacter sp. | reverse complement strand
GCAATCTGGCGAAGAGCGTGACGGTGGAGTGAGGCGGGGCCGCCGCTGGCGGCCCGCCCTTGGCCAGCGCCGCAACTCGTTTGCTTGACAAGCGCGGGTGCAACATGTGACCATATTGGCACATATGGAGGCAGACGAACTTGACGCCACCTTCTTCGCGCTCTCTTCCGATCTTCGCCGGCGCATGCTCGACCTGCTCAAGCGTGAGGGCGGATGCAACGTGAACCACGTCTGCGAGTTCTTCTCCGCCGAGATCGGCCGCCACGCGGTCATGAAGCACCTCGCCGCGCTGGAGCGGGGTGGTCTGCTCGTGACGGCCAAGGACGGCCGCGACAAGCTCTTGTGGTTCGACCCGACGCCGCTGCAACTGATCCACGAGCGCTGGACGACGGAGTTCAGTGCCTTCTGGGCCGCTCGCCTCACGCGACTCAAGTACGACGCGGAGGGCGCCGAGGTGCGTGCGCTGCCAAAGCTCAACGCTCCACCCGCCAGGAAGGCTCGCAAACATGGCTGACACGTGCAAGGCCGAGGACGTCGTCTTCCGCATCTTCATCAAGGCCGACATCCAACGAGTCTGGCGGGAGCTCACCAAACAGGGCGAGGCCCAGGGAGCGGTGTTCAACGCCTGGCTGCACAGCGCCGGCGCACTGGGCGCCGGCGTGCCGATGCAGATGCGCACGGGCACCGGCAAGCACGTCATCGTCGATGGCTCGGTGGAGGTGTTCGAACCGCCTCATCGATTCGTGCACACGCACCGCTTCACGCAGTTCGACGATCCGGTCTGCCGTGTCAGCTATGAACTGAAGTCCGTGGGCGGCGGCGTCGAAGTGACGCTTCGGGTGCTGGGCATGCCCTCCGGCACCCCGACCGCCAAGAGCATGGCTGGCGGCGGCACCCGCATCCTGGCCACGCTGCAGGCGATCTGCGAGACCGGCCAGCCCCCGCTGGTCACGCGGTTGATGTACTGGGCGTTCGACCACATGGAGTTCGTGCTGCCGGAGCGCACGAAGAGCGAACACTGGCCTTTGAAGATGCGCTGAACCACCGACGACAGGAGCAAGCCATGGCCGACCCCGCAGCCGCGACGATCACGCAGCTCAAGAACATTCAGGCCCGCACCGGCAAGACCATTGCCGAATTGCACGCCGCCGTTGCCGCCAGCGGCGCGGCCAAGCACGGCGAGAAGCGCAGCTGGCTGATGGAGCACTTCAAGCTCGGATACGGCGACGCGAATGCCGTTGCGCTCTTCATCGACAAGCCCTTGCCGGACCTGGGCGGAGGAGCACCGACCGCCGCTGCCACGACGGCAAGTGGCGACCCGCTGGCCGCCATCTACACCGGCGCGAAGTCGGGGCTGCGTCCACTGCACGAAGCGGTGATGGCGCAGATCAGGGCGTTCGGAGACTTCGAAGAAGCGCCGAAGAAGTCGTACGTCAGCCTGCGCCGGAAGAAGCAGTTTGCGATGGTGGGGCCTGCCACGAAAGAGAGCATCGAGATCGGCTTGAATGCGAAGGACCTGCCTGCTCACGCTCGGCTGAAAGTGCAGCCCACAGGCAGCATGTGCAATGCCACCACGCGCATCACCAGCGAGGCGGAAGTCGATGCGCAACTGCAGGGCTGGCTTCGGCGAGCCTACGACGCGGCCGGTTGAGCAGTCGGCTCGCCGAGCTTTCGGCCAGCCACAGGACCCACAGCGGTCCGATCATTTGCTTCGCGCTCGTGCGAAGCCGCCGTCATCACCGACGCACAGCGCATGGGCTGTGCTGACGATCTTTGACTCACCAGTAAGGTCTGGCGGTAGCAGCACGCAGGCGATTCTGTTCTGATCGAGCCATGAAACTCGGGGCGGGCTCCGACGGGGTGCGCCAGATTCCCTCCGCTGCCAGCTTTCTCGCCACCTGGCCCGCCGGCCCGGCGGAGCGGCGCTTTGCGATCGGCGTGTTCGTCTTGTCGGTGGTGCTCTTCGGCGTGTCCGCGCAGTGGGCCAAGGAGCCCTTGCCGCAGGTCCAGGCGTTCATCCCGCTCTACGCCTCGGCGCTCGTCGTCAGCGACCTGATCACCGCACTGCTGCTCTTCGGTCAGTTCAGGATCGCCCGCTCGAAGTCGGTGCTCGTGCTGGCCGGCGGCTATCTCTACACCGCGTTCGCGACCGTTGCCCACGGTCTGAGCTTTCCAGGGCTGTTTGCAGCGGGTGGCGTGCTCGGCGGTGGTCCCCAGACGACCGCATGGCTCTACATGTTCTGGCACGGCGGTTTCCCGCTGTTCGTCATCGCGTACACGATGCTGTCGCGACGCACCGGCCGTCGCGCTGCCGTCGTGTTGCCGCCCGGCTGGGCGATCGCAGCCACCGGCGCGCTCACCTTGCTTGCCGTGGTCGGGCTGACACTGCTCGTCACGGCCGGCCATGACTCGTTGCCCGCCATCATGCAGGGCAACCACTACACGCTGGCGATGAAGGGCGTGGTGTCGTGCGTGTGGCTCGCGAGCCTGGTGGCGCTCGGCCTGCTGTCGTGGCGCCGGCCGCACTCCGTGCTCGACGTGTGGCTGATGGTGGTCCTGTGCGCCTGGCTGCTCGACATCGCCCTGTCGGCGGTGCTGAACGCCGGTCGATTCGATGTCGGCTTCTACCTGGGGCGCGTCTACGGCCTGCTGGCCGCGACTTTCGTGTTGGGCGCACTGTTGCTGGAGAACGGTCGTCTCTACGCCGGCCTCGTGGGAGCCCATGCCCAGGAGCGATCGCGCGCAGCGGAGTTGCGCGCGTTGAGCGATCGACTCGAGGTGGTCAACGACCAGTTGTCCGCGTCGAACGCCCAGCTCCAGGAGCAGACCCGACTGAAATCCGCGTTCCTCGCCAGCATGTCCCATGAGCTGCGCACGCCGCTGAATGCCGTGATCGGCTTCTCGGACATGCTCAAGGAAGGCGCGGCCGACGATCCCGAGAAGCAACGCCGCTTCGCCGGGCACATCTACCAGAGCGGCCACCACCTGCTTGCGCTCATCAACGACATCCTCGACCTCTCAAAGATCGAGGCCGGCAAGATGGAGCTCGCACTCGGCGCGGTACACCTGGAGTCGGCCCTGGTGGATGCCGTGGCGATGCTCGGAACCCAGGCGCAGGCGCGGCAGATCCGCCTGCAGATCGAGCCGCGCGGCGACCTCGGTGTGATCGGGGCAGACGCGCGCCGCGTCAAGCAGATCCTGCTCAACCTGATCTCCAACGCGATGAAGTTCTCGCCCGTGGCCGGCACGGTGAAGCTCGGCGCGGAGGTGGTCATGCGCATTCGCGCGGAGACCGCGCTGCCGGGATTCCGCGAGGGCATTCGAAAGCCCCTGCCGCCGAGCGACTTCGAGCGCTTCGTCGAGCTTTCGGTGTCCGACACCGGCATCGGCATCGCGCACGACGACCTGGCGCGGCTGTTCGCGCCGTTCAGCCAGGTCCCGAACGCCGTGAGTCACAGCGGCGAAGGCACTGGCCTGGGGCTCGTCATGGTGGATCGCCTCGCCGATCTCCATGGCGGGGCGGTTGCCGTGACCAGCGAGCCCGGCAAGGGCAGCTGCTTCACGGTCTGGCTGCCCTGCCGCAACAGCGGGGTCGTCGGGGAGCCCGCCGGCGCGAACACGCGTCCGAGCCGGATGGCGCTGGTGGTCGAAGACAACGACGACGCAGCCGCCTTGATGCAGGCTCAGCTGGAGACGAAGGGCTTCGCCGTGCGGCGGGTCGGCTCGGCGGAAGCGGCACTCGCGCTCGTCGAGGACGCGTTCATTCCGGACCTGATCACGCTCGACATCCTGCTGCCGGACATGGACGGCTGGGAGTTCCTCGCGCGGCTGAAGACCTCGGCGTGGGAAGCCGTGCCGGTGGTGGTGGTCTCGGTCGTGGCCGATGAGGGGCGAGGCTTCTCGCTCGGTGCTGCACTGGTGCTGCAGAAGCCGATCACGCGCGATGCGCTGGCCAGGGGCCTGGAGCGCCTCGGCCTGGTCCCCGACGCGCCGCGCGACGTCACCGTGCTGGTCATCGACGACGACTCCGCCGCGGTCGAACTCCTCGCGGAGCAGCTGCGGCAGCGCGACTGCGTCGTGCTGCGTGCTCTCGGCGGACGCGAAGGCATTGAACTGGCGCGTCGCTTCCGGCCCGACCTGATCACCCTCGACCTCGAGATGCCGGAGATCAACGGGTTCGACGTGGTCGAGGCACTGAAGGCCAGCGCGTCGACGGCGCAGATCCCCATCGTCGTGGTGACCGGCAAGGACCTGTCGGCGTCCGACCGGGAGAGCCTCAACGAGCACGTGCTCGACATCGTCGGAAAGGCCGAGTTCAACCACGGCCGGTTCATCGGCGAGGTGGAGCGTGCCCTGTCCAGGGTCGCTTAGGCCGGACGCCTGACTCTCGCCGCTGAACGAGAGCCGAACTCCGGCTCCGGCGGCTGGCTGAACGCTTCGGATGTGAGGAGGAACGCCGGCGGTCCGCGGTGCTTGCCGAGATGCCGCTGGCAGAGGTGGGGTTTCCAAGGGCAACATCCAAGGGCGCGTTCGCATGCAGGTGCGGCGCACGACGATGCGCAAGCTGCCACGAGTACCGCGCACCGACAAGGTGGCGGGTTTCGCTGTCGTTCCATCCGGGGCGAACTCGGCAGGTCGACCCGGAAGAGCCATTC
>CAZVLY010000340.1:0-4695 GCA_964628175.1 uncultured Piscinibacter sp. | reverse complement strand
TCGCCGTGCGGGCCCTGGCTCATGTCGGGCAGGTCGTCGGCGTCGTGGCACTCCACGCAGGCCTTGGACGCCTCGGCCTCCGTCAGCGCCGAGGCCGGGCCGGTCAGCCCGCCCAGGCAGACGAACAGGGCGGCCAGGGCGGGCAGGAGGCGCATGCTCAGTTCTGGCCGTGCACGATGTCCACGCCCTTGAAGCCGCCGCTCGAGTGGCAATCGGCGCAGGTCTCCTGTACCAGCATCGACTCGGCCTGTGTCCGGTTCGCGAACGAGGCATTGCCGAAGCTCGTGACGTGCGCGATCGCGGTGGGCGAGTTGTGGCAGGCCGTGCAGGTCGCCGCCTTCGGCGAGATGACGCGCCAGCCCTTCGGGTCGGTCACGCCCGCCGGCTTGGCCACCACCGAGCCGAGCGGCCCGTTGTCCACCTTGTACGAGTTGTCGACGTGGCAGGCGTTGCAGTTGATGCCGACGCCCGGCCACGCCACCTCGGCGGCGTAGTTCTCGATGACCTGCGGTGAGCCGGTGTAGCCGGCGGTCGCGGCCGCGCTGTTGATCATCGACTCGATGGTCTCGAACGTGGACCCTGCGGCAACGGCCGTCCCGGCGGGGAGCACGACCGGCGCGAAGTTGCGGATCGTGTAGTCGGCCAGGAAGATGCCGCCCAGCGCCAGGTTGCCGGCCTTGTCGAACGCCCCTTGCACGGGGTTGCCGTGCGTGAACGGGTAGGTGCGCTTCGAGTTGCCGTGGATGCCGTGGATCATGCGCTTGAACTGGTACGACTCGTTCAGCGCCTGCCCGTCGGTCATGACGGTCGACGACATCCGGTTGACGTCGTGGCAGACCACGCAGGCCTCGACCGTGTTGCGCGCACCGCCGTGGAAGGCCTCCGACAGCGTGTTCGCACCCGAGGTCGTGCCCAGCGCGCCGTGGCACGCGTTGCACTTCTCGTTGGACACGATCGTGCGGCGCGGCGACAACGTGCCGCCCAGCGCGACTTCGGTCCATGCGTTCTGCGCGACGACGTTGACGAGCGCCGCCGGAATCGCCTCGGGGCGCGGATCCGTCGCCCACTTGGCCTGCAGCTTCGCTTCCTTCACCTGGCCGATGCTGACGACGCGGGCCGTTCCGGCCGCCACGGCAGTGGCGGTGTCGGCCGGCAGCACGATGTCCAGCGTGTAGTGGTTGCTGCCGTCGTTGACGCCCTTGTAGGCGTAGCCGTTCGTCGCGGTGTTGGTGCCGTTGGTGCTGGCAGTGAACTCGGTCACCGTGGTCGACTGGCCAACCAGGTTCTGATAAGCCAGGTAGAAGCGCAGGTTGCCGAACTTCGTCGTGTTGCCGCAGGTGGGCACCGTCGTGCTCGCGCAGTCCGAGGTGACCAGGTTGTAGGCCGCGTTGTTGTTGGTCGGGTCGGACAGGTAGTACTTGACGGTCACCTTGCGCGCGGTCGCATCGAAGGTCGCGCTCTCGATGTTCATCTTGTACTTGGCCGCGTTCTCTTCGTTCTGGTTCCAGTGCACGCGCTCCGGTGCGATGTTGGAGCCGACCTTGTGGCAGGCCACGCACTGCGCGTTGGTCAGGCTGAGCGCCTCCTCGGTGCCCGTCGCACCCGGCGTGACCGCCGGATCCCTTGCGAACACCTTGTGGCTGGCCTCCCAGTCGGAGCCCGGCTTGTTGGCGTGGCAGGTCAGGCAGGCTTCCTTGCTGGGCTTGGTCTTCCAGTTGTCGCCCTGCGGCGTGTTCGGGTTGGACGCCGAGTGGCACTTCGTGCAGTTGCGCAGGTCCTGCGGGAAGCCGACTTCGGCAAAGTCCACCTTGGCGGCGCCGAAACCCCAGATCGCGTAGTCCTCGCCACCCTGGCCGGCGTCGAGCTTGGCCTTGAGCAGCTTGCCCGAGTGGATCTTGTGCGCCATCGTCGACATCGTCAGCACGTTGCCGCTGTTGGCATCGGTGGTGCCGGGGTTGTGGCACATCACGCAGTACTGCGTGTCGACCCGGCCACCGCCGTGCAGCGCCAGCTTCTCATGGCAGGAGTTGCACGAGGAGACATCGGTCATCTTGCGCGTCTTGGACGGGTCGGTGACCAGCACGGAGTTGCCGTTCGCGTCGATGGTGAAGTCGACGTACGGGTTGACCAGCACCGTCTCGCCGGCAGCGTTCTTGTAGCTGAGCTGGATGGCGATGCGGTGCGTGCGGTCCGGCTCGAACACCACGCCGTTGGTCTTGGTGGGGTCCTTGATGTCGGTGCTGAAGGTGTAGGTGTAGTAGCCGTCGGCGTTGTAGACCAGCTGCGCCGCGGAGTTCGGGTCCGTGGTCGCCTGCTTGGCGCTGGCCAGTGCCGGCGTGCCGCCGGGGCCGACATTGTTGGGCGCGGTCGCCGTGGATTCGGTGCGGTAGACGTAGCTCAGCCACTGGTCGGGGTCGCCATTGGTGCCCGGCACCAGCTTGGCGATCGCGAAGCGCACGTTCGTGTTGGTCAGGCCCGTCTTGACGGCGCCGTCGGAGAACACGGTGAAGCGGACCTGGGGCGGGCTGTTCACCGTCACGACGGGCACCCCGGCGGCCTGCAGCACCGTGAAGCCGGAGGCCGAATTGCTCGCCGAGCCGTTGACCGCCACGGCACCGGCGGCCGCGATCGTGTCGCTGCGCGTCGTGCCCTTGCTGGGTGTCGGCGCGGGCGAGGACGACCCGCCTCCGCCGCAGCCCGCCAGGGCCCACAAGACCGAAGCCACCACTCCCCATCCGATCAACGAGCGCTTCATTGCGTCCTCCATCGTTCTTGGTTCGGCACCCTTTTGAGGTACCGGTCATGGCGTCATCGCCGCGTGTTCACGTCTGTCTCGTCCTTGTAAGCAATTGCGGCGGCATGGCTTTGCGATCGATCAAGCGCCGGTGAAGAAGCCGATGGCGACTCCGGCCAGCAAGGTCAGCCCCGCCGCGATCAGCACGAACCCCAGAAGCTTGGACGCGAGCGTCATCGGTGCCGACGGTGCGTCGACCAGATGCTTGTCGAGTTCGCCGCTCTCGACCATGCGCTGGTACTCGAGGGGATGCTCGCGGCGGTAGTGCTCCAGGCTCATCGTGCCGGTGAACATCACGATCTCGACCGGGAACTTGTCGGGCCGGAAGTGGTTGTTGAAGAAGTGCACCGTGAAGAGGAACACCACCGCCAGGAACGCCTCCTCGCCGTGGAAGATCGCCGCCACGTTGAACACCCAGCCGGGCAGGTAGGTGCCGGTGAGGCCGGGCAGCCACATCATCAGGCCGCTGACGCCGATGATCGTGACGCCCCAGAACGGCGCCCAGTAGTCGAACTTCTCCCAGTACGTCCAGCGGTCGAACACCGGGCGCGGGCCCTTGCCGAAGAACCACTTGAACATGGCGAGCATGTCGCGGCCGTCCTGCAGGTTCGGGATCATCGAGTCCGGGCCGAACCAGCGGAAGGTCTTGCGCTGGCGCCACAGGTTCAGCGCCATGTAGCCCAGGTGCCAGAAGAACACCGCGGCGAAGATCACCGCGTTGACGCGGTGGATCAGCCCGGCGACCTTCGGCCCGCCGAGCGCCTTCATCACCCACGGTGCCCAGGCGGCGTCGGGGTAGAACAGCGGCATGCCGGTCAGCGTGAGGATCATCAGGCTGAGCGCGAACGTGATGTGCGCCAGTCGCCAGATGGCGCTGAAGCGCCGGAAGTGCTTGGCTTCGAGGTTCGCGGGCAGCGCGGAAGCCGCCACGTGCGGGCGCAGCACACCCTGGCGGCGGTCCTGGAACTCGCGCCAGAACCACAGCAAGGTGTGCAGCCAGAAGAAGCCGAAGGTGCCTACAAGCAGCCCGACCATCATCTGGTAGCCGATCCACATCTGCGGGTAGCGCGCGAAGTCGTCGGTGCGGCCGTGCGGCTGGAAGGTCGCGAAGCCCGCGGGCGCGACGCCGACGCCCTTCTTGCCGTTGTGGCAGGACTCGCAGGTCTGCATGCGGTTGTTCGGGTGGACCTTCGACTCGGCGTTCTTCGCCTCGAGGATGCCGTGGCTGCCGTGGCAGTCGTAGCACTTGGCCGTGTACGCGTAACCCAGCGTGCTGATCTGGCCGTGGTACGTGGCCTTGTAGGACTTGTAGTTCTCGGCGTGGCAGCTGCCGCAGTTGGCGGTGATCGTGAGCTTGACCGGGTCGGCCGAGGTGTTGCCGACGGCGTGGGCGCTGTGGCAGTCGGAGCAGACGGCCGACTTGACGTTGTGCTTGACCAGCGCTTCCTTGCCGTGGATCGAGGCGGTGTATTCCTCCAGCGCGTCGCTGTGGCAGGTCTGGCCGCAGGTTGCCGCGCTGGTCAGTCGCCACGCCTCGTGCGCCGGGCTGGCCTTGGTCGGGATGTCGAAGCTGTGCGTGTCGTGGCAGCCGTCGCAGCTGGCGTTCGCCTTGCTTCGGTCGGCCTTGCTGCCGCGCGCATGGAAGGACTTGCGGTAGGCCTCGATGTTGTCGACCACGATGCCCAGGCGGGGCTTGGCCGCGGCGGTGTTGTCGGCCTTGGCCTGGTCCCACAGCTTCTGGTGGCAGTCGGCGCAACCCACGGAGCTGGACGTGGTGCGGGCCGGATCCTTCTTGTGGCCGGCCCCGGCGCCCGGGTTGTCGGTGATCCCGGTGTGGCAGGCCACGCACTGCATCTTGGCGTGCACGCTGCCGGCGTACTTGTCGGGCGCGATGCCCAGCA
>CAZVLY010000339.1:0-4700 GCA_964628175.1 uncultured Piscinibacter sp. | reverse complement strand
TTGATCCTGCAATTCATCGACCGATCGGTCAACGAAAGTTAATGTAGGTCAATTGCCGGGTGCCGGCAAGCTTCGCAGTGGGTGGGTTAGTACCGAGTTGAGCAGGCCCAGGCCGTCGGGTGGCACCACCATTGGCAAGCATCCGTCGCCTGCAACGGTGTCGCAGGATCGGGGCGGTGGGGCGCTCTGCAGAGCGAAGTAACGGAGGAGGCGTTGGCTGCAGGCCGGCGACGGGGGACATGAGCGGCGCAGAGTGCCCCGCCGCCCCGGTCCCTCTCAACGGGCGGGAGACCGAGTCAGGACTTCTTCCAGACGAACGGGAAGGCGAGCTGCTTGAGGAAGCCGTCGGGCACGTAGTCGCCCTGCACGCCGTAACGATCCGGCCACTTCCGGTCGGATTGCACCGCGGTGCCGAACAGGTGGTCGAGGAAGGCGAAGTGCGCCGCGTAGTTGCGGTCGATCGCCTCGTCGTCCTGCGAGTGGTGCCAGTGGTGGAAGTTGGGCGTGACGATCAGGTAGCGCAGCGGCCCGAGCCGCACGCTCACGTTGGCGTGGTTGAACACCGCCTGGAAGCCGACCACGACGATGTAGGCATCGATCACTTCCTTGCTGAAGCCCAGCACGTAGATCGGTGCCAGCACCAGCGTGCGTGTGATCAGCAATTCGACGATGTGCTGGCGCGAGCCGGCCAGCCAGTCCATGCTCTTGGCACTGTGGTGCACGGCGTGCAGGCGCCACAGCAGCGGCACCTCGTGGTAGGCGCGGTGCGTCCAGTACTGCACCAGGTCGGCCACCAGGATGATGCCGAACAGGGCGACCGGGAACGGCAGCTCCTGCACCCAGAAGCGCACGCCGTCCTTGGCGGCCCAGCCGAACAGCTTGTGCACCAGCAGGTTGGTGGCCAGCAGCACGAAACCCACCACCATGTGGTTGACGATGAAGTGGTGGAAGTCGGTCTGCCACTCGGGGCGGAACACCGGCTGCTTCTTGCGCAGCGCGAACAGCTTCTCGATGAAGATGAAGATCAGCGAGGAGCCGAGCAGGTCGAGGATGAACCAGTCCAGCCCGATGTAGGGCGTGTTGTCGGCGAAGTCGTTCACCGGAACCTTGTGGCCACCGAGCAGCGCGGTCAGCGCCACCAGCACGAAGGCCGCGCCGGCGAGCCAGCGCGCGCGGCCGAACACGGTGTTGAAGATCGCGATGCCGCCGGCGATCACCATCGCCGCGTACATCAGCTTGCGGATGATGTCGACGTTGTAGGACTGGCGCAGCTGCGGCGTCGTCAGGTACTCGGGGAAGTGGAAGGCCAGCACGCCCAGGAAGCACAGGATCGCCAGCGACAGCGCGATGATCCCCGAGATGAGGCCCTTGCCGGGGCGCAGCTCGCCGTGCGATTCGGTGAGCTGGTTGAGCTTGTCGAGTTCCTGCATTGGCGTGCGCCTCCCTGCGTCGCGCAGGATGATACGGGCGGGGCTCGGGCTCAGGCGGCGCGTTCGTGTTTCATCGGTTGCGCAGCGAGCGCGGCGTGACGCATGCCACGCAACACGTCGCCGACCACGATCACCGCGGGGCTGCCCAGGCCGTGCTGCTCGATCAGTTCGGCCAGGGCGCCGAGCGTGCCGGCGGCGTGGCGCTGCTGCGGCAGGCTCGCGTGCTGCACCACCGCCACCGGCGTGGCGGCGGGCAGCGCCTCGAGCAGGCCGGCCTGCAGCGATCGCACCGTCGCCACGCCCATGTAGATGACCAGGGTGAGGCCTTGCGCGGCCGCGGCGGCGATCGTGGGCCAGTGCAGCGAGGCGTCCTCGCCGCGGGCATGGCCGGTCACCATCATCACGCCATGCGCATGTTCGCGGTGCGTCAGCGGCACGCCGAGCGCGGCGGTCGCGGCCAGTCCGGCGGTGATGCCGTTGACCACCTCGACCTCGATGCCCAGCGCGCGCAGGTGCTCGGCCTCCTCGCCGCCGCGGCCGAACACGAAGGGGTCGCCGCCCTTCAGGCGCACGACGCGCTCGCCCTGCAGCGCCTCGGCCGCCATGAGCTTCTCGATGAAGGCCTGCGGCGTGCTCGCGCAGCCGCCGCGCTTGCCCACGTGCACGATGCGTGCCGAGCGACGCGCGAAGCGCAGCACGCCCTCGCCCACGAGATCGTCGACCAGCAGCACGGTGGCGGCGCGGATCGCGCGCACCGCCTTGATCGTCAGCAGATCCGGGTCGCCGGGGCCCGCGCCCACCAGGCTGACGCGCCCCGCGGGGTTCCTGCCCATCACGCTCGTCATGCGGTCTTCTCCTGTTCCTGCAGCCGCTGCATCGCGGCGAGCGCCGCCACCAGGCATTCGACCTGCTGCTGCAGCGGGCCGGGCGCCGGCTTCTCGCCGCTGACCACCGACTGGATGTACAGCGCGGTGGTGGCGGCGTCGTTGCTGCGCGGCAGCACCGGCAGCTCGGTGAGCACGCCTTCCTGGGCGGCCCGCGACAACTCGGGGCGCAGCTGGCCGGCGAGGAAGACATCGAGCCGCGGCAGCCGGCGCGGGTCGGCCACGGCCTCGCCCTCGGTGCCGCGCAGCAGCATTGCGTTGGCCAGCGTCTGGCCGAGGAAGCCGGTGAGCATCGTGCCGTACTCGGGGTGGGTGTAGTTCACCACGCGCAGCGAAGGCGATTGCCGGCCCGGGGCGAGCAGCTTGGCCACCGTGTGTGCCGGGTTGCGCAGGCCGATCACGCGGCGCGCGTCGAGCAGCCGCGCCAGCGGCGGGCACAGCGCCTCGGTGCGGATGAACACCGGCTCTCGCCTTTGCCACGCGGCGTGGATGTCGCCGGCATCGCTGGCGCTGGGCAGGCCCAGGGTCTGGAAGATCTCGGCGGTGGTCACGCGGCCCGGGTCGTGCTCCGGGCCGTGCACCAGCACCGGCACGCCTTCCTGCGCGAGCAGCAAGGCCAGCAGCGTGGTCAGGTTCGGCAGCTTGCGCGCGCCGTTGTACGAGGGCAGCACCACCATCGGGTGCTGCGGATGCAAGGCGATGCAACGTTCGTGCGTGGCCTGCAGGAAGCCGGCGAGTTCGTCGGGGGTCTCGCCCTTGATGCGCATCGCGATGGCGAAGGCGCCGATCTCGAGGTCGGTGACGCGGCCGTCGAGCACCTGGCTCATCAGGTCGTGCGCCTGCTCCTGCGTCAGCGCGCGCGCCCCTTCCTTGCCGCGGCCGATTTCCTTGATGTATGTCGCGATGCTCATGCCTGTCTCCGTGTCACGGCATCGCAAAGTTCATGCCGCCTGCTGTCGGAGGCGAACGATACGCTTGAGTTCCGGGATGCACGATCCGCAGTTCGTGCCGCATCGGAGTTCGTTCTGCAACTGGGCAAGTTGAGCGTCCGGGCTTCCGCTGCATTGCGTGAGCGTGTCGTCGATCTGCGCCTCGCCGACATCGAAGCAGCTGCAGATCTGCCGTCCGCGCGCCGGCAGCGCCATCGGCGCCTTCGCGCCCGGCTGCAGCAGGGCGCGGCCGAAGGCCCGCGCGCTCGCACCGTCCTGCAGCAGCGGGCGCACCCAGGCCTCGGCGCTGATGTCGCCGGCGAGCAGGAAGGCCTCGAGCTTCGCGTCGCCGCCCTGTGCGGCCAGCTTCATGCTGCGTTGCTGGCCACGGCGCCGGTCGGCGTAGCGCAACACGCCGGGCTGGTCGAGCAGGAGCACGGCCTCGATCCGCTGCAGCAGTTCCTGCGGCGGCGCCTCGTAGGCCGCGGCGCGGAACAGCACGCCACAGCGTTCGCGCCCGAACGGCACCGCGGTGGCGAAGGCGAAGGCCCCCATGGCCTCGCGCAGCAGCGCCTGCGCGCGCAGGGCTTCTCCCTCGGGCAGCCAGGCCATGGCCAGCAGCTGCCAGGGCAGCTCGGCCTTGAGGATCTTCACCGCCGCGTGCTTGAGTTCGGGTTGCCGCGAACTCGGGCAGAAGGCCGGGCTGGTCAGCGCGTTGACGCCGGTCAGGCGTGCGCCGGTGGCGCTGCGGCCGCTCAGGTACTCCTCGCCCCAGTGCATGGCGATGAAGCTCTGGGCCGGGGCGACCTGCGCGCTGGTGCGCGCCGGCAGCACCAGCGTGCCGCGCCGCGAGGTCACGTGTACCAGGTCACCCTCGGCGAGATTCAGGCGGGCCATGTCCTGCGCGTGCATCTCGATCGACGGCTCGGCGACATGGCCGAACAGCCGGGCCACCGTGCCGGTGCGGCTCATGCCGTGCCATTGGTCTCTGAGCCGGCCGGTGTTCAGCGAGAACGGATAACGCGCATCGCGCGGCTCGGCGAGCTTCTCGTGGCGCGTGTCGGCGAAGCGGGCGCGGCCGTTCTCGGTGGGGAACACGCCGTCCTCGTACAGACGCGCACGGCCCTCGGTGGCGCCGCTCGGGAAGGGCCACTGCTGCGGGGCTTCGTCCAGGCGTGCATAACTCAGGCCGGTGATGTCGAGGTCGCGGCCGCGCGTGCTCTCGCGGTGCTCGTTCCACACCGACTCCGGTGTCGCGTAGGCGAACAGCGTCGGCCGGCCGGGACGCAGCCGTTGCTCGAGCCGTTGCGCGAAGGCGGTGGCCGCGGCCCAGTCGTGCCGCGCCTCGCCGGCACCCCACACGGCCGGGCGCACGCGGCTGATGCGCCGCTCGCTGTTGGTCACGGTGCCGTCCTTCTCGCCCCAGGTGGTGGCCGGCAGCAGCAGGTCGGCGTAGG
>CAZVLY010000338.1:0-4703 GCA_964628175.1 uncultured Piscinibacter sp. | reverse complement strand
GCCTACGAGTCGCTGGGCGTGCCGGTCTGGCCCGACGCCCTGCCCGACTACCCCGGCCCGCTGGCCGGCTTCCTGGCCGGCCTGGAGCACTGCGAGACGCCCTACCTCGTCACCGTGCCCTGCGACACGCCGGGCTTCCCGATCGACCTGGTCGAGAAGCTGGCCGCGGCGCTGGAATCCGACGGCGCCGACATCGCGATGGCCGCGACCGTCGAGAACGGCGTGCGGCAGGTGCAGCCGGTGTTCTGCCTGATGAAGGCGTCGCTGATGGAGAGCCTGGTGCGCTTCACGCAGACGGGCCAACGCAAGATCGACCGCTGGACGGCGCAGCACCGCTGCATCGAGGTGCCGTTCGACGACGCGAAGGCCTTCTTCAACGCCAACACGCCGGCGGACCTGCAGCAGCTGCAGTCGAATGCCTGAACCGTTCGTCGTGCGTCGCCTGCGTGCGCTGGAACTGCCCGACTACAAGGCGCTGCGCGACGCGATGCTCGCTGCCCATGCCGATGCCTTCACCAGCGATGCCGAGGCCGAGGCCGCCAAACCCGCGCAAGCCTACCTGCCGCGGCTGGGGCTGGACCGGCCTCAGGGCGGCCAGTTCACGCTCGGTGCCTGGGACGGCCGCGCGCTGCTCGGCGCGGTCAGCTGCGAGCGAGACATGCGCCTGAAGGTGCGCCACGTCGGCCACCTGATCGGCATGATGGTGGTCGACCACGCCAGGGGCCGCGGCGTCGGCCGGGCCTTGCTGCAGGAATGCATCGCACAGGCTCGGGCGGCCGACGGGCTGGAAGCACTCACCCTGAGCGTCACCGCCGGCAACGCCGCCGCCGAACACCTCTACCTTCACGCCGGCTTCGTGCGCTACGGCACCCTGCCGCGGGCCATCAAGCTCGACGGCCGCTACCATGACAAGCATCTGATGATCCTGAGCCTGTGAGCACGATGAACCCTGCGACGCCCCCCAGCCTGGCCGAGATCGCCTCCTGCGTGAGCGGCTACGACCCGAACGCCCTGCCGGTGGCGCAGGCGCAGGAGTTCATCGCCCGCCTGGTGCCGCGCGTGCAGGCGGTGGAGATGCTGGCGATCCGCTCGTCGCTGGGCCGCGTGCTGGCGCGCGACATCGTCTCGGCCATCGACGTGCCGGCGCACGACAACTCGGCGATGGACGGCTACGCGCTGCGCGGCAGCGATCTCGCGGCCAGTGGCGACACCGTGCTGCAGGTGGCCGGCACCGGCTTCGCCGGCGCGCAGTTCGACGGCAGCGTCGGCGCGGGCCAGTGCGTGCGCATCATGACCGGCGCGGTGATGCCTGCCGGGCTGGACACGGTGGTGCCGCAGGAGTTCACGAAGGCCGACGGCGCGCGCGTGACGGTGCCCGCGGGCGTGGTGCGCCCCGGCGACAACCGGCGCCTGGCCGGCGAGGACCTCGCGAAGGGCGAGGCCGCCCTGAAGGCCGGCCGCGTGCTGCGCCCGGCCGACCTGGGGTTGCTGGCCTCGCTCGGCCAGGCCGAGGTGCCCGTTCTGCGGCGGCTGCGCGTGGCCTTCTTCTCGACCGGCGACGAGCTGCGTTCCATCGGCGAGCCGCTGGACGCCGGCTGCGTCTACGACAGCAACCGCTACACGCTGTGGGGCATGCTGCAGCGCCTGGGCGTCGACCTGATCGACATGGGCGTGGTGCGCGACGACCCGGCCGCGCTGGAGTCCGCCTTCCGCCACGCCGCCGAGAACGCCGACGCGGTGATCACCTCCGGCGGCGTGAGCGTCGGCGAGGCCGACCACACCAAGCAGGTCATGAAGACGCTGGGCGACGTGCTGTTCTGGCGCATCGCGATGCGCCCGGGCCGGCCGATGGCGATCGGGCGGATCACCAGCCGCGGCCACGACGCCATCCTTTTCGGCCTGCCGGGCAATCCGGTGGCGGTGATGGTCACCTTCTACGCCTTCGTGCGCGATGCGCTGCTGGCGATGAGCGGGGCCTCGGCGCAGCCGCTGCCGATGCTCAGCGCCGCCAGCACGCAGGCCATCCGCAAGAAGGCCGGGCGCACCGAGTATCAGCGCGGCATCGTCACGCGCGGCGCCGCCGGCTGGCAGGTGGAGATCACCGGGTCACAGGGCTCGGGCATCCTGCGCAGCATGAGCGAGGCCAACGGCCTGGTCGTGCTGCACCATGAACAAGGCAACGTGGCCGCCGGCGACCGGGTCGATGTGCTGCCCTTCGACGGACTGGTCTGACGATGTACCCCACTCCCGCCAACGCCGGTGAGGGCGCCGCCGCACCGCGCAAGCCGATGACCTTGCATCGCCTGGCTGCCATGCGCGCGGCCCGCGAGAAGATCGCCATGCTCACCTGCTACGACGCCAGCTTCGCGCGGCTGCTCGACGACGCGGGCGTCGACGTGCTGCTGATCGGCGACTCGCTGGGCATGACGCTGCAGGGCCGCGACAGCACCCTGCCCGTGACGCTGGACGAGATGGCCTACCACGTGCAATGCGTCGCCCGCGGCAACCGCCATGCCTGGGTCGTCGGCGACCTGCCCTTCGGCAGCTACCACACCGGCACCGAGCAGGCCTTGCTCAGCGCCGTGCGCCTGATGCAGTCGGGTGCCCACATGGTCAAGCTCGAAGGCGGCGGCTGGACCGTGCCCGTGGTTCGCCACCTGGTCGAACGCGGCATCCCGGTGTGCGCGCACCTGGGCCTGACGCCGCAGTCGGTGCATGCGCTGGGCGGCTACCGCATCCAGGGCCGCGACGACGACGGTGCGGCGCGGCTGCTGCGCGAGGCGCGCGAGCTGGCGGATGCGGGTGCGTCGATGCTCGTCGTCGAGCTGATTCCGAGTTCGCTGGGCCAGCAGCTCACCGACAGCCTGCCGATCCCGGTGATCGGCATCGGCGCCGGACCGGGCTGCAGCGGCCAGGTGCTGGTGCTGCACG
Organism: uncultured Piscinibacter sp.; assembly: GCA_964628175.1. Classification (GTDB taxonomy): domain Bacteria; phylum Pseudomonadota; class Gammaproteobacteria; order Burkholderiales; family Burkholderiaceae_C; genus Piscinibacter. Next base: position 1,772 of record CAZVLY010000338.1, on the reverse strand, counting down.
ACATGCTGGGCGTCACGCGCGGCAAGCTGCCGCGCTTCGTGCGCAACTTCATGGCCGGTGCCGACAGCATCGAGGCTGCGGTGCGCGCCTATGTGGCAGCAGTGAAGGACGGGAGCTTCCCCGACCCGGCCGCGCACGGCTACTGACAGGAGCGCACCGATGCAGATCGTCCACACCGTCGCCGACCTGCGCAGCCGCCTGGCCGGCCAGGCGAAGAGCTCGTTCGTGCCCACCATGGGCAACCTGCACGACGGCCACCTGGCGCTGGTGCGCATGGCGCGGGAGCACGGTGCCCCGGTGGTGGCGAGCATCTTCGTGAACCGGTTGCAGTTCGCGCCGCACGAGGATTTCGACACTTATCCCCGCACACTGGAGCGCGACTGCGAACTGCTGCGCGGTGCCGGCTGCGACATCGTGTTCGCCCCGTCGGAGCGCGAGCTCTACCCGGAACCGCAGCGCTACACCGTGCAGCCGCCGGCCGAACTGGCCGACATCCTCGAGGGCCATTTCCGGCCCGGCTTCTTCACCGGCGTGTGCACCGTGGTGCTCAAGCTGTTCAACTGCGTGCAGCCGCGTTATGCGGTGTTCGGCAAGAAGGACTACCAGCAGCTGATGGTGATCCGGCGCATGGTGAAGCAGCTCGCGCTGCCCATCGGCATCGTCGCCGGGGAGACCAGCCGTGCCGGCGACGGCCTGGCGCTGTCGTCACGCAACGGCTACCTCGATGCCGCGCAGCGCGCCGAAGCCGTGCAGCTCAGCGCCGCGCTGCGGCGCATCGCCGACGCGGTGTCCGCGGGCAGTCGCGACTGGGCGCAGCTCGAGGCGGACGCGATGGCGCTTCTCGCTGCGCGCGGCTGGAAGCCCGACTACGTGGCCATCCGGCGCCAGCAGGATCTCGGGGAGCCGACCCCCGGCGAGCCGCTCGTGGCGCTCGCCGCGGCCAAGCTCGGCAGCACGCGGCTGATCGACAACCTCGAACTGCCGGCCCTCTGAGTCGGCCTCAGCGCTTCGCGAGGCGCTGCCAGGTCTCGACCACCGTGTCGGGGTTCAGCGAGATCGACACGATGCCTTCGCGCGCCAGCCAGTCGGCGAAATCCGGGTGGTCGCTCGGGCCCTGGCCGCAGATGCCGATGTACTTGCCGACCGCACGGCAGGCGCTGATGGCGCGGGAGATCAGCGCCTTCACCGCCGGGTCACGCTCGTCGAAGTCGCGCGCCAGCAGCTCGAGCCCGGAGTCGCGGTCCAGGCCCAGGGTGAGCTGGGTCAGGTCGTTCGAGCCGATCGACATGCCGTCGAAGTGCTCGAGGAACTGCTCGGCCAGGATGGCATTGCTCGGCACCTCGCACATCATGATCACGCGCAGGCCGTCGGTGCCGCCCATCGCGGCGCGCTTGAGGCCCCGATCGGCCAGCATCCCCACCACCTTCTGCGCCTGGCCGAGGGTGCGCACGAAGGGCACCATGATCTCGACGTTGGACAGGCCCATGTCGGTGCGCACGCGCTTGAGCGCCTCGCACTCCATCGCGAAGGCCTCGCCGAAGCTGTCGCTGACATAGCGCGACGCGCCGCGGAAGCCGAGCATCGGGTTCTCTTCCTCGGGCTCGTAGCGGGAGCCGCCGATGAGCTTCTTGTATTCGTTGCTCTTGAAGTCCGACAGCCGCACGATCACCGGCTTGGGCCAGAAGGCCGCGGCGATCGTCGCGACGCCTTCGACCAGCTTGTCGACATAGAAGGCGCGCGGCGAGGCGTGCCCGCGAGCCACCGACTCGACG
>CAZVLY010000337.1:0-4736 GCA_964628175.1 uncultured Piscinibacter sp. | reverse complement strand
TGGAACTCCACCAGCGCCGGCTCCGCCGCGCCGTTGACGCGGATCTCGTGACGCACCTTCACGAACACGAGCCGGCCGCTGCGGCCCTCCTTGACCGTCACGTCGGCGATGGTCGATGTGCGTTCGGCACGGTCGCCCACCTGCAGTGGTGCGCGAAACTCGAACTGGCTACCCGCCCACATGCGCCGCGGCAGCGGCACCGGGGGCAGAAAGCCACCGCGCTTCGCATGGCCGTCCGGCCCGAGCTCGCTCTGCCGGTGCAGCGGCAGGAAGTACAGCCAGTGCCATAGCGGCGGCAGCGGCGTTCCGGGCGCCGCCGCGAGCGGCGGGTGGTCCAGCGTGGCATGGAGCGCCAGCACCGGCGTGGGCGCGAAGCTGTCGCGCACCGTTTCGCTGCGCCCGATCCAGGAAGCGAGATCGTCCATGGCAACGCGTGCTCAGAAGGTGTGTCGAATGCCGAACTCGATGCCCTTGGAGGCGCCGCCGCCGGCCATGCCGCTCGCCCCGCCAGGCACGACGAAGGTCGCGGCGCCGGAATTGTCGATGCGCGAGAGTGTGCCGTACAGCGCGCTGCGCTTGCTCAGGTTGTGCACGTAGCCCAGTCCGAGCTGGCGTGCGTCGTTGCTGTCGATCACCGTGGCGCCGACGCGGCCGGCCAGGTCGGCACGGTTCCACGACAGCTTGATCTCGCCGGTACCCACCGGCACCCAGGCGCCCAGCAGCAGGTTCGTCTGCGTGGCCAGGTTCTGCTCGAAGCGGCGCCACGCGGCCGACACGCGCACGACGCCGAAGTTGGCGTTGCCGCCCACCGCGGTGTCAGTGAACTTGCCGGCCGTGGTCAGGTCGTTCTGGCTGCGCGCGGTGGCGGCCGACACGCCCCACGAGGCCGCCGCGTAGCCGAGCCGCGCGCCGATGACCTTGTGCTGGCCGTTGGCCGCGGTACCGCCCTCGCCGGCAGCCACCATCACGCCGCCTTCGATGCCGCCCCAGCCGGACGGCATCAGCCACTGGATCGAGTTGCTCGAACGCACCGTGCTGTTCAGCCCGCTGCCGAAAGAGGCGCGGATCGGCCCGTTCGGCGTGGCCGAGATCAGGTTGTTGGAGCCGGCCACGCCGACGTAGCTGAACGGGTCGTAGCGGCTCCAGTTGGAGTAGGTCGGCACGAAGTCGCGTCCGGCACGCACCTCGCCCAGGGACTTGCTGACCAGGCTGAGGGTGGCGCGGCGGTCCCAGAACAGCGCAGCGGTGGCCTGCGCGCCGCTGTCCAGCAGCAGGCCGTGTTCGAGGAAGAAGCCGGCCGACAGGCCGTCTCCCAGGTCTTCGCTGCCGCGCACGATCAGGCGGCTGGTCGAGTTGGAACCGCTGACCAGCGAACGCACCGCATCGCGGCCCTCGTTGCTGACCTGGCGGGCGGCGGCGTCGGCGATGCCGCCGAGGGTGACGCCGCTCTGCGCCCAGGCCGGCGTCGCGGCGAGCGTGAGCGCGCCGACGGCGCCGCTGAGGATCTTCTTCATGGGACTTGTCTCCGAGGGGGGATGGTTGTTCATTCCGCGGTCAGCTTGGCCTGCTGCACCACGCGCTTCCACTTCACGATCTCGTCCTTCACCAGCTTGCCGAACTGCTCCGGCGTGCTGGTCTCGACATCGGCGCCGTGGTCCTCGATGCGCTTGATGATGTCCTTGTCGCTGAGGACCTGGTTCAGCGCCTTGTTGAGTTGCTCGATCACCGCCTTGGGTGTCTTGGCCGGCGCGAAGAAGCCGTACCACTGCTGCACGTCGACGCCGTCGACGCCGGCCTCCTTCAGGGTCGGCACGTCGGGCAGCAGCGGCGAGCGCTTCGGCCCGGCGACCGCGAGCGCACGCAGCTTGCCGGACTTCACATGCGGCAAGGCCGTGAAGAAGCTCGGGAACATCACCTGCGTCTGGCCGCCGATGGTGTCGCTCACCGCCGGCGCCGAGCCCTTGTAGGGCACGCCCAGCATCACCACGCCGGCGTTGAGCTTGAAGAGCTCGGCCGCGTAGTGCGGTGCCGTGCCGTTGCCGGCCGAGGCATAGGTGAACTTGTCCGGCTTGGCCTTGAGCTGCGCGACCAGGTCCTTCACGTCCTTGAAGGGCGCGCTGGCGTTGGCCACCATCAGCGTGGGCGAGTAGCCGACCAGGCCCACGGGTTCGAAGTCGGCCACCGGGTCGTAGCGCAGCTTCTGCAGCGCCGGGTTCATCGCGTGAGTGGCGATGTAGCCGAACATCAGCGTGTGGCCGTCGGGCGTGGCGCGTGCGACATATTCGCTGGCGATGGAACCGTTCGCGCCGGCGCGGTTGTCGATGATGATCGTCTGCCCGAGCAGCGGCCCGAGCTTCTGCGCAATGGTGCGCGCCATCGCATCGTTGCCGCCGCCGGCCGCGGTGGGCACGACGATGGTGATGGTCTTGTCGGGGTAGGCCAGGGCGGCCGGCGCCACCATGGCCAGGCTGGCCGCCAGCGCGGGCGCCACGAGTCGCTTGAGCATCTTGTCTCCTTCGGGGGGTCTTGAAAAAACGTAGTCGGGAACGTGCAACTCGCCCTGCAGGATCTTGCGGGCGGTGCGAACGAGGGCGGCGCGCTGGATGCGCGCTTCGTTGCCCGTGCCGTCGATCTCGACCTCCACGTCGATGCGGCCTTGCGGGTGCAGCACGGCGATGTTTCGCGTGCCGGCGATGGCGTGAGCGCCGCTGGCCACCGTGCCCGGCAGCGCGAAGGCGGTGGCCACGCCGATCGCGCCGGTGACGGCGTGCGAGGCGTGGCAGCGGCGCGGCGTGAAGTAGCGCGAGGTGACGCTGGCGGCGTCGTCGCCGCCGCTGACGATCACCGGCTTGGGGATGACGCTGGCCGAGACATCGCCCAGGCCCATGCGCTCGCCGGCGGCCCGGCGCAGGGTTTCCAGCCGATCGAGCAGCGCGCGGTCGGCATCCAGATCGGCCGGCGACTCGCGGCCCATAAGGCCCAGCGACGCGGCGCGCACGATCATCAGCGGCATGGCCGCATCGATGCAGGTCAGCTCGACGCCGTCGATCGTGTCGATGCGATGGCCGGTGGGGAAGACCGAACCGGTCACCGCGCCCCAGGCGTCGAGGAAGTTCAGCCGGATCGGCGCAGCGGTGCCGGCCACGCCGTCGATGCTGGTGAGGCCGTCATAGCGCACCTGGCCGCCGGGGGTGAGAACGGTCACGTCGATGCGCGAACGCGTGTTGACGTTGAACACGCGCACGGTGGTCTCGCCCTCGCGCGCCTTCACCAGGCCCTGCTCGATGGCAAACGGTGCCACGCCCGAGAGCATGTTGCCGCAGTTGGGCCGCGTGTCGACCGACTTCTGGCCGACACCGACCTGGGCGAACAGGTAGTCCACGTCGCAACCCGGCTCGGCCGAGCGCGAGACGATCGCCACCTTGCTGGTCAGGGTGCTGCCGCCGCCCACGCCGTCGACCTGCAGCAGGTCGGACGCCCCGATGGCGCCGATCAGTGCCTGGTCGCGCGCCGCTTCGTCCTGCGGAAGCCATTCGCGCAGGAAGAACGGGCCGCGCGAGGTGCCGGCACGCATCAGGACGCAGGGAAGGGTCAGGGAAGGCATGGGGCGGATCATGGCAACGGCACCCATGCATGTGAATTGCATAGTTATGATTGATTGATCCATCTGGCGCATCAAAGGAGCGCGGCACATGGCACTCAACTTCGACCTCAACGACCTGCTCGCCTTCCGCACGGTGGCCGAGCTCGGCAACTTCCGCCGCGCCGCCGAGGCGGTGCACATCTCGCAGCCGGCGTTCAGCCGGCGCATCGACAAGCTCGAGCAGGCGCTGGGCGTCAAGCTGCTCGACCGCACCACGCGGCGTGTCAGCCTGACTGCCGTGGGCCGCGACTTCGCGCGCAAGGTGCAGGTCTGGCTCGACGACCTGGACGGCACGCTGCTGGCCGTGCGTGGCGTGGCCGCCACGCGCATGGGCGAAGTGAAGATCGCCTGCGTGCCCTCGACCGTGTACTACTACCTGTCGCGCGTCATCGGCCGCTACCGCGAGACCTACCCCAAGGTGCGCGTGCGTGTGTTCGATGCCGGCGCGGGCGAGGTGCTCGATGCGGTGTCGCGCGGCGAGGCCGACTTCGGGCTGAACTTCATCGGCAGCCAGGAGCACGACATCGAGTTCCAGCCGCTGCTGGAAGAGCGCTTGGTCGCCGGCGGCCGGCGCGACCACCCGCTGGCAAGGCGGCGCCAGGTGAGCTGGCAGGAACTGGCCGCGTTCGACTTCATCGCGGTGGCCAAGACTTCGGGCAACCGGCTGCTGCTCGACCAGGCGCTGGCCGGCACGTCCGGCCTGCCCGATGCGGTGTACGAGACGCAGCACGTCACCACGCAGCTCGGCCTGGTCGAAGCGGGGCTGGGCGTGGCGGCGGTGCCCTCGATGGCCATGCCGGGCAAGGACCACCCGCTGCTGGTCAGCGTACCGCTGGTCGATCCGGTGGTGACGCGCCGCGTCGGGCTGATCCGACGCAAGGGCCGCTCGCTGTCACCCACCGCGCAGCAGCTCTACGACTTCTTCGCCGAGATGAAGAAGGGCCCGCGCCGGCGAATCCCTTGAGGGGCACCGGATAATCCGGCCATGGGCAAACAACGGGTCGTCGTCGGGCTGTCCGGCGGCGTCGACTCCGCGGTCAGCGCCTGGCTGCTCAAGCAGCAGGGGCACGAGGTGGTCGGCATCTTCATGAAG
>CAZVLY010000336.1:0-4799 GCA_964628175.1 uncultured Piscinibacter sp. | reverse complement strand
GATGGGCCTGCTGGCCTTCCCGCAGATGCTCAAGGGCCGCTACCACGTGCGGCTGTCGGCCGGCGCCATCACCGCCGGCGGCTACCTGGGCATCCTGATCCCGCCCTCGGTGCTGCTGATCGTCTACGGCGCCACCGCCGGCGTGTCGGTGGTGCAGCTGTACGCCGGCGCGTTCTTCCCCGGCATCATGCTGGCCGGCCTGTACATCCTGTACGTGATCCTCCTGGCCAAGCTGAAGCCGGAGCTGGCGCCGCCGCTGTCGGCAGAAGCGCGCTTCATCCAGCTGCCGCCGATGACGCAGCGCATCTCGGACACGGTGTCCAACCGTGCCCTGCCCGCGCTGCTGACGGCCCTGAAGGGCTCGCGCAACGCCGGCGTGCCGGCCGACTACATCCTCAAGCAACTGGGCATCACACTGCTGCCGGCGATCGTGTTCGTTCTGGTGGCCGGGATGTCGTATCGGTCGGCCACCGAGCCGCTCGATCCGGTGGCTGTCATGCAGTCCGGCGGGCTGGCCGAACCCTCGGGCAGCCTGCGCGAAGGGCGCGGCGCCAGCGGTGGCGTGCAGGAGCCCCCGGGCGCCTCCGGTGGCTTGCAGGAGCCGCCGAGCGCCGGCGGACTGCAGGAACCGCCCGCGGCCAGCGGCGGCCTGAAGGAGCCACCGGCGGCCGGCGGCGTGCAAGAGCCGCCCGGTGCCGGCGGCGGGCTGAAGGAGCCCCCCGGGTCCGGCGTGCAGGAACCCCCCGGCGCCGCCGGCGGCGTGAAAGAGCCTCCTGGCGCCACCTCCGCCGCCGCCAACGCGGCACCGCAGGCTGCGGCCGAGCGGCGACCGGCCAGCCGCGGCTTCTGGATTGGCCTGGGCGTCGGCGCGATCGCGCTGTTCGGCCTGTACGCGATGCTGAGCTTCCAGCGCCTCGAAGTCTTCAAGATGCTGCTGGCAAGCTTCTTCCCGCTGGTCATCCTGATCCTCGCGGTGCTCGGCTCCATCGTCTTCGGCCTGGCCACGCCCACCGAGGCGGCGGCGGTGGGCGCCTTCGGCGGCTTCATCCTCGCGGCGGCCTACCGGCAGCTGAACCTGACGATGGTGAAGGAGTCGGTGTTCCTCACCGCCAAGACCAGCGCGATGGGGTGCTGGCTGTGCGTCGGCAGCGCGATCTTCTCGGCCGCCTTCGCGCTGCTCGGCGGTCAGGAGCTGGTCGAGCGCTGGGTCATGTCGATGAACCTGTCGAAGACGCAGTTCCTGCTGCTCAGCCAGGTGATCATCTTCGTGCTCGGCTGGCCGCTGGAGTGGACGGAGATCATCGTCATCTTCATGCCGATCTTCATCCCGCTGCTCGACAACTTCGGCGTCGATCCGCTGTTCTTCGGCCTGCTCGTCGCGCTGAACCTGCAGACCGCGTTCCTCAGCCCGCCGGTGGCGATGGCCGCGTTCTACCTGAAGGGCGTGAGCCCGCCGCACGTGACGCTGAACCAGATCTTCGCGGGCATGCTGCCGTTCATGGGCATCCAGGTGCTGGCCATCTTCCTGCTGTACATGTTCCCGGCCATCGGCCTGTGGCTGCCGCAGGTGCTCTACAAGTGATGCCCTGAAACTGCGTCAAGGCGGGGGCGGCGTGAATCGCGCCAGAATGCGCGCATGAATGCCGCCCTCACCGACCGCGCGCGCTGGCGCGCACTGATCGCGCAACTCGAACAAGGCCTGCTCGAACGTGACACCGCGGTGCGGCTGGCCCTGCTGGCCGCACTCGCCGGCGAGCACGTGCTGCTGATCGGCCCGCCCGGCACCGCCAAGAGCGAACTGGCGCGGCGGCTGCACCGCGCCTTCGGCGGCGCGCGCTACTTCGAGCGGCTGCTGACGCGCTTCTCGACCCCCGAGGAGCTGTTCGGCCCGCTGTCGCTGAAGGCGCTGGAGCACGACCGCTACGAGCGCCTGGTCGACGGCTACCTGCCCACGGCCAGCATCGCCTTCCTCGACGAGGTGTTCAAGGCCAACTCGGCGATCCTCAACGCGCTGCTCACGCTGCTCAACGAGCGCGAGTTCGACAACGGCAGCGCACGCGTGCGCACGCCGCTGATCTGCGTGGTCGGCGCCACCAACGAGGTGCCGGCCGAAGAGGCGCTGATGGCCTTCCACGACCGCTTCCTGGTGCGCGTGCCGGTGGCAGGCGTCAGCGATGCGGCCTTCGCCGAGCTGCTGACGCTGCAGCCCGGCGCGCCGGCCGCAGCCGCACCGGTGTCGCCCGAGGAGCTGCGCGAAACGCTGGCGCAGCGCGAGCAGGTCGCACTGCCCGCCGAGGTGCTCGACACGCTGGCCGCGCTGCGCGGCTTCGCGGTCTCGCAGGGCATCACGGTGTCGGACCGCCGCTGGCGCCAGCTCGTCGCCCTGCTGCGCAGCGCCGCGCACACCGAAGGCCGCGCCGCCGTCGACCCGCTCGACCTCTGGCTCGTGCCCTACGTGGTGGCCGCGCAGCCAGCGCAGGTGCCGGCGCTGCAGGACTGGTTCGTCGCCGAAGTGGCACGGGCCACGGTGCAGGAAGCGCCCTGGCTGACCCGCGCCGTCGAGGCCTTCGAGAAGCAGCTCGAGATCGAGATGTCGATGCCGGCCGACGGCGGCGACGACAGCGCCGGCAAGCTCGCCCTGGCCCGCGCCATCGGCGGCGCGAACGAGGGCGGCATGCTGCGCATGGTCACGGCCTCGCTGGAAGACGCGATGCGCCGCCGCTGGAGTCCGGTGCACGTGGCCGCGCGGCTGGCGCAGGTCGACGAGGTGATGGCTCGCGCCGCCGAGCCGCTGCCGCCGCTGCGCGAAGCGCTGGCGGCACTGGAACAGGGGCTGGACGGCCGAGTCTGGTTGCCGCCGTCGCTCGCCGCCACGCTGCTGGGCAACCGCCGCCGCACGATCGCCACGATCGAGTCGCTGCTCGCGCGGCTGGCGCAGGTGCGCGAAGGCTTCGCGGCGCAGCCCGTCGACGAGGCCCTGCCCCGGCAGGCGCCGGAGCCCATCGCCATCGGCGCCTGAGGCCCGGGCCACGCCCGCCATGAGTCCGATCGACGCGCCCTACGACCGGCTCGCCGCCCTGCCGCGCGAGCTGTGGCTGCCCGGTCTCGTCACCGCCTGCGGCGACAGCGCTGCACGGCTGGCCGACCTGCGTGGCTGGCTCGATGCGCTGGACGGCGGGCAGTTGCCGGACGAGGCGCTGGACTTCGGCGATGCGCAGGCGGTGATGCCGCTGCGCGCGGCGATCGGCGAGCTCGAGCTGCCGCAGCTCACGCAGGGCGTGCCGGCGCTGGCCGAGCAGGTGCTGCGCACGATGCTGTGGCACCTCGATCGCATCGTCGACCTGCAGCCGCGGCTGACGCGCGAGCAGGCCATCGCGGCGAGTGCGCAAGGCTTTCGCGAGGAGTGGGCCGTCGAGAAGAGCGGCTGGGAAGAAGCGCTCGCGCTGATGCAGGGCCTGGGCGACCTCGCCCACCTGCGCTGGGACGAACTGCGCGGCCGGCTGACGGCGCGCGAATGGCGCGAGGCGCAGCGCATCAGCGCGCTGCTGGCGCACCTGCAGCCGCTGGCCGAGCTGATCCGCAGCCTGGGCCGCGCCCACCACCATCCGCAGCGGCCGCCGTCCCGGTCGGCGCAGGCGGCGTCGCTGGACACCCCGCTGCCGCTGCGCGAGCGCGAGACGCGGCTGCCCGACGCGCCGGGCGAGCTGATGGGCATCCGTCACTCCGACCGCATCGAGCGCATGCTGGGCAGCGAGGCGATGCAGATCCGCCACCCGGTGCTGCACAAGCTGTGGCGCGCGCGGCTGGCCGAGAGCCGGCTGCTCACCTACCAGAGCGAAGCCGTGCTCATCGAACAGGTGCCCGACCCCGAAGGCCGCGCGCGCCAGCGCAGCACGCTGCAGCCCGAGCGGCTGGAACGCGGCCCGATCATCCTGGCCGTCGACACCTCCGGCTCGATGCAGGGTGCGCCGGAGAACATCGCCAAGGCGGTGGTGCTGGAAGCGCTGCGCACCGCGCACCGCGAGAAGCGCGGCTGCCTGCTGATCGCCTTCGGCGGACCCGACGAGGTGATCGAGCGCGAGCTGCGCCCGGCCGAGCGGCCGCAGGACGGACTCGATGCATTGCTCGAACTGCTCGGCCAGAGCTTCGACGGCGGCACCGACGTGCAGGCGCCGATCGAGCGTGCGGTGCAGCGCGTGCGCGAGGCGCGCTGGAGCGGCGCCGACCTGCTGATCGTCAGCGACGGCGAGTTCGGCTGCACGCCGGCGACGCAGGCGCACCTGGAGGCGGCGCGCAGCGAGCTCGGCCTGCGCGTGCAGGGCATCCTCGTCGGAGACCGCGAGACGCTGGGCCTGCTGGAGACCTGCGACGCGATCCACTGGCTGCGCGACTGGCGGCGCTTCGCGGGCGACACGCCGCAGCGCGACGCCTTCGTGCCGGTGCACACGGCCAGCCTGACGGCGCTGTACTTCCCCAATGCGCTGAACGCGCGGGCCTCGGCGACAGCGGCACGCCGCGGCTCGTGACAACGTCGCGCCGACGCGAAACATCCCGCCCAGCTGTGACAAGCTGAAGCGCCGAGCACACGAAGCGCCGCCGGGCGACACGTTTGGTCACCGCGCGTGCGCCCCGCTCGGGCATCGTTCGACGCTCAAGCCGCGAGATGACGGCGAAGGGAGTCCGATGCGCAAGGCAGTGGAAACGGCGAGCACCCTGCGCTCGCTCTTCGCGATGGTGGGCACGACCGCGCTGCTCGCGGCGTGCGGCGGTGGCGCGACCGACAGTGCCGCTCCGCCGAC
>CAZVLY010000335.1:0-4828 GCA_964628175.1 uncultured Piscinibacter sp. | reverse complement strand
TCGACCTGGGCGCGTTCACGGTCGAGCCCGCCGAGCACCGGGTCATCTTCAGCCAACACGCGATGGCCGGAGACCGCAGCCAGCAAGGTGAGTTGCGGCACCACGGGCAGCGCCTGCTGGCGCCGCAGCAGGTTGACATGCGGCCGGCGCCGCCTTTCTTGGAGTGGAACCAGAAGAACGTGTTCAAAGCACCGGCACGGAAGGTCGCCGATGCCGGTCGTCACTCGCATTCGACCTGATCGAATTTTCGGCAGTAGGCGGAGCGCTTCGGCCCGTTCACCTGCCGAAGGACACCCCGACACTGAGGCGGTTGAGGATGTCCAGCCACAACCCCGGGGTCGAACTGATTGATGGCTTAACTGGACAAGGTATCTGTCTTTGACTACTATTCTGGACAAATGAACGGACCTGACAGTACCGTGCTCCTCGAGCGTCAGTTGCTGCTGCAGCTCGGCGATCGGCTCAAGCGCCTGCGCAAGGCCCAGGGCCTGGGCACGGTAGAGATGGCCAAGCGTGCAAGCATTTCCCGCACCACGCTGAGCTCGGTCGAATCGGGCGATCCGGGCCCGGCCATTGGCACCTACCTGCGCGGGATCCGGGTACGGGGCACCGGCGACGCATTGCAGCCTGGGCCGCCGGGGACGGCAGCGGCCAGGTCCAAGCGCGCCCGCCCGGTTGTGCAGGTGACCGTCTCCACCGACGACACCCGCCATCAAGTCCAGGATCTTCAAAGCCTGGCGCTGCACGAGGAAGCCATTCGACTGGCCCGCTCGGAGCCCGAGTTCCTGCACCAGGCCCAGGGCACGCTGGATCGCTGGCTGGCATCCGGCAACTCACGTTCGATGGGCTTGTGGCAGGAGTGGCGAGAGATTCTTCGCGGCGCGAAGTGGCGCAAGGTGCTGGGGCGAACGCGGCGGGCGCAGGAGCTTCGCCAGGCATCGCCGCTGACGGCAGTACTCCCGGCGCAGGTGCGTCAAGGTGTGCTGGACCAGGTCGGCAAGCTGCGAAAGGGCGTCGTGCTGGGTGACTCCGGAGCACAGACACCGACATGACCCGCGACGAACTCGAACACATCATCCGAGCCAGCGCGGACGTGACGGACCAGTACGAGTTCGTCATCGTCGGCAGCCAATCGATACTGGGTCCGGTCCCGAATCCGCCCGAGGTCTTCACGATGTCGGCCGAAGCGGACATCTATCCGCTGCAGGCCCCCGAACTCGCCGACAGGATCGATGGCGCCATCGGTGAAGGCTCGCAGTTTCACCAGACCTACGGCTACTACGCGCAAGGCGTTGGTCCCGAAACCGCCATATTGCCGCGAGGCTGGATTGACCGCGTCCACAGGGTGCAGAGCGCCGCGACCAACCAGCGCGTGGGCTACTGCCTCGATTTGACCGACCTGTTTATTTCGAAGGCCGCAGCAGGGCGCGACAAGGACCGCGAGTTCTGCATGGCGATGCTTTCGCATCGCTACGTCAGGCCTGAAGTGGTGCTGGATCTCGTGTCGGCGATGCCGCTGGACGATGCTGCGCAGCGCCGTCTGAAGGCGGCCATCCGTCGGTGGGCAAAGGCCGTGGAGACGCTCGGCGACGACGTACCTCGAGCGTGAAATCGAGGTGGCTTGGAGACCGTCCGAGAGGGCTCCGATCCGCCACGAATCGCTGTGACGGATTTGTGCCGCAACTTCGAAAAAACAGCCTCAAATCGGCCGGTTTGCGGCACAAAGCGTGCGGCGCCAGGGCCTCAATTTTCTCAACGGTGACAATGACTTGAGTCGACATTGCCGGGGTGGCAGGTTGGACTCTTAATCCGTTGGTCGAAGGTTCGAATCCTTCAGGGCCCACCAACTCCGAAGACGGGGCGTCTGCGCAGGCAGACGCCCCGTTTCGTTTGGCGGGGCAGCCCGCCTCAGGCCCCGAACGCGCGGCCTGCGGCCTCGTGCAGCACTTCGCGCACCATCCTCAACCCGCCCGTGGACGGCAGCCAGCTCGAGGGCTGGCGCAGCTGTGTGTCGAGCAGGTCGACCGGCGCCGCTTCGAAGGCGATGCCGCTGCCTTGCGCCGCCTGCTCGAAGGCACGCATCGCGCGCGGCATGTGCCGCTCGTGCGTGACGATGACGGCACGCCGGATGCCCTGCTCCTTGAGCAGGGGCACGGTGTAGGCCGCGTTCTCGCGCGTGTCGCGCGAGCGCTCCTCGGTCCACTTGATCGGGCGGCCGAAATCCTGTGCGGCGATGCGTGCGGCGACCTGCGCTTCGGGCACCGGGCTGGCCGTCACGTCAGCCCAGCCGATGCCGCCGCTGAAGGCCACCGGCGCGCCGGTCTCGCGGCTCAGCCACAGGCCGTAGCGCAGCCGCTCCAGCGACTGGCTGGACAGGTTGCTGACACCGTACTCCGGGGCCAGCGATTTGGCGCCGCCACCGAGCACCACGATCGCGATCGGCTGCCTGGATTGCACCGCGGCCTTCAGCTCGGCCACGCGCTGAAGCGGCAGCGCGCCGGGCGGCGCCAGCAGCGCCTGCGACAGCACGCGGGCCGTGCCGCTGCAGGCCGACAGCCACAGCAGCACCGCGCCGGTCAACGCGACCAGCCAGCCCAGGCCGCGGCGCGGCAGCACCAGGCGCGTGCCCACCAGCATCAGCAGGATGAAGGGCACCGGCGGCAGCAGCAGCGCGGCCACGATCGGCTTCCACGAAGAGATTCCAATCAGCACGAAGAGGTCGTTCACGGGGCGGGATGGGCTCGGCGCAGGGCGATCGGCGATTGTGAGCGACGCCGCGGCGGCGGCATGATGCAGACTTCACGACGCAGGACCCTTCGCATGACCCCGCCCCGCTTCGCTTCGCACGCCGCCGTCTTTGCGCCGGCCGGTGGGCCGCGCCGATGAGCCGCCTGGGCGCCTGGCCGCGCCGCGGGGCCATGGCACTGGCCATCCTGCTCGCGGTGTGGGCGCTGGCCTGGCTGGCCGTGCCGCCGCTGCTCAAGTCGCAGGCGCAGTCGCGGCTGGGCGAACTGCTCGGCCGCAGCGTCAGCATCGGCGCCGTGGACTTCCGCCCCTGGAGCCTGGAGCTCACGCTGAGCGATGTCGCCATCGGCCCGGCGCCCGGCGGCACGCAGCCGCTGCTCAAGCTGGCCCGTGCCTACGTGGACGCCGACGCCGGCTCGCTGTGGCGGCGCGCGCCGGTGATCGCCGCGCTGGAGCTCGACGGCCTGGACCTGAGGCTCGCGCGCACCGCGCCGGGCCACTACGACATCGACGACCTGCTGGCGCGCTTCGCGCCGGACCCGGCCGCCCCGCCGACGCCCGCCGAACCGCCGCGCTTCGCGCTCTACAACCTGCAACTGCGCGATGCCACGCTCAGCTTCGACGACCGCCCGATCGATCGCGTGCACAAGCTCGAAGGGCTGCAGCTGGCGTTGCCCTTCCTGTCCAACCTGCCGGCGCACCTGGAGGTGACGGCGCAGCCGCGCCTGGCCTTCCGGCTCAATGGCGCGGCCTTCGACAGCGGCGCGCAGGCCACGCCCTTCGCCGCGCGGCGCAAGGGCGAGCTGAAGCTGGCCTTCGCCGACCTCGAGCTGGCCGCCTACGCCGGCTACCTGCCGGCCTCGCTGCCGCTGCGCCTGCGCAAGGGTGCGCTGAGCGCCGACCTCGCGCTGCGCTTCGAACTGCCCGAGGGTGCCGAACCGAGCGTGGTGCTCAGCGGCAGCACGGGGCTGAAGAACTTCGCGGTGGCCGATGCGGCAGGCTCGCCGCTGTTCGGCTGGCGGCAGCTGCAGGTCGGCCTGGACGACGTGCAGCCGCTCGCGCGGCGAGTGGCGCTGGGGGCGCTGAAGCTCGAGGGCGCGCAGCTCCATCTGGCACGCGACGCCGATGGCCGCCTCAATCTGCAGGCGCTGGCCGGCGCACCGGCGACAGTGCCTGCGGCAAGCGCGGTGGCCTCGGCGCCGCCTGCCGCAGTGGACCGTGCCGCATGGCAGGCCAGCCTCGATCAGCTCGACATCGACGACGCGCTGCTGACCTGGAACGATGCGACGACTCGGCCGGCCGCGGCGCTCCAGATCGAGGCCCTGACGCTGCGCGCCAGGCAGTGGTCCTGGCCCATGGCTGCACCGGCGCCGCTGTCCGTCTCGGCGAGCTTGCGCAGCCAGTCGCCCGGAGCCGCGCCGGCTGGGCAGTTCGCCATCGACGGGAAGCTCAGCGACCGCGAGGCCAGCGGCACGCTGGAGCTGAGCGGTCTGGTCCTGACTGAACTCGCCCCGTACGTGGCACAGGCGCTGCTGCCTCGGCTGGAAGGCCGCGCCGCCTTGAAGGGCCGCTTCGACTGGCGCAGCGATGCCGCCGCGCCGCGGCTGGCGCTGGACATCGACAGCGCCAGCCTCGATGCGCTGCGCCTCGTGTCGGGCAGCGGCCGCGCCGCGCGCGACGAGCTGGCTTTCAAGCAGCTCACGCTGGCCGACGCGCGCGTCGACCTGGTCGCACGGCAAGTCGAGCTGGGGCGCGTGAAGCTGCTGCAGCCGACCGTGGCCGTGCAACGGGATGGCGAGGGACGCTGGAACCTCGCGTCGCTGACGCCGCCGGCGACCGCCGTCGCCAGGGCGCCTGCCGCACCGGCCAGCGTGCCGGCGTGGCGCGTGCAGCTCAAGGACCTGCAGCTCGACGGCGGGCGCGTGCAGTTCGCCGACGCCTTCGCCGCCGGACGCGCCGCCGACGTGCCGCTGCGCGTGGACGCCAGCGCGCTGCGCCTGCACGTGCAGGACGCCGCCTGGCCCGGCGGGCGCGGCACGCCGCCGGCGCGCATCCAGTTCGGCGTGCGCGTGGCCGGCGCGGC
>CAZVLY010000334.1:0-4839 GCA_964628175.1 uncultured Piscinibacter sp. | reverse complement strand
TTGAACTCCGGCGCGCAGCGGATGTCGTACCCGTAGCTGCTGGTGCCGTAGCTGACGATCTTGTGGCCGTCGGGGGCGGTGCGCACCTGTCCGGGCTCGAACGGATCGATCATGCCGTGCTGCTCGGCCATGCGCCGTATCCACTTGTCGCTCTTGATGCTCATGTGCGCAATTCCGGGTCGGGAAACGTGCATTTTAGGGACCCCGTCCCGCACCACCGGCCGAAGCTGTGCCACAGTTGAGCCTGAAATGATCCCGGAGAACCGCATGCGCGCCGCGACCGACCTCCTGAGCCAGTACGCCCTCTACCACCGCGACCGCCGCAACATCGCCAGCCATTTCGTCGGCGTGCCGATGATCGTGTTCGCCGTCGGGGTGCTGCTGGCCAAGCCCGCCTTCGCGCTGGCGGGGTTGGCGCTGTCGCCGGCCTGGGTGGTGTTTGCGCTGGCGGCGGCCTGGTACCTGACGCGCGGCAACCTGTCGCTGGGCCTGGCCACCAGCGCCGCGGTCGGCACCCTGATCGCCCTGGCGCACCACGTGGGCGGCAGCGGCACCGGCGCCTGGCTGGCCTGGGGCATCGGCTTCTTCGTGGTCGGCTGGATCATCCAGTTCATCGGCCACTGGTACGAGGGCCGCAAGCCGGCCTTCGTCGACGACATCGTCGGCCTGCTGGTCGGCCCGATGTTCGTCACCGCCGAGGCGCTGTTCTCGCTGGGCTGGGGCAAGCCGCTGCTGCACGAGATCGAGCGCCGCGTCGGCCCGACCATGATGCGGGACCTCGCCCGAATCGCCTGATTTCCCTCAGCCCGCGGCCCGCGCCGGCTCCGGCTCGGCCTCGAAGCGCTCGAAACCGCCGTAGCAGATGAAGTGCCGGTTGGTGGCCCGGCCGAACAGGCACAGGCCGAGCCGCCCGGCGATCTCGTGGCCCATCTGCGTGATGCCGCTGCGCGACACGATGATCGGCACGCCCATCTGAGCCGACTTGATGACCATCTCGCTGGTCAGCCGCCCCGTCGTGTAGAAGACCTTGTCGCCACCGTCCACGCCGTGCAGCCACATCCAGCCGGCGATGGTGTCGATGGCGTTGTGGCGGCCCACGTCCTCCACGAACATGAGCAGTTCGTCCTGGCGGAACAGGGCGCAGCCGTGCACCGAGCCGGCCGACTTGTAGGTGCTCTCCTGGCGCCGCACGGCGTCGAGCAGGCCGTACAAGCGCGACTGGCTCAGCCTCGCGCTGGCCTCGCTGGCCGGCGGCAGCGAGATGCTGTCGAGGTCGCCCATCAGGTCACCGAACACCGTGCCCTGGCCGCAACCGGTGGTCACCACGCGCTTGGCCGTCTTCTCGTCGAAGCGCTCGATGCCGGCCCGCGTGGCCACCGCCGCGGCCTGCACGTCCCAGTCCACCGTGATCGAGTCGATGTCGGCGACGCTGTCGACCAGTCGCTGGTTGCGCAGGTAGCCCAGCACCAGCAGCTCCGGCGCGGCACCCAGCGTCATCAGCGTGACCAGCTCGCGCTTGTCGACGAACACCGTCAGCGCCCGTTCCGCGGGAATGGCGATCTCGCGGGTGGCGCCGAACTCGTCGCGCACCTCGATCGAATGCATCAGCGGCGCGCTGGCCTGGGTCAGTCGGACGGTCATGCCGGGACTCTACGGGAAGCGGTGAGGGCCCACGCCGGACGGCGGAATGAGAACGGGCCGCTGCAGCAGCGGCCCGGGTCCGGCGAATGTCGCGTTCAGGTCTTCTTGGCCGGCGCAGCGGCAGGCGCCGCCGCCTTGGCCGGTGCGGCAGGAGCAGCCGCCGGTGCCGCGGCGGTGCCTGCCGGCACGAAGGGGCCGGGGTCGGCGCAGGCCGGCGTCTCGGTGGCCTTGTTGACCGTCTTGCCGGCCTTGGCGGCGTCGGCCTGGTAGCGGGCCGCGACCTTTTCCATCGAGCGGCACAGCAGGAAGGCCTCGACCTTGCCGCCGTGCGCCGCCTTGGCCGCGGCCTCGGCCGCCTTGGCCTTGGCCTCGTCGGACGGCGGCGGCAGCTTGGCCACGGCCATGGAAGCCAGAGAAGAACTCAGCACGGCGATGAGGAGATTGCGCATGGTCGGACTCTGCAGCTCAGGATTGCGGGACAGCCACGCTGCCGCCGGGCGGCGTGCTGCGCTGGGCGGGGATCTTGCCGGCGTGGATGTCGTCGAGCCAGAGCTCGTGGTGCTCCTTGGCCCAGGCTTCGTCGACGTAGCCGGTGCGCATGCCCTGGAAGGCACCGCGCGTGCCGATCGTGCCCATGTAGATGTGGCCGATGAACAGCACCAGCATCAGCACGGCCGAGACGGCGTGGATCATGTGCGCCACCTGCATGTCGGTGCGCAGGTAGGCCAGGCCGGGCACGAGCTTGTCGAGCACGACGCCCGAGCCGACCGACACCAGGCCGCAGACGAACACGCCGCTCCAGAAGATCAGCTTCTCGCCGGCATTGAAGCGGTGCGACGGCACTTCCGCGTCGCCCAGCATGCCGCCGCCTTTGACCAGCCAGGTCAGGTCGGAGGCCTTGGGCAGGTTGTCGCGCACGAAGGTCAAGATGACGATCACCAGCGACACCGCGAACACCGGCCCGGCGAAGTTGTGCGCCGTCTTCAGCGCATAGGTCAGCCAGCCGAACAAGGTGCCGCCGATGATGGGCAGCAGGAAGAACTTGCCGAAGGCCATGACGATGCCCGAGATCGCCAGGATGCTGAAGGCGATCGCGTTGGACCAGTGCGCGCTGCGCTCGAACGGCGTGAAACGTTCGACCACGCGCCCGGTGTCGGGCACATGGCCTCCGAGCGGCCCCTTGCGCCAGTAAAACAGACCGAGCGCCAGCGTCACGATCAGCAGCAGCGAGCCGCCGTACGGGATGATCCACTGGTTGCGCACCTGGCGCCAGGCTTCGCCGGCATTGGTGAAGCGCGAGCCGGGGTACTCGACGAACGGCTGGATCAGCACGCCCTTCTCGGCCCCGGGCAGGTTGGACACGCCCGCGTTGTTGCCCGACTCGCGCACCGCGCGCCAGAACGGCGCGTTGTTGCCGGGCTGGCTCTTGGCACGCTGGGCGTTGGTCTCGTCGGCCTTCGGCAGATCGGCGCTCTCGGCCGCAGGCTTGGCCGCAGCGGCATCCGCCTGCGCCAGCGCGAGTCCGGGCCCGAGCAGCGCAGCCGCCAGGAGCAATGTACGCATCACGCGGTGCATGGTTTCTCCTCGCTTCGCAACAAGCTCACTTCAGCGCCGGGGCGCGGGTGTACTCGTTCTGGCTCTGCGCGCGCTGGCGCATCTGGTTCTCCCAGCTCGCCTTGTCGCCGGCCTTCCAGCCCTCGGCGACGAAGGCATTCTGGGTGCCGTCCCATGACTTGCCGTCGGACTTCTTCATCGCCGGCTGCACGGTCTGGGGCTTCTCGCCGCAGGCCGCGAGGCCCGCCGCGAGCATGGCGACGATCAGGATCCGTTTCATCATGACTTGGTGGTCTCCGCCTTCGGTTGTGCGGCACCGCCCGAGCTGGGCTTGCCGTAGGCCGTGCCCCAGCCCCAGACTTCGGAGCCCTTGCCGCGCGTCAGCACGCGGGTACGGAAGATGTCGGCCACCACGTCGCCGTCGCCGCCGAGCAGGGCCTTGGTCGAGCACATCTCGGCGCAGGCCGGCAGCTTGCCTTCGGCCAGGCGGTTGCGGCCGTACTTGTCGTTCTCGGCTTCGCTGCCGTTGGCCTCGGGGCCGCCGGCGCAGAAGGTGCACTTGTCCATCTTGCCGCGCAGGCCGAAGGTGCCGTTGGTCGGGAACTGCGGCGCGCCGAACGGGCAGGCGTAGGAGCAGTAGCCGCAGCCGATGCAGGTGTCCTTGTCGTGCAGCACCACGCCCTCGTCGGTGCGGTAGAAGCAGTCGACCGGGCAGACCGCCATGCAGGGCGCGTCCGAGCAGTGCATGCAGGCCACCGAGATGCTGCGTTCGCCGGGCACGCCGTCGTTGAGCGTGACCACGCGGCGGCGGTTCACGCCCCAGGGCACGTCGTGCTCGGCCTTGCAGGCGGTGACGCAGCCATTGCACTCGATGCAGCGCTCGGCATCGCAGATGAACTTCATTCTTGCCATGTCGTGTTCTCCTTAGGCGGCGCGCTCGATCTGGCAGAGCGTCGTCTTGGTTTCCTGCATCATCGTCACGCTGTCGTAACCGTAGGTCGTCGCGGTGTTGACCGATTCGCCCCGCACCACCGGCACCGCCCCGGTCGGGTAGTAGGGCGCCAGGTCGACGCCGCCCCAGCGGCCGGCGAAGTGGAAGGGCAGGAACACCGTTTCCTCGTTGACCCGCTCGGTCACCAGCGCCTTGACGCGCAGGCCCTTGAACTCGGGCACGGCGGCCATCGGCGGGGTCTTCACCCAGACGTATTCGCCGTTGCGGATGCCGCGGTCGTTGGCAACCTTCGGGTTGATCTCGACGAACATGTCCTGCTGCAGTTCGGCCAGCCAGGGGTTGGAGCGCGTCTCGTCGCCGCCGCCTTCGTACTCGACCAGACGGCCCGAGGTCATGATCAGCGGGAAGGTCTTGCCGATGTCCTTGTTCTTCTCCTGCACGGTCTTGAACAGGGTCGGCAGACGCCAGAAGGCCTTCTTGTCGTCGTGCGTCGGGTACTTGGCGATCAGGTCCGGGCGGTTGCTGTACAGCGGCTCGCGGTGCTGCGGCACCGGGTCCGGGAAGTTCCAGACCACGGCGCGCGCCTTCGCGTTGCCGAAGGGGTGGCAGCCGTGCACCTGCATGGCCACGCGGATGATGCCGCCCGACGGGTCGGTCTTCCAGTTCTTGCCCTCGGCGGCCTTCTTCTCGGC
>CAZVLY010000333.1:3159-4853 GCA_964628175.1 uncultured Piscinibacter sp. | reverse complement strand
CGCTCTGCGGGCAGGCACGAACCGTCACTTTTTGCACCGAAATCAAGGAGACCCCGACAAAGACCGGTGGAGTCGTTGCGCCACGTCGAGTTGGCGCTTGGCGCTCAGGGCAAGGGGCAGTCCGCTGTGTGCAAGAACCTGTACTTGCCGTAGCGGCGGTTCGGATACACGGCCGGCTGACCAGTGGCAGCGATGCCGTACCGACAAAGGTCTTTGCCACTCTGGTACTGCGTCAGCAGCCCCTGGCGGGCCTCCCGGCAGGTCTCGCCGCTGTCGTAGAGGGTGACTGAGGCGCCGTCCTCGGCACCGGTCGTGATCGAAATGCAGCGCACTTCCATCGCTGCTTGCGGCGGTGCGATGGTGATCGGCAGCTGCGAGACCGTCGGAGACCTCCTGGGTGTAGGCGATCGTCCAACAAAGTGGGGAGGCCGATCACCGCACTTGATGTCAGCGGGAATATGGCTCGACAGGGACACGCGAGAGCCTCGTCCTGAGTACGGCGGAGTCGGCGGAGCCATCGCGGGCCGAGCGTTGAAGTGCGCCACGGCTTCTGACAAGGTCATCGTGCCCAGCTGAATCCAGTAACGCTTGATGCCGAGTATGAGAGTGCCTCGAGTGCAACCAACGCGCTGGTTCATCACGCTGAGAGAGCACTTCTCTTCGGCGTTGATGATGGCCCGAGGGCTGCGCGACCACATGCCCCGCAACTCCCAGCTGTTCTGGTCGGAGCCCATGTTCGACAGCTCCTCGGCTCGCCATGTGCAGAAGTGAACAGTGGAGTCGGTGCCCTCAATGTCCGTGAACGTCCAGGTGAGGTGTTCATTCGTGGCCTTCATCGGGGGGTGGCTGAACTCATAGACCCGATAGGGATCCGTCCGGAGACTCCGAACTACGTCATCCGGTATCGAGGGCACTGCGCTGAACCACTTGAAAACAGCCGAGTCACTCGGGAGGAGGCTGTAGCTTCTGGTCCCAGGGGCGTCCTCGGTGATGAACCATTTCGGATCCAAGCCCGAAGTCGCCGCGCCTTCACCTTGAATCGGTGGCGCATTCCCGCGGGGGCGAGCATCGGGGTCCTGCGCGGCCGCGGGCTGCTGGACGGTACTTGACCACAACAGCGCCAGCGCCAAGCTCGCGAGTGGCTTCACGGCTCAGGTGCAGCCCTGCGCCTTCTTGCAACGCTCTAAGGCATCGCCGCAGGCCCTGCCGCAAGCGAAGCGCTGGCTCTCCGGCAGGTCGAGGCACTTCGCCGTGCAAGCCGAATATGTATCGTCGCACTTCGCGCAATCGGCGACGGCGGTGCCCGTCACCAGTACGAGCAAGGCGATCAGAAGGACTCTGCTCATCACACACCTCCGAGCTGGCTTCCAGTTGCCGATACGGGCTCAGCGTAGCCAACGCGGAGCTGGATTTGGATCCCCAGAAATGCACCTGCTGCCGCAGCCTGGCAACGCACTTCGAGCTGCTGTCGCCTCGGCATGGCGGGGCACAAAAAGTAGAAGAAACTGCGAACACTTTGTAGAAAACGAACGGAAATCAGCGCCCTGCCCCGACCGCTTGCGTCGTTCTTTGCCTTGATAAACCTTATTATCAAGGCACATGAAAAAGCCCGACAATCAGCCCCGTTCGTGGCAGACTTCGCGCCAGATCCTTGTGCGACAAGCACTTGGCGCGATGCCAGCAGAGTTCAACGC
>CAZVLY010000333.1:0-3149 GCA_964628175.1 uncultured Piscinibacter sp. | reverse complement strand
CGAGCGGCTACCCACGCATGCGCACTGACCGGCCACGCCCGACACGAACGACCGCATGACCGACCGCACGAAGCACCGCAAGCCCGCTCGCTCCGCCGCCGCCGGCCGGCGCCTGGGCACCCAGCGGCTGGCCTTCGTGCGCAGCTGGGCCGAGGGCCTGGACCTGGTCGACGCCTGGAACCGCTACCTCTATGTCGACGGCGCCGGCGACGGCCGGCGGGCCCGCGGCGAACTGAAGCGGCTGCTCGACGAGCTCGGCGGCATCGCCCGCGCCAATGGCCGACCCGAGCTGGCCGCCCTGCTCCGACGCGATCCCGAGGCCATCCCGGACACCGGGCCGAAGGTGCCGACGCTGGAGGAGTTCGCTGCCCAGCAGCCGGCCGACTACTACAGCGAGGCCGAGCTGATCGAGCTGTACCAGCAGGAGCACGGCGGGCAGGGCGGCCGCGCCGACTCGCGCAGCGCCGCCCGCCGCCGGCAGCGGCTGCGCGAGCGCCTGGTCGAGGCGGTGAAGTGGCTGGAGCGTGTCGGCGCCCGGGACCCGGCGCCGGCCGATGCCGTCGCGGCCTGGCTGGACGAGCGCCTGGCGGCACGGCTCGCGGTGGTCGGCATCCAGCGGCTCGAGGAGCTGGGCTACTGGATCCGCACCAAGGGCTACCACTGGTACCGCGGTGTGCCGAAGATCGGCCCGGAGGGCGCGGCGCGGATCGTGCGCTGGCTGCGCGAGCACGAGGCCACGCTGGGTGCCCTCCCCTACCCTGCCCTCGTCCCGGCGGCACGGATCGACACCGCCGCCCTCACCCCGCCGCCGCGCACCGGCATCGTGCCGCTGGAGCGCTTTGCCCCGCCCTCCTTCCTCGACGGCTCGGCGGGCCAGAACCGGGCGCCGGTGGAGCGCTGCAAGATCAAGGCGGTCAACGACTACGAGGCGATCCAGGCCTGGCTGCGGCTGCGCGTCCAGGGCACCCACACCTGGCGAGCCTACCGCAAGGAGGCAGAACGGTTCCTCCTCTGGTCCGTGATGGAGCGCCGCAAGGCGCTCTCCAGCCTGGACGGCGACGACTGCGTGGCCTACCGGGACTTCCTGGCCGCACCGGGCCCGGAATGGGTCGGGCCGCGCAACGCCCAGCGCTGGTCGGAGGCCTGGCGACCCTTCGAGGGCCCGCTGGCGGCCGCCTCACAGACCGCGGCGATGACGATCGTGCGCGGGTTGTGCGAGTGGCTGGTGCGGCGCCACTACCTGGACTCGAACCCGTGGGACGACGTGCCGGCGCGGACCGCGGCGCCGACGATGCCGCAGCTGCGGGCGCTCTCGCAGAAGCAGTGGGAGCTGGTGCAGGGCTGGATCTCCGAGCAGGTGGAAGAAGCAGGTGGAGCGCCCTCCCCTGCCCTCGTGCGGCTGCGCTTCATGCTGGACTTCGCCTACATGACCGGGATGCGCCTGGCAGAGATGTCGGCGGCGGTCGTGGGCTGGCTGCGGCACGAGCAGCTCGACGACGGCGAATGGGCGTGGTCGATCATGGTGCTGGGCAAGCGGAACAAGTGGCGCGAGGTGCCCCTGCCCGATCCGGCCGTGGAGGCGCTGGAGGGGTACTTCCGGGAGCGTGGGCTGCAGGCTGATCTGCTGGCCAACGATGCGGCGACGCCGCTGATCGCGAAGCTGGAGGCGAACGAGCCGCTCGGGACGGCGCGGATCCACGACATCCTGAGCGGGGCCTTTGACCGGTGTGCGCAGGCGGTGTACGCGAAGGACAAGCGGGCGGCTGACCGGATCAGGGAGGCGTCAACGCACTGGCTGCGGCACACCTACGGGTCGCACGCGGCCGCCAGAGGGGTGCCGCAGGATGTACTGCAGGCCAACCTCGGTCACGAGAGCTTGGCCACCACCTCGATCTATGTGAGGGCCGAGAAGGCGCGAAAGCACAAGGCAATGCAGGAGGCGTTCGCGCGTCGGTCAAGCCAACGCGGGGGTGGGTCAGGAGCCTGAACCGCCCAGGAAGTGCGCGCACCCGCGCCCTACCCCGGTTCCTGCCTGGGTCGGCAGTTGGGGTGCTGTACGGTACAGCACCCGCGGCCAACGGTCCAAAGATGGCCAGACCCGGGCGCTGTACGGTACAGCACCCTCCCCTCTGCTACCGCTTTGCAGACTTCTTGTTCAAGAAGGACTCGAGCAAGGACGCGAGTTCGGTCAATCGCGCAGCGTCCAGGGCACCGGGGCGCAAGTTGACCAGAATGTGGCCCTTGGCGTCGACCACCAGAGAGGCGGCAGGCTTGCCGGCGACTTGAATCTCGATTGGAGAGCCCTTCCCTGCGGGCTCGGCGGACGTCTTGGTCAGCCGGTCGAAGACAGCCTTGGGCGCTGGGCGTGGTGACAATGACGCAATGTCAGAAGCCCGCTTGATCAAGCCTTCTGGATCAGCGGCAACGGCGTCGGCCAGAGGCTTCGACCACCGATACTGCAGATCGAACGGACTCGGAAAAGCAGCTACAACCTCTGGCGGCAAACTTGCCAGCGCGAGCGCCCTGGTCACGTTGCCGGAATCGGCGCCGACAGCCTCCGCGAGTTTCCGTGCGGAAGGAAATAGGCCGGTGTCGAGGGCTCGGCGGTAGATGCAGCCTTGCTCCCACGGTGAAAGGTTGGCGCGAGAACGATTCTCTCGATCCATCTCGACGAACAGGCCGCGTTCATCCATGTTGTCGACCAGCGCGAGCACAGGAAGTCCGAGCTCAAGGCAGGCCTGGTGGCGGCGATGTCCGAAGACGATCTCGTACTGGACCCCGTTCGCGTCCACCTTCGGCAGCGGTCGAACCTTGACTGGCTGGATGTTCCCGCCGGCATTCGCAATCTCGACCTTGAGCTGTTGGAACTCTGTGGTGGCAAAGTGAGCAACATCTCGGTTCGCCCACTTGCTTCGCCCGACAACTTTCGGGTCGAGCAACCTGGTTGCCTTGGCCCCATCCCAGCCCTTGAGCTCATCCTGAAGCTCGTCGACGCGCGAAGCAAGCACATCAAGATCCTTGACCTTGTCGCGCAGCTGCTCGTTCTCTCGCAGCAGTTCGGAGCGCTGCTCATTGGCCTGAGCCATCATCAGGCCGGGGGCCGTCCTGGGACGATTCGATCCCTCAGCCGGGTCACCTGAAGCTGCTGG
>CAZVLY010000332.1:2866-4881 GCA_964628175.1 uncultured Piscinibacter sp. | reverse complement strand
GTCGCCCTTGTCCAGCCGCTTGACGGTGCCCACGAAGATCTTGTCGCCGCGCGACAGGAAGTCGTTGAGCAGCTGCTCGCGCTCGGCATCGCGGATCTTCTGCAGGATGACCTGCTTGGCGGCCTGCGCACCGATGCGGCCGATCGACACCGACTCGACCGGCTCCTCGATGTAGTCGTCGACTTCGATGTCGGGAATCTGCTCCTGGGCCTCGAACAGCAGGATCTCGGAGTCGGGCAGCTGCAGACCGGCTTCATCCGGCACCACGTGCCAGCGGCGGAAGGTCTCGTACTCGCCGCTCTCGCGGTCGACCGACACGCGCATGTCGACCTCGCCGCCGTGCAGCTTCTTCGACGCCGAGGCGAGTGCAGCCTCGACCGCGCCGAACACGACCTCGCGATCCACGCTCTTTTCGCGCGAGATGGCGTCCACCAGCATCAACAATTCGCGGTTCATCGCTCACGACCTCCGTCAACCTCTTGTCCGGGGACCGGCGTGTCGGCGGGCGACTGCACGGGCGCGAAACGGCGCCCCTTGAAGTCGACCACCGGCACGAGCCGGGCCTCGCGCACTTCGTCGAGTGAAAAATCCAATGCCTGATCCGTCTTGCCGTCGTTGAAGACGATGCGCCAGCCCGCGCCCTCGCCCTCGGGCCGGGCCTGCAGCACGCCGCTGTACTTCTTGCGGCCCTGGAAGGCGAGCTTCAGCGTCAGGTCGATCTGCTCGCCGGCAAAGCGGGCGAAGTCGGCCGGCTTCTTCAGCGGGCGATCCAGCCCCGGCGACGAGACCTCGAGCCGCGTGTACGAGCAGTTCTCGACCTCGAGCACGTGCTGCAACTGGCGCGTGACCTTCTCGCAATCCTCGACGACGATGAATTCGCCGTTCGGATCGCCGGCGACACGGTCGATGTAGACGCGCAGCAAGCCGCCGCCGGTTCGCTCGGTATCCACGAGCTCGTAGCCCAGACCGGTCACGGTGCGTTCGACAGCGCCTTGCCAACTCGTCACAGGGTCATCAACCTTTGCCAAAGATTCCGCAGATCAATCGTCGTTGAAAAACGTTCAAGCAAAAAAAATGGGCTGGAAGAATCCGCCCACGCAGCTTTCTAGGAAACGGCAGATTGTAGCGCGGCCCCGAAGTACAGGCAAGCCGTGGCGCTGTCAAGGGGCCCGGGTGGAGGGCCAGCGCATGCCAAAATCCGGCCCCTCGAACCACAGCGCGGAGACCCCATGGGCTTTCTTGCCGGCAAGCGCCTTCTCATCACCGGCTTGCTCAACAACCGCTCCATCGCCTACGGCATCGCCCGCGCCTGCCACCGCGAGGGGGCCGAACTGGCCTTCAGCTACCAGGGCGAACGCTTCAAGGAGCGCATCGCCGAGTTCGCCGCCGAGTTCGGCTCGACGCTGACCTTCGATTGCGATGTCGGCGACGACGCGCAGATCGAGGCGCTTTTCGCCGGCCTGGGCGAGGCCTGGCCGGAGTTCGACGGTTTCGTGCATTCGATCGGCTACGCGCCGCGGGAGGCGATCGGCGGCGACTTCCTCGACGGCCTGACGCGCGAGAACTTCCGCATCGCCCACGACATCTCGGCCTACAGCTTCCCGGCCATGGCCAAGGCGGCGCTGCCGCGGCTGCGCACGGGCTCCTCGCTCCTGACCTTGAGTTACCTCGGTGCCGTGCGCTACGTGCCCAACTACAACACCATGGGCCTGGCCAAGGCCTCGCTGGAGTCCAGCGTGCGCTACCTGGCGCACAGCCTGGGCGCCAAGGGCATCCGCGTGAACGGGCTGTCGGCCGGCCCGATCAAGACGCTGGCGGCTTCCGGCATCAAGGACTTCGGCAAGCTGCTGACCGACTTCGCCGCGATGGCGCCGATCCGCCGCGCCGTGACGATCGAGGACGTCGGCAACGTGGCCGCCTTCCTGCTGTCGGACCTGGCGGCCGGCGTGAGCGCCGAGATCACCTACGTGGACGGCGGCTTCAGCCAGGTGATGGCCGGCTCGGGCAACGCCTGA
>CAZVLY010000332.1:0-2766 GCA_964628175.1 uncultured Piscinibacter sp. | reverse complement strand
CTGCAGGATCTCGCGGCGCTTCTGCTGGTATTCCTCTTCGCTGATCAGG
Organism: uncultured Piscinibacter sp.; assembly: GCA_964628175.1. GTDB lineage: Bacteria > Pseudomonadota > Gammaproteobacteria > Burkholderiales > Burkholderiaceae_C > Piscinibacter. The sequence goes on along the minus strand of CAZVLY010000332.1, from coordinate 2,717 downwards.
CCGCGCTCGCGCAGCCGCTTCAGCGTGAGCAGGCGCTGCTCCACCTCCTCGGCAAAGCCCGGGTCGCGCGGTCGCAGCGCCGGCTGCGCCGCGGCCGCCGGCGCGACGGTCTTCGGGGTCACGGCCACGGGCGCAGCCGGTGCGTTCGCCGCGGCGGCGGTGGGCAAGGTCGTCGGCAGCGCCAGCCAGTCCGGCCGCGTGTTGTTTCCCGCGGCGCTGCGCAGAGCAACCTGCCCCGCCTTCGTGCGGGAGCCAAAGGTGAACTGCGGCGGCTTGCCCGTGCCCTTGTACTCGTTGAAGAACTCGTAGCGCGCATCGTTGACCAGCAACTGCAGTTGCCCGCCCTGCACGAACATCCGCGCCGTGATGCCCAGCGGCTGCGACAGCAGCCCGCCGCCGCGGCGCGAGGTGCTCAGCAACAGCAGGTCGTCGTCGGGCGTGGCGTTGCCGAAGGCCTCGATCAGCGGCTCGATCAGCTCGCCGAGTTCGTCGGCGGCGAACAGCGCCTGCGTTCCCGAGCCGGCCACGAAGCGCACCTGGGCGAGTTGCTGCTTCAAGGCCTCGGCCTCCACCTGGACGGGATGCTGGTTGGGCGCCGATCCCGGCTCGCGCGGCACCAGCCGGATGGCGGTGAAGTCGTGCACCGACCAGCTGCGACGGCGGGCGTCCGGCTTGGCGGTGTCGGTGGCCTTCTCCGAACTGCCGAACAGGAAGTCCATCACACCGGCGTGGGCCGGTGCGGCCGCCGCGCACAAGCTGGCTGCGGCGAGCAGCGCGATCCCTGCTGAAGAAGTCGGGCGAACGGGTTGCCGCATGGCTGGATGCCTTTCTGTACCGCCGCTGGCGGTTGGAGTTCAGAGGTCGTCGAGAGCCCGCGCCGCGCCCAGCAGGGCTGGCGACACGCGGGCCTGGACGACGAGGGTGGGAATGGCCTGCAGGTACCCGGCGAATCGGCCCTTGGCCTCGAAGCGCTCGCGGAAACGCGAATGGTCGATCGCGCTGCCCAGCTTCGGAACGATGCCGCCGCCAATGTAGACGCCGCCACGCGCGCCCAGCGACAAGGCCAGGTTGCCGGCCACGTTGCCGAGGAAGCCAAAGAACAGCTCGATCGCCTGCACGCATTGCGCGTCCTCGCCGGTGGCGGCGCGGGCCGAGACGTCGGCAGCCTCCAGCGGCTGCGCGGCCACGCCATGCACTTCGCACAAGGCGACATAGAGGTTGACCAGGCCCGGGCCCGACAGCGCCCGCTCGGCCGAGGCGTGGCCGAAGCGTTCGCGCAGGCGACGGATCACCGACTCCTCGAGCGCGTCGGTGGCGGCCAGCGTCACGTGCCCGCCCTCGCCATTGATCGGGATCGCGCGCTGGGCACCGCGTGCAGGCAGCAGGCCGGAGACACCCAGGCCCGTGCCGGGCCCGAGCAGGCCGACGGGGGCGCCCGCCACGGCCTGGCCGGCGCCGACCTGGCGCACCTCGTCCGGTGCCAAAGCCGGCAGCGACAGCGCCAACGCGGTGAAGTCGTTGATGACGAGAAAGCGCTCGAGACCCAGCAGCTGGCGAACGGCCTCGATCGAGAACGACCAGTGGTGATTGGTCATGCGCACCTGGTCGCCGACCACCGGGTTGGCGATGCCGATCGCGCACCAGCGCGGCGCGCCGCGGCCCAGCCGGGCCAGGTACTGCTGCATGGCGTCCTGCAGCGTCGGGTGGTCGGCACACGGCAGCGTCGCGACGTCCGAGAGCGCGGCGCCGGCGGCGGCCTGCCACGCGAACCGGGCATTCGTGCCGCCGACATCGCCGACGAGGCGGGGAAAGGTCGAGGAATCCATGTCTGACAGGCGAGGCCTGCGTGAGTCGATTTGCGCTTGCGGGCGTGCAATCGCCATGCCCATGCGACAACGATGGCTTCACGACGCCGCCCACGCTGTCGACCCAGAAATGTAGCCCAACTACTAAATCAGGCAACGCCCCCGCTCGTCAAGAAAACCCTGATGAAGGCGGTTGGGGCCTGTTGCATTCCCGCAAAACCTCAGGAAAACCCGGCTATCACGGCTGTAGTCTGACTACTACATTCCCTCTCGATCCAGCGCCGAGAGCATCGAATGTAGGCCAACTACCTCTGTCAACAGCGGCGGTGATGGCGAGGCAACCCGGCCATCCCGGGTGCCGGCCGAAGTTCCAGGCGTGACGTTTTTCCCGGAAGAGCGAGTTGGTGGCGGCGCCGTCCGCGGCGCCGCCCCTTTTTTGCCCATCGACCCAGTTCCCCCAACCCCGGCGTCCCGAAGGGCGTTGAGCGTCTCGAACGTCGCCGGTTTCACTGCCAGCAGAACCTCTGAGGAGCCAACGATGAAAATGAAACACACCCTGCTCGCCGCTGCAGCGCTGAGCCTGCTCTCCACCACCGCCAGCGCGGTGGACTGGGGCGGCTACTTCCGCGTCGGCCCGGGCCAGAAGGCCACCACCGGCAACGAGGCCAAGTGCTTCGGCGCCAACATGGAAGGCGGCACCTACCGCCTGGGCAACGAGTGCAACACCTACGGCGAGTTCATGCTCAGCCAGGGCGGCCAGGCCGGTGGCGTCGACTACAAGGCCTACCTGATGACGAACTTCTTCAAGCCAGGTTCCGACATCGGTGACGGCAGCACGACGATCAAGGTCAACCAGATCTATGCCGAAGGCAAGGGCTTCGACATCGCCCCGAACCAGACCTTCTGGATCGG
>CAZVLY010000331.1:1767-4908 GCA_964628175.1 uncultured Piscinibacter sp. | reverse complement strand
TCCCGCCGCAGCGCCCGCTCGATCAACTGCCGCGCCGTCTCCAGGTGCGGCAGCACGGGCCCCAGGAAGTAGATCGTCTCGCCCTCGGCGATCAGCAGCGTGGGGAAGTCGACCACGTCCAGCTCGCCCAGCGAGTCTTCGTCGTCCTCGATGTCGACCTTGACGAAGCGCATGCGCGGGCCGAACTCGCGCGCGAGTTGCTCGAAGGTGGGGTAGTAGGCGTCGCAGGTGCGGCACCAGGCGGCGCACAGGCAGGCCACCAGCCAGGGGCCGCCCGGGGCCTCGGCCGTGTTCATTCGTTCCCCTTCATGCAGCGCAGTGTGCCGCACCGCACTCCGGGGTGCTTGCCTGCCTGCCGAGCGAGGATGATGATGCGGTTCGATCATCCCCAGGAGACAAGATGACGCGCAGCATGGCAAGGCTCGCCACGGCCATCGTGGTGTTCGCCGCGGCACTGTCGCCCCGCGCCGATGCAGCGGACCTCACGGTCGCGCAGGTCACCGCGCTGCTCGCCGCGGCCACCCCGGCCTCGCCCGCCAATCTCGCCGGCAAGGACCTGTCCGACCTCGACCTCAGCCGGCTCGACTTCCGCGGCGCCGACCTGCGCGGCACCAGCTTCTTCGGCAGCCGGCTGGTCGAATCCGATCTGCGCGGCGCCAACCTCGAAGCGGCCAACCTCAACGGCGCCTGGCTGATGGGCACCGACTTCACCGGCGCGCGCCTCGCCGGCGCGAGCCTGCTCTCGGTGGTGATCCTCGGCGGCACGGTCAAGAAGATGCCGGTGTTCCGCAACGCCGACCTGAGCGGCGTGAAGATGATCGCCGACCTGCCGGGTGCCGACCTCGCCGGCGCGAACTTCAGCCGCGCGATGGTCGGCGTGAACATCAAGAACCAGGGCATGGGCCAGATGCGCACCGACCTCTCCAACGCCAGCCTGGCCGGCGCGACACTGGCCGGCGCCGACTTCAACCGCTCGCTGATGAACTTCTGCAACCTGCAGGGCGCCAACCTGCGCGGGGCGAACTTCTTCCGCGTCAAGCTGGTGGGCGCCGACCTCAGCGGCGCCGACGTGACCGGCGCCGACTTCACCGAGGCCGACCTGAACGCCACCATCCTGCGCGGTGCCGTGGGGCTGGCCGAGGCGAAAGGCCTCGACAAGGCCGAGAACGCCGACAAGATCGTGCGCTGATCGCCGGCGTGGGCCGGCGCGGGCCGAGCAACAAACGAAACCTGCTGAGCGCCGCGATGAAGCGCGCCTGAAACGGAGCCTGCCGACACTGACTTCACGCCACGCATTGCAGCGTGCCCCCAGTCAGAGCACAGGACACCGATCATGAAGAGCTACCTCGCCATCGCCGCCCTCGCCATCGCCGCTGCCGCCGCCTCCACCCCGAGCCAGGCGCAGAGCTTCGTGCAGGTGAAGGAGTGGGACGTCTACGTCGACCTGCCCACGCGCTTCGCCTACGTGAAGACGCCGATGGGCTGGAAGTTCGTGCGCCAGCTCGACGAAGCGCAGATGGGCCAGCTGCACCCCACCACGCTGACCGCGCTGCTGCCGGCCGAGCAGCCGGAGATCCAGTACGCGCACCCGGCGATGGAGCTCTCGCCGCGCGTGATGGCGCTGCGTGCCGCCGGCACGCGCGTGGCCGCCAACCCGGCGGGCGCCCGCGCGCAGTGACAGTGGGTCGGGGCGGCGTGCGCGCTCAGGCGTGCGCCATGCCCGGCGCGAGCTTGAACACCTGCACCATCTCCGCCAGCCGCGCCGCCTGCTGCTTCAGGCTGTCGGCGGCGGCGGCACTCTCTTCCACCAGCGCGGCGTTCTGCTGCGTGACCTGATCGAGCTGCGTCACCGCATCGTTGACCTGGCCGATGCCGCTGGTCTGCTCGAGGGCCGAGCTGCTGATCTCGCCGATGAGGTCGGCCACGCGCTGCACCTGGTTGACCACGTCGGTCATCGTCGTGCCGGCATCGGCCACGAGGTGGGCTCCGGTCTCGACCTTGGCCACGCTGTCGCCGATCAGCGCCTTGATCTCGCGGGCGGCCTCGGCGCTGCGCTGCGCGAGGCTGCGCACCTCCGATGCCACCACCGCGAAACCGCGGCCCTGCTCGCCGGCGCGCGCCGCTTCCACCGCCGCGTTGAGCGCGAGGATGTTGGTCTGGAAGGCGATGCCGTCGATCACGCCGATGATGTCGGCGATGCGCTTGGAGGCGGCGCTGATGTCGTCCATCGTCGTCACCACCTGGCCGACCACCTCGCCGCCCTTGCGCGCCACGGCGCTGGCCGAGCTGGCCAGCTGCGTGGCCTGGCGCGCGGTGTCGGCGCTGTTCTTCACCGTCGAATTGAGCTGCTCCATCGACGCGGCCGTCTGCTGCAGGTTCGAGGCCTGTTCCTCGGTGCGCTGCGACAGGTCGGCGTTGCCGGTGGCGATCTGCGCCGAGCCGGTGGCGATGGAGTCGGACGCGGCGCGCACCTGGCCCACCACGCGCGCCAGGCTGCCCTGCATGTCGGCCAGCGAGGCCAGCACGCTGCCCTTGGGCGCATGGGCGGCGCCGGCCACCGGGTTCAGGTCGCCGGCGGCCACGCGCTCGGCGGTGCGGCCCAGTTCCGCGGGCTCGGCGCCCAGGGCGCGGGTGAGGCTGCGCGTGATGCCCACCGCCAGGAACGTGGCGGCGGCCAGCGATGCGGCGCAGATGGCGATCAGCAGGTTGCGGGCGGACGCGAAGCTCGCTTCGGACGCCTTCACCGCTTCGGCGGCGGCGGCATTGGCCTGGCTGATGTAGGTGTTCGCGGCCTGCAGCAGCGCGGCCAGCAGCGGGCGGCACTCGGCGTTCATGCGGCCCACGGCCTCGTCGCGCTTGCCGGCGAGCGCGAGCTCGACGATGCCCAGCGCCACGGGGCCGTACTTCGCTTCGGCACGCTCCAGCTCGGCGAAGATCTTGCGTTCCTGCTCGGTGGCCGCGCCGGCCTTGCCGAGCGCCGCCTTCAGCTTGGCAACGGTGTCCTGCAGCTTGGCGTGGGCCTGGCCGACGGCGGCCTTCTCCGCCTCGCGATCCGCCGCGCTGCTGACGAGCACCAGGTTGCGCGCCCCGATGGCGCGGGCGTTCGCGGCGTCCAGCACGTCGTTGGCCAGCGCAATGCGG
>CAZVLY010000331.1:0-1667 GCA_964628175.1 uncultured Piscinibacter sp. | reverse complement strand
CCCGATGGCGCGGGCGTTCGCGGCGTCCAGCACGTCGTTGGCCAGCGCAATGCGGACGGCGTCATCTTCGACATAGGTCTGGAAGTCGTCGTGGGACGATCCCAACGAGCTCAGCGCCAGTGCCGAAACGCACATCACGACCACCGACAGCGCGCCGAATCCGGCGCCGAGCTTGACTTTGACCGACAGGTTCGAGAGGTTCATGGCGTCCTTTTGCAAAGTGATCGACGTCAATAATGACGAAGTGTCGGCATCACTTTCGGACGAAAAGAGGCGTCATTTAGGTCAGATATGACCAGCCAAATGTAACCAGAGGCGAATCGCCCACCTCTCCCGCAAGCACCCGGTCGCTCAGGCGTACAGCTTGGCCTGCGCCTCCAGCGGCACCGGCTTGATGCGCGAGGCCATGCCCGCGCAGCCGAAGGCCTGCATGCGCGCGATGCAGACGTCGCGCGCCGCGGCGGTGGCGTCCTTCAGAAACTTGCGCGGGTCGAACTCCGAGCGGTCCTTGTTCATCGCGCGGCGCATCGCGCCGGTCATCGCCAGGCGGATGTCGGTGTCGATGTTGATCTTGCGGACGCCGTGGCGGATGCCTTCCTGGATCTCCTCGACGGGCACGCCGTAGGTCTCCTTGATGTCGCCGCCGTTCTCGCGAATGATCGCCAGCCACTCCTGCGGCACCGACGAAGAGCCGTGCATCACCAGGTGGGTGCGCGGGATCTTCGCGTGGATCTGCTTGATGCGGTCGATGGCGAGGATGTCGCCGGTGGGCTTGCGGCTGAACTTGTAGGCGCCGTGGCTGGTGCCAATGGCAATGGCCAGGGCGTCCACGCCGGTCAGCTTGACGAAGTCGGCGGCCTGGTCGGGGTCGGTGAGCATCTGGTCGTGCGTGAGCGTGCCTTCGGCGCCGACGCCGTCTTCCTCGCCGGCCTGGCCCGACTCCAGCGAACCCAGGCAGCCGAGTTCGCCTTCCACCGACACGCCGATCGCATGCGCCATCTCGCACACGCGCCGCGTCACCTCGACGTTGTATTCGTAGCTGGCCGGCGTCTTGGCGTCCTCGCGCAGCGAGCCGTCCATCATCACGCTGGTGAAGCCCGAGCGGATGCTCTGGATGCACACCGCGGGGCTGGCGCCGTGGTCCTGGTGCAGCACGATCGGGATGTCGGGGTACATCTCGGCCGCGGCCTCGACCATCTTGCGCAGGAAGGGCTCGCCGGCGTACTTGCGGGCGCCGGCGCTGGCCTGCAGGATGACCGGGCTGTCGGTCTTCTGCGCGGCCTGCATGATGGCCTGGATCTGCTCCAGGTTGTTCACGTTGAAGGCGGGCACGCCGTAGCCGTGCTCGGCCGCGTGGTCGAGCAGTTGTCGAAGGGAGATCATCGCCATGGGTGGCTCCTGAAGTTCAAAGTCAATGCGAGACGAGTTCGGGCTTCGTGGCCGCGGCGACGAGCCGCGTGGCGCGCACCGCCACCATCTCGGCGGTGATGCCGAACAGGCGGAACAGGTCGCCGGCAGGGGCCGACTCGCCGAAGCGATCCAGGCCCACCACGTCGCCGCGCTCGCCCACGTGGCGCCACCACAGGCCGGTGCTGCCGGCCTCCACCGCCAGGCGCGGCAGGTGGCGCGGGATCGTCTCGGCGCGGTAGGCCTCGCTCTGCCGCTCG
>CAZVLY010000330.1:0-4940 GCA_964628175.1 uncultured Piscinibacter sp. | reverse complement strand
TCGCGGGTGAACACCTGCACGTCGATGACCGTGCCGTTGGTGCCCTGGTCCACGCGCAGCGAGGTGTCCTTCACGTCGGAGGCCTTCTCGCCGAAGATCGCGCGCAGCAGCTTCTCTTCCGGCGTCAGCGTGGTCTCGCCCTTGGGCGTGACCTTGCCGACCAGCGTGTCGCCCGGGTTCACTTCGGCACCCACGTAGACGATGCCCGACTCGTCCAGGCGAGCCAGTTGCTGCTCGGACAGGTTCGGGATGTCGCGGGTGATTTCCTCGGCGCCCAGCTTGGTGTCGCGCGCCATCACCACCAGCTCCTCGATGTGGATCGAGGTGTAGCGGTCTTCGGCGATCACACGCTCCGAGATCAGGATCGAGTCCTCGAAGTTGTAGCCGTTCCAGGGCATGAACGCGACCAGCATGTTCTGGCCCAGGGCCAGCTCGCCGATGTCGGTGGAGGCACCGTCGGCGATGATGTCCTCGGCCGCCACCACGTCACCGCGCTTGACGATCGGGCGCTGGTGGATGTTGGTGTTCTGGTTGGAACGCTGGTACTTGATCAGGTTGTAGATGTCGACGCCGACTTCGCCGGCCACCGTCTCGTTGTCGTTGACGCGGATGACGATGCGGTTGGTGTCGACGTAGTCCACGACGCCGCCGCGGCGAGCCGCCACGACCGTGCCCGAGTCCTTCGCGGCCACGCGCTCCACGCCCGTGCCGACCAGCGCCTTTTCGGGGCGCAGCGTCGGGACGGCCTGGCGCTGCATGTTGGCGCCCATCAGCGCGCGGTTCGCATCGTCGTGCTCCAGGAAGGGCACGAGCGAGGCGGCCACCGACACGATCTGCGTCGGCGCCACGTCCATGTACTGGATGCGCTCCGGCGAGGTCAGGATCGATTCGCCGTTGTCGCGCGCGGAGACCAGCTCGTCGATCAGCTTGCCGTCCTTGTCGAGCGTGGCGTTGGCCTGCGCGATGACGTACTTGCCTTCCTCGATGGCCGACAGGTAGTCGATCTGGTTGGTCACCTTGCCGTCGCGCACCTGGCGGTACGGCGTCTCGAGGAAGCCGTATTCGTTGAGCTGCGCGTACAGGGCCAGCGAGTTGATCAGGCCGATGTTCGGGCCTTCCGGCGTCTCGATCGGGCAGACGCGGCCGTAGTGGGTGACGTGCACGTCACGCACTTCGAAGCCGGCGCGCTCGCGGGTCAGGCCGCCCGGGCCGAGGGCGGAGACACGACGCTTGTGCGTGATCTCCGACAGCGGGTTGGTCTGGTCCATGAACTGCGACAGCTGGCTCGCGCCGAAGAACTCCTTGAGCGCCGCGGAGATCGGCTTGGAGTTGATCAGGTCGTGCGGCATCAGCGCCTCGGTCTCGGCCTGGCCGAGACGTTCCTTGACGGCCTTCTCGATGCGGGCGAGGCCCGAGCGGTACTGGTTCTCGGCCAGTTCGCCCACGCAGCGCACGCGGCGGTTGCCCAGGTGGTCGATGTCGTCGACCTGGCCGCGGCCGTTGCGCAGCTCGACGAGGATCTTCACCACGTCGAGGATGTCCTCGTTGGACAGCGTCATCGCGCCTTCCGGCGTGTCGCGGCCGACGCGGGCATTGAACTTCATGCGGCCCACGCGCGACAGGTCGTACGTGTCGGCCGAATAGAACAGGCGATGGAACAGCGCCTCGACGGCGTCTTCCGTCGGCGGCTCGCCGGGGCGCATCATGCGGTAGATCGCCACGCGCGCGGCGAGCTGGTCGGCGGTCTCGTCGGAGCTCAGCGTCTGGCTGATGTAGGCACCTTCATCGAGCTCGTTCGTGTACAGGCACGGGATCTCCTTGATGCCTGCGGCGCGCAGCTTCTTCAGCAGTGCTTCGGTCAGCTCCTCGTTGGCCTTGGCGATGATCTCGCCGGTGTCGGTGTCGACCACGTTGCGGGCCAGCACGCGGGCCAGCAGGAAGTCTTCCGGCACGCTGATGAACTGCGTCTCGGTCTGCTCGAGCGTGCGCACGTGGCGGGCCGTGATGCGCTTGTCCTTCTCGACGACGACGTTGCCGTTCTTGTCGGTGATGTCGAAGCGCGCGACTTCGCCGCGGATGCGGTCGGCGACGAACTCCATCTGCGCGCCCGAATCCATCAGGCGGAAGTTGTCGAACACGAAGAAGTGAGCCAGGATCTGCTCAGGGTTCAGGCCGATCGCCTTGAGCAGGATCGTCACCGGCATCTTGCGGCGGCGGTCGACGCGGAAGTACAGGATGTCCTTCGGGTCGAACTCGAAGTCCAGCCACGAGCCGCGGTACGGGATGATGCGCGCGCTGAACAGCAGCTTGCCGCTGGAGTGCGTCTTGCCCTTGTCGTGCTCGAAGAACACGCCGGGCGAACGGTGCATCTGCGAGACGATGACGCGCTCGGTGCCGTTGACGATGAACGAGCCGTAGTCGGTCATGAGCGGCACTTCGCCCATGTAGACCTCCTGCTCCTTGATCTCCTTGACGGTCTTCGCCTGCGGCGACTCCCGGTCGTAGATGATCATCTGCAGCTTGGCGCGCACCGCGGCGGCGTAGGTCAGCCCGCGCTGCTGGCACTCCCGCGTGTCGAACGCGGGCTTGGCCATGTTGAATTCGATGAACTTCATCTCCACGAACCCGTTGTGCGACACGATCGGGAACGCGGACAGGAATGCGGCTTGCAGCCCCTCGGGCTTGCGCTTCTGTGGAGGCACGTCCTTCTGGAGGAAGGCGACGTACGACTCCTTCTGCATGGTCAGCAGATAGGGAACGTTGAGGACACTTTCGCGCTTGCCGAAACTCTTGCGAATCCGCTTGCGCTCGGTGTAGCTGTAGGGGGTGGTTTGCTGCGCCATAAACACTCCGTCTCAGGAACCCCCACCCGGCCGTGGCAGGTGTTCCGTCGGCGACTGCCTTTCGAACCTTGCGTTCGAAGCTTGGTGGCAGGCCACTACCTGCCGCTGGCGGACAACCCCGGCATTGCACCGGAGTCCGACCAAACCCGTTCTCTGCAGTCGGATCAGAGAACTTTTCGAGATCACTTGGGAGGGCCCCGATTGTCGGGCGAGACCCTTTCAAGTGCTCTCCAGGGGCCTTTGCGTGCAAAGCCCTGGAAGTGCAAGAGGCTGGGAGCCGTTTTCCGGCTCCCAGCCCCGCAGGCTGAACGTCGAATTACTTCAGTTCGGCCTTGGCGCCGGCTTCCACCAGCTTCTTCACCGCGGCTTCGGCGTCGGCCTTGGCGATGGCTTCCTTGACGGGCTTCGGTGCGCCGTCGACCCGGTCCTTGGCTTCCTTCAGGCCCCGGCCCGCCCGTTCGCGCACCGCCTTGATGACCGACACCTTGTTCGCGCCGGCTTCGAGCAGCACGACATTGAACTCGGTCTTCTCTTCCACCGCGGCAGCGGCGGCGCCACCACCACCGGCGGCCGGAGCGGCCATCGAAGCGGCGGACACGCCGAACTTCTCTTCGATCGCCTTGACCAGGTCATTGAGGTCCATCACCGACATGCTGTCGAGGGCGGTCAGGAATGCGTCTTTGTCGAATGCCATTTGAGGCTCCTAGATTCGTTGGATTTCAGTTCTGGGGTCGGATCGTTCAGGCGGCAGGGGCGGCTTCCGCCGCCGGCGCTGCAGCACCTTCACCACGCTTCTCGGACAGCGCGGCCAGCACGGCGGCCATGCGCTGCACCGGCGACTTCAGCAGGCCGGCGATCTGGCTGAGCAGGACTTCCTTGCTCGGCACGGAGGCCAGTGCTTTCACGCCGTCGGCGTCGAGCGCCTTGCCGGCATAGGCGCCGGCCTTGACGATCAGCTTGTCGTTGCCCTTGGCAAAGTCAGCGATGACTTTGGCCGCGGCGACAGCGTCTTCGGAAAAACCGTAGATCAGCGGACCGACCATGGCACCCTGGGCCACCTCGAACGGCGTGCCGGCAACGGCGCGACGAGCCAGGGTGTTCTTCAGTACATGAAGGTACACGCCCTTGTCGCGCGCCTGCTTGCGCAGTGCGTCCAGGTGAGCCACGGTGAGGCCACGGTACTCGGCCAGCGCGAGCGTCTGCGAGCGGGCCACCTGGGCCGCCACATCCGTCACCACGGCTGCTTTCTCGTTGCGATTGAGACTCAAGGTCTGCTCCTCACATCACGTGCGGTTCGGGCTCTCGCCCTCCCCGCACACCACGTTCAGCGACCTGCCAGATCCGGAACTGCTTCCATTTCCAGGCGGGACCGCCATCTGCGCTGGCGATTAAGCAACCCCCGAAGGAGCCGCACCAGCGGTCTTGGATGACCCGGACGCCGCTTGCGCGGCCTCCGGCCCACCAATTCAACGGGTCGCCGCCAGACTCAGCGGCGACCCTTGTTCTCTCGTCAGGCCTGGGTCGGCGCGGCGTTGATCGTCGCCAGATCCACCCGGGCGCCCACGCCCATGGTCGAGGACACCGCCACCTTGCGCAGGTAGATGCCCTTGCTCGACGGCGGCTTGGCCTTGTTCAGCGCCTCGATGAGCGCGCGCAGGTTGCCGCCGAGCTTGTCGGCGTCGAACGAGCGACGGCCGATCGTGGCGTGCACGATGCCGGCCTTGTCGACACGGAACTGCACCTGGCCGGCCTTGGCATCACGCACCGCCTGCGCCACGTTCGGCGTGACCGTGCCGACCTTCGGGTTCGGCATCAGGCCGCGCGGGCCGAGGATCTGGCCCAGCGTACCGACGACGCGCATCGTGTCCGGCGAGGCGATCACCACGTCGAAGTCCATCTTGCCGGCCTTGATCTCGGCGGCCAGGTCGTCCATGCCGACGATGTCGGCACCGGCGGCCTTGGCTTCTTCGGCCTTGGCGCCCTGGGCGAACACGGCGACACGCTTGGTCTTGCCGGTGCCGTTGGGCATCACGACGGCGCCGCGCACCACCTGGTCGGACTTCTTGGCGTCGATGCCGAGCTGCACGGCCACGTCGA
>CAZVLY010000329.1:0-4948 GCA_964628175.1 uncultured Piscinibacter sp. | reverse complement strand
ACACCAAGGAAGACCAGCGCCTGCTCACCGTGGCCGGCGCGCTGGAGCCCGAGCGAATCATGGGCGTGGAGACCGGCGGCTGCCCGCACACGGCGATCCGCGAGGATGCCTCGATCAACCTCGAGGCGGTGGACCGCATGCTGGGCAAGTTCCCGAACGCCGACATCGTCTTCATCGAGTCGGGCGGCGACAACCTGGCCGCCACCTTCAGCCCCGAGCTGTCGGACCTGACGATCTACGTGATCGACGTCGCCGCCGGCGAGAAGATCCCGCGCAAGGGCGGCCCCGGCATCACCAAGAGCGACCTGTTCGTCATCAACAAGACCGACCTCGCGCCCTATGTGGGGGCTGACCTGGCCGTGATGGAGGCCGACACCAAGCGCATGCGCCCGAACCGCCCCTATGTGATGACGAACCTGAAGACGAAGACCGGGCTGCAGCAGGTGATCGACTTCATCGAGACGAAGGGGCTGCTGAAGTGAGCCGCGCCGCCGAACTGCGTGCCACGCTGGTGCGCAACCTGGCGGACGTGCCGCTCGAGCGGCAGCAGCGCGAGCCGCTGTACGACACGCGGTGCGGCGGCGTCTCCGACGGCACGGCGGCGGTCAAGCTCGGCGCCGGCTTCGACATCCTCGCGCCCGGAAAGCGCAGCTGCCCGTACCACTTCCATCACGCGCAAGAGGAGATGTTCGTCATCCTCGAGGGCGAAGGCACGCTGCGCGTGGCCGGCGAGATGGTGCCGGTGCGCGCCGGCGACGTGGTGTTCATCCCGCCCGGCCCGCTGTACCCGCACCAGTTCATCAACACCTCGGCCGCGCCGATGCGCTACCTGAGCATCAGCACGCAGGAGCGGCCGGAGCTGTGCGAGTACCCGGACTCGGGCAAGGTGGCCGGCTACACGCGCGGGCTGCGCATCATCCAGCGGCCGGCCGACAGCCTGGACTACTGGGAGGGCGAGCCCTAGGGCCCGCCTCTCGATCAGCGCAGCGGCGGCGCCATCTCGCGCAGCGCGCGCACCGCGCCGGCGCCGACCGAGGCACCGAAGCGCTTGGCCAGCCGCTCGGCCACGTTCTCCTTGGGCGTGTAGTCGATCACCTCCTCGGCGCGGATCACCTCGCGCGCGACGAAGTCGAGGTTGCCGGTCTTGTCGGCCAGGCCGAGCTTGATGGCCTCCTCGCCGTTCCAGAACAGGCCCGAGAAAGTGTCCGGCGTCTCCTTCAGGCGCTTGCCGCGGCCCTGCTTGACCACGGCGATGAACTGCTGGTGGATCTGGTCGATCATCGCCTTGGCGAAGGCACGGTGCTGCTCGTTCTGCGGCGAGAACGGATCGAGCATGCCCTTGTTCGCGCCGGCGGTGAGCAGGCGGCGCTCGACACCGAGCTTCTCCATCGTGCCGGTGAAGCCGAAGCCGTCCATCAGCACGCCGATGCTGCCCACCAGGCTGGCCTTGTCGACGTAGATCTCGTCGGCGGCCACCGCGATGTAGTACGCGCCCGAGGCACACATCTCCTCGACCACCGCATACACCGGCTTCTTGTGCAGCGCCTTCAGGCGGCGGATCTCGTCGTTGACGATGCCGGCCTGCACCGGGCTGCCACCGGGCGAGTTGATGCGCAGCACCACCGCCTGCGCGCCGGCGTCCTCGAAGGCCGACTTCAGCGCGGCGACGAGGTTCTCGGCGCTGGCCTCGGTGTCGGCGGCGATCTCGCCGCGCACCTCGACGAGCGCGGTGTGCGGCGTCGACGGCGCCGTGGGCCCCATGCGTGACGAGAAGGACAGCACCAGCACCATCGCGAACAGCAGCAGCCAGGCCAGGCGGAAGAAGACGCGCCAGCGGCGTTCGCTGCGCCGTTCGCGCAGGAAGTCGCGCGCGACCTGCTCGAGGCCGGAGGTTTCCAGCGCCGCGGCGCGTGCCGAGGCCGTGGCCGGCGCGGCGGAAACCGGCGGTGTCGGCGTGCTGCCGAACGCGGGCTCCACTCGCCCGGGGTTGGTGGGTTCGTCGGGTGTGCTCATGGGGAGGCTTTCGGCCCTGCCGACGGCTCAGTCGGCAAAGGCAGGTTGGGTGTCGCGGGAAGGATACCAATACACCTGGCCGTCGCGCTCCTCGACGTCGATGGCGACCAGGCGGCCGCGGCCGCAGGGCCCGGCGACGCAGCGGCCGCTGGACGGCTCGTAGGCCGCGCCGTGGATCGAGCACAGGATGAAGGCGCGCTCGCTGTCGAGGAACTGGCCCGGCTGCCAGTCCATCTCGGCGGGCACGTGCGCGCAGCGGTTGAGGTAGGCGACCACGCGGCCGTCGACGCGCAGCGCGAAGGCGCGGGCCGGCTGGCGGTACTGCAGCACGTCGAACAGGAACGCGTCACCGCGCTCGGCGAGCTGCTCCGAGGCACACAGGTGCTGCGCATCGCCGCGCTCGCCCGTCTCAGGCATGGCGCATCAGCCAGTCGCGCAGGTCGGCGGTGGAGTGCGCCACGTGGCGGGTGTCGAAGCCGGCGAAGCTCTCGTGCGCATGCGCGCCGTAGCTCACGCCAATGGCCGCGGCGCCGGCGTTGGCGGCGAGCTGCAGGTCGTGCGTGGTGTCGCCGATCATCAGCGTGCGCTCCGGCGCGACGCCGAACTCGCTCATCAGCTCGAGCAGCATCTGCGGGTTCGGCTTGGAGGCCGTCTCGTCGGCGGTGCGGGTGGCGTCGAACAGGCCCTGCAGCTGCACCGTCTGCAGCGCCTCGTCCAAGCCGCGGCGCGACTTGCCGGTGGCCACGCCCAGCCAGTGGTTGCGGGCCTTCAGCGCCTGCAGCATCTCCAGCGTGCCCTCGAAGAGAACGATCTCGTGCTGCTTCGCGAAGTAGTGGTGGCGGTAGCGCTCGCCAAGCTCCTTGTAGCGCTCGCGCGGCAGGTCGGGGGCGGCATGCTGCAGCGCCTCGATCAGGCCCATGCCGATCACGTAGCTGGCGTCCTGGTCGCTGGGCACCGGCACGCCGAGGTCGGCGCAGGCGGCCTGGATGCATCGCGCGATCAGCGCGGTGGAATCGAACAGCGTGCCGTCCCAGTCGAAGGCAATCAGGTCGAACTGGCGGGGGCGTGTCATCGGGCAAGTGTGGCGAGAAAGGCTTCACATTCTGCCGGCAGGGGCGATTCGAGCTCGATCACCTCGCCGCTGGCCGGGTGCTGGAAGCGCAGCCGCCGGGCGTGCAGGAACATGCGCTCGAAATGCGCCGCACCGCGCGAGAGCGTCTTGTTGAGCGCGAAGTCGCCGTACTTGGCGTCGCCGACGATGGGGTGGCCCTCGTGCGTCAGGTGCACGCGGATCTGGTGGGTGCGGCCGGTCTTGATGGTCACGTCCAGCAGCGTGAAGTCGCGGTAGCGCTGCGCCACCTTGACCAGCGTGATCGAGCGCTTGGCCTCGTCGTGGCCGGGCTCGACGGCCCGCACGCGGCGCTCGCCCTCGCCGGTGAGGAACTTGTGCAGCGGCACGTCGATGACCTTCCTGCTCGCCGGCCAGGCGCCGATGACCAGCGCCGCGTAGGTCTTGCCCGTCTCGCGCTCGCGCAGCTGGTCCTGCAGCGCCACCAGGGCGGAGCGCTTCTTGGCGATCAGCAGCAGACCCGACGTCTCCTTGTCGAGGCGGTGCACGAGTTCGAGGAACTTCGCCGCCGGCCGGGCCTGGCGCAGCTGCTCGATGACACCGAAGCTCACCCCGCTGCCGCCGTGCACCGCCACGCCGGCCGGCTTGTCGACGGCGATCAGGTGCTCGTCTTCATAGACCACCGGGAACTCGCGCGCCGGGGCTGCCGGCTCAGCCGAGCGGTCGGCCACGCGCACCGGCGGCACACGCACCACGTCGCCGATCGCGAGCCGCGTGTCGGCGGCGGCGCGGCCCTTGTTGACGCGCACCTCGCCCGAGCGGATCACCCGGTAGACATGCGTCTTGGGCACGCCCTTGAGCAGCCGGATCAGGAAGTTGTCCAGGCGCTGGCCTTGCGAGCCTTCGTCGACCGTGAGGCGCAGCACGCTCGGGGCATTGGCGGCCGCCGCGGCGGGCTTCGGTTTGGCCCCTATAATCGGCGCGTTCACGTTGTGCTCTAAGTGCTTGATTCCACGGAGTTTAGCCTTGCAGGCCAGCGTGACGGGCCGCTCAGGAGAGCGGCCACCCGGTGATGCAACGCAACGTTGCCCGGGCGGGCGGCGTCCCCAAGTGACGTCGCGGCCCAGGGCGCGAAGCGGCAGAGCAAACGAAGAACGAACCACCCAACAAGGTTTTCGGACAGGAGACACCCGCGGCCGAGCGTGAGGGCCCAAGCCCCGCGAAAGCCGACGTCTCCCGTCTGCGTCCAGTGATCCAGCGGATGTTGTTCCCGGTCCCCCACCCCCCGCGCTGCGAGCGTGCGCCTGACAGGACATGGTCCTGCGCTGCGCCGTCGCTCCCGGGTTCCCGGTGGCCCAGGTCCCAGGACTTTCATGCAGCGCGCGGCCGGCCCACGAGGCCCCAGCGCGCACTGCCAGCCGCCCACCCCACTGTCGCGCACGCGCCAACGCTGCCCCTGCGGCCGATCTGCTGATCGACACCGCAACCAGGCAGTCCAGGGCGATTCCTTCCGGTTCCCACGCGTTTCTCGTGCATCGAAGCGTCGCCTCCTGCATCCGCAGGCGGTGACTGTCGATAGCGCGTCGCCCTTGAAGGCGACGCAGGAGGAGTGCACATGAAACGCATGCTGATCAATGCGACGCAGCAGGAAGAGCGTCGCCTGGCGATCGTCGACGGGCAGAAGCTGCTCGACTTCGAGACCGAGATCGAAGGGCGCGAACAGCGCAAGGGCAACATCTACAAGGCCGTGGTGACGCGCGTCGAGCCGTCGCTGGAGGCCTGCTTCGTCGACTACGGCGAGGACCGCCACGGCTTCCTGCCGTTCAAGGAAATCTCCAAGAACTACTTCCGCGAAGGCGCCAGCGT
>CAZVLY010000328.1:0-4980 GCA_964628175.1 uncultured Piscinibacter sp. | reverse complement strand
CCTGTTCGAGCGCAGATCGGAAGAGCGTCGCGTCGGGCAAGAGTGTTAAGATTAGTGTAGCTCTCGGTGGTCGCCGGATCATTAACAACGCGAGATGGGCGCGGCGGCCGTGGCCGCGGCGAAGGCCGTCGGCTACGTGGGCGCTGGCACGGTTGAGTTCATCGCCGAGCCGACCGCGGACGGCGACCTGCGCTTCTTCTTCATGGAGATGAACACGCGGCTGCAGGTGGAGCACCCGGTCACCGAGGCGATCACCGGCCTGGACCTGGTCGAGTGGCAGCTGCGCGTGGCCAGCGGCGAGCCGCTGCCGCTCAGGCAGGAAGAGCTGCGAATCCACGGCCACGCGATCGAGGCGCGCATCTGCGCCGAGAACCCCGACGCGAACTTCCTGCCGGCCACCGGCACGCTCGACGTCTACCGCACGCCGCCGTGCACGAGCTTCGAGCGCGGCGAGGTGCGGGTGGATGCCGGCGTGCGCGAGGGCGACGCGATCTCGCCGCACTACGACTCGATGGTCGCCAAGCTCATCGTCTGGGGCGCCGACCGCGCGCAGGCACTGGCGCGGCTGGACGTGGCGCTGGCGCAGACGCACATCGTCGGACTGCACACCAACGTGGCCTTCCTGCGCCGCGTCGTGGCCAGCCGTTCGTTCGCACAGGCCGATCTCGACACCGCGCTGATCGAGCGCGAACGCAGCGCGCTGTTCGGCACGCCGCCGCTGGCGCTCGAAGTGGCCGCCGCCGGCGTCGTCGCCCATGCCCTGGCCCACGAGCGCGCGAGCGAGGATGCCGATCCCTGGTCACGCCGCGATGCCTGGCGCATGCATGGCGCCGCGGTGCGCCGCTTCGACCTCGAGGTCGACGGCGCACACCACGTGGCCACGCTGTCGCGCACCCACGATGGCGAGCAGGTGCTCGCGCTCGGCGGCCAGCAGTGGCCGTTCGCTGCCAGCACGCGCGGCGGCACGCTGCACGACGTCACGCTCGACCGTCGGCGCTGGCCGCTGTCGGTCTATGCCGTGGGTGAGCGCGTCAGCGTGTTCGCGCCCGAAGGCGCCGCGACGCTGCACGAGATCGACCCGATCGCGCATGCTGCCGACGGCGCAGGCGAAGCCGGGCGGCTGACCGCACCGATGCCGGGCAAGGTGATCGCGTTGCTGGCGCGCATCGGCGAGTCGGTCAAGAAGGGCCAGGCGCTGGCGGTGATGGAGGCAATGAAGATGGAGCACACCATCACCGCGCCCTGCGACGGCACCGTCGCCGAACTGCTCTACGCTGTCGGCGACCAGGTGCTGGAAGGCGAGGAACTGCTGCGTCTGGACGCTGCGGCGTGAACGTTCAGCCGTTGCGCGCGGGCGCGGCGCGGCGCACCCAGGTGGCCGGCTTCAGCCAGTTGGCGGTGGATTCGGCCTTGGCCGCATCCAGGCCGATCGGGCGCGAGACGCCGAAGCCGGAGGTGTTGCCGGACCAGGGTGTTTCCTGCGGCGTGGCGGCCACCGGTGCCGGCACGGCGGCAGCGGCCGGGGCCGACGACTCGTCGTTGGCCAGGCGCAGTTGCCGCGCCATGGTGGCCAGTTCGGCATCGCCGGAGGCTTCGCAGACCCAGATGGCTTCGCGCACATCACCCTCGGCCTTCATGAGGGCTCCGATCTCCACCTTCGCGCCGTAATGACGAAGCAGCGCAAAATGAATGCGGGTGGCAATGCGAAGGCGGGTGCTGGTGTCCACTGCGGGTCCTGATCGATGTTTGTATCTTCCTGTATCCAAGCCGTTACGACCATCCCTAAGTGAGTGGAAGCCACAGGCGCCGCCGCCCTCTGCGAGACATTTGTCATGATTCCTTCGAGCGTGAAAATCGTCGATGTCGGTCCGCGTGACGGGCTGCAGAACGAGAAGCAGCCGGTCGCCACGGCGCACAAGGTCGAGCTGGTGCATCGGCTGCAGGCGGCCGGCCTGCGCGAGATCGAGGTCACCAGTTTCGTCAGCCCCAAATGGGTGCCGCAGATGGCCGACAACGCGGCCGTGATGGCGGCCATCTCCCGCCAGCCAGGTGTGCGCTACTCCGTGCTCACGCCCAACCTGAAGGGCCTCGAAGCGGCGCTGCCGACGCGGCCCGACGAAGTGGTGGTGTTCGGCGCGGCCAGCGAGGCCTTCAGCCAGCGCAACATCAACTGCTCGATCGCCGAATCGGTGGAGCGCTTCGCGCCGGTGGTGGCGATGGCCCACGCCCACGGCCTGAAGGTGCGCGCGGCGGTTTCCTGCGCGCTGGGCTGCCCCTACCAGGGTGAGGTCAGCGCCGACGAGGTCGAGCATGTCGTGCGGCTGATGAAGGCCATCGGCGTCGACCACTGCGGCATCGCCGACACCATCGGCACGGGCACGCCCAGGCGTGTTCAAGCGGCGATGGAACGGGCGCTGAAGCACTTCCCGCTCGCCGAGGTCAGCGGCCACTTCCACGACACCTACGGCCAGGCGCTGGCCAACATCTACGCCTGCCTGGAGATGGGCCTGCATCACTTCGACACCAGCGTGGCCGGCCTGGGCGGCTGCCCCTACGCCAAGGGCGCCACCGGCAATGTCGCGACCGAGGACGTGGTGTTCATGCTGAACGGCCTGGGCATCGAGACGGGCATCGACCTCGATGCGCTGGTCGACGCCGGTGCCTTCATCTCCGGCGTGCTCGGCCGGGCGCCGGTGTCGCGCGCCGGCAAGGCGCTGCTGGCCAAGCGCGAGAAGGCGGCGGCATGAGCGATCCGATGACCGAACGACCGGAAGGATTCCGCCGCGTCGCGCAGGCGCTGGCCGAGCGCGGCCACCCGCATGCGCCGCTGTGGCTCGAGGTCTCGGCACGCACCTCGCAGGAGGCGGCCGACGCGCTGGGCGTGCAGGTCGGGCAGATCGCCAAGAGCGTGATCTTCCGGCGCAAGCTCGACGAGGTGGCGGTGCTCGTCGTCACTTCGGGCGACAAGCGGGTCGACGAGAAGAAGGTCGCCGCGCAGGTGGGCGAGCTCGGCCGCGCCGATGCCGACTTCGTCAAGTCGCGCACCGGCTTCACCATCGGCGGCGTCTCGCCGCTGGCGCATGCCACGCCGGCGGTGACGCTGATCGACCGCGAGCTGTTCCGCTTCGACGAGATCTGGGCCGCGGCAGGCCACCCCAATGGCGTGTTCCGCCTCAGCCCGGCCCAGCTCGAGGCGCTGACCGGCGCGCCGGTGGCCGACGTGGTGCAGGCATGAGCACCGCGCCCGCGAGCGTGCCATCTCCCTGCGTCAGCATCTGCCGCATGGATGCGGCCAGCGGCTGGTGCGAGGGCTGCCTGCGCACGATCGACGAGATCGCGGCCTGGTCGGCGCTCGACGACATGCGCAAGCGTGCCATCTGGAAGTTGCTGCCGCAGCGCCGCGAGGCGCTCGCCGCGATGAAGGGCAAGGCGCCGTGAAGCACCTGCGTTTCTGGTTCGATCCGATCTCGCCCTACGCCTACCTGGCCTTCGAGCAGCTGCCGCAGGCGCTCGAAGGGCTGTCGTACAGCGTCGAATACCGGCCCATCCTGTTCGCCGGTCTGCTCAAGCAGTGGGGCCAGAAGGGACCGGCCGAGATCGAGCCCAAGCGGGCCTGGACCTTCCGCCAGATCGCCTGGGCCGGGCAGCGGCTCGGCATCCCGGTCGACACGCCGGCGCAGCATCCGTTCAACCCGCTGGCCCTGCTGCGCCTGCTGCACGCGTGTGCGCCCGAGGGCGGCGCGCCCAACCGCTGGCAGTGCGAGCAGGTGTTCCACCATGTCTGGCGCGGCGGCGCGGACGCCAACGACGCGCAGCGCCTGGCCACCTTGCAGGCCCGGCTCGCGCCGGCGCGGGCGCCCGACGACGAATCCGTCAAGCAGTCGCTGAAGGACCTGACCGCCCAGGCGCTCGCCGTCGGCGTCTTCGGCGTGCCGACCATCGAGGTCGATGGCAAATATTTCTGGGGGCTCGATGCCCTGGATATGGTGGCCGCCTGCCTGCGCGGCGACCCCTGGTTCGACGGCCCCGCCTGGGACGCCGCCGGCATCGCTCCGCCGGGCGTCCGGCGCGCCTGACACGCCGACGCGCCTGACTTGATCCGGCTCAAGCCGGGTCGGCACGGCCGGGCGCACTGTCAGCTTGGCTTCAGCTTCACGTCAGCCCCGGTTGGCTCAGCGTCAGAGGGGGGTCAGTCCATGCGTGGAGTATTCACGCAGGGCTCGCGGGAGCCATTCACACGAACAGGAGACAACGATGGAAGACGATCTGGTCCGAAAGATCTCGACCCACCCCAAGTACCTGGAACTCAAGGCCAAGCGCTCGAGTTTCGGCTGGTGGCTCACGCTGGCGATGATGGTCGTGTACTACGGCTTCATCCTGCTGGTGGCCTTCAACAAGCCGTTCCTGTCGCAGCGCCTGGGCGATGGCGTGATGACCATGGGCATTCCCATCGGCTTCGGCGTCATCGTCTTCACCATCGTCATCACCGCGTTCTACGTGCAGCGCGCCAACAGCCAGTACGACGACCTGACCGATGCCATCCGCAAGGGAGTCCTGAAATGAGCCGCTTCTCCGATTCCACCCGCCGCGTGCTGACGCTGGCCGCGCTGAGCGTGCCCGCGCTGGCCCTCGCCGCCGGCGCCGACCTCGGCCAGGCGCAGAAGCAGGCGACCAACTGGACGGCCATCGGCATGTTCGGTGTGTTCGTGATCTTCACGCTGTTCATCACCAAGTGGGCTGCCGCCCGCACCAAGAGCGCGGCCGACTTCTACACCGCCGGCGGCGGCATCACCGGCTTCCAGAACGGCCTGGCGATCGCCGGCGACTACATGTCGGCGGCCTCCTTCCTCGGCATCTCCGCCGCGGTGATGGCCTCCGGCTTCGACGGCCTGATCTACTCGATCGGCTTCCTGGTCGGCTGGCCGGTCATCACCTTCCTGATGGCCGAGCGCCTGCGCAACCTGGGCAAGTTCACCTTTG
>CAZVLY010000327.1:794-5009 GCA_964628175.1 uncultured Piscinibacter sp. | reverse complement strand
CCGTCGGCGGGCACCGGCTGCAGGGTGTCGGGGTCGAGCACGGCGATGGCCTGCTGCAGCGGGTAGGCCACCCCCTGACGGCCGTTCAGGCGCGCGCGTTCCTCGGCCGGCAGCGCGTCCCAGCCTTCCTGCTTGGCGCAGACGGCGGCGGGGCCGTACACCTCGGTCAGCCCGTAGACGTGGGTCAGCGCGATGCCCGCGGCCTCGCAGCCCTCGATCACCGCTGCCGGCGGCGCGGCGCCGGCGATCAGCCCCTGCACGGTGTGCTTCAGCGTGTCGCGCAGCGCGGCCGGCGCGTTGATCAGCATGCTGTAGACGATCGGCGCGCCGCACAGGTGGCTGACGCGGTGCTCGGTGAGCAGCGGGAAGATCAGCGCCGGGTCCACGCGCCGCAGGCACACGCTGGTGCCGGCCACCAGCGCCATGGTCCAGGGGAAGCACCAGCCGTTGCAGTGGAACATCGGCAGCGTCCACAGGTACACGGGGTGGTGCGGCAGGCTCCACGCGATGACGTTGTTGGCCGCGTTGAGGTAGGCGCCGCGGTGGTGCGTGACCACGCCCTTGGGGTTGCCGGTGGTGCCCGAGGTGTAGTTCAGCGCGATCGCGTCCCACTCGTCGGCGGGCGGCTGCCAGGCGAACGCGGGGTCGCCGCCGGCGAGCAGCGCCTCGTAGGTGATCTCGCCGAGGTGCTCGCCGGGCGGCGCCAGCGCGTCCTCGACCTCCACCACCAGCGGGCGCCGGTCGCCGAGCATCGCGAGTGCCTTGCCGACCACCGGCGCGAACTCGCGGTCGGTGAGCAGAACCTTGGCCTCGCCGTGCTGCAGCATGAAGGCGATGGCCTCGGCGTCGAGCCGGGTGTTCAGCGTGTTGAGCACCGCGCCGCACATCGGCACGCCGAAGTGGGCCTCGAACATCGCCGGCGTGTTGGGCAGCATCGCGGCCACCGTGTCGCCGACCCCCACGCCGCGGCTCGCGAGCGCGCCGGCCAGGCGCCGGCAGCGGGCGTACGTGTCGCGCCAGGTTTGCCGCAGCGCGCCGTGGACGATGGCCACGCGCTGCGGATAGACCTGCGCGGTGCGCTCGATGAAACTGAGCGGCGACAGCGGCACGTAGTTCGCCGCGTTCCTGTCCAGCCCGCTCGCATAGGGATTGGCATGCGCCATGTCGTCTCCTCCGGCTCGCGCGGCGTGCATCGGTGGTTCGTTCGCCGCGGGTCGAAGAATGGACAAGGACCTTTGCACCATCTCCGAGGCAATGTGACGAATGTTTGCGTCGCGCGCCGGCACCCGGGGTGACTCCTAGAATTTCCGACGACATGCCGACCTTGCCCGCGATGTCCACGCCGCCGTCCGCCATCGAGGACCCGCTCAAGCGCTACGAGTCGCTGCAGGCGGCGCTCGACCTGATCGACCAGGGCTTCACGCTGATCGACAACGATCTGCGGCTGCTGGCGTGGAACGAGTCGTTCCTGCGCCTGCTGGACTTCCCGGCCGCGCTGGCCGCCATCGGCGCTCCGTTCGAAGGCTTCATCCGCTTCAACGCCGAGCGCGGCGAATACGGCCCGGGCGACGCCGACGGCCAGGTGACCGAGCGCATGGCCGCGGCGCGCCGCTTCGAGCCGCACGAGTTCGAGCGCACCCGGCCCGACGGCCGTGTGCTGCGCGTGCGCGGCGTGCCGGTGCCGGGCATCGGCTTCATCACGCTGTACTCCGACATCACCGAGCAGAAGCGCGCCGAGCGGCAGGCGCTGGAGCACGCCGCCGAACTCGAGCGCCGGGTCGCCGAGCGCACCAGCGAGCTGCGCCTGAGCGAGGCGCAGATGCGGCTCATCACCGACAACATCCCGGCGCTCATCGCGTACGTCGACCGCACGCGCGCCTACCGCTACATCAACCGCGGCTACCAGCTGTGGTTCGGGCTCGACCCGCAGCGGCTCGATGCCGTCAGCGCGCGCAGCTACCTGGGCGACGCGACCTACGAGTCGATCCGGCCCAACGTGGCGCGCGCCTTCGCCGGCGAGCCCGTGACCTACGAGTACGAGGCGCGCTGCGTGGACGGCCGCGTGCGCACCGCGCGCACCACGCTGATCCCCGAGCGCGCCGACGACGGCACCGTCATCGGCTGCTTCGAGCTGACCTTCGACGTGTCCGAGCTGCGCCGCGCGCAGCAGCAGCTCGCGCAGGCCGAGAAGATGGAGGCGCTCGGCCAGCTGACGGGCGGCATCGCGCACGACTTCAACAACATGCTCACCGTCATCATCGGCAACCTCGGCGCGTTGAGCGACGGCCTGGCCGAAGGCGAGGCGATGGGCGAGTTCGTGGACCCGGCGCTCGCCGCGGCGCGGCGCGGCGCCGAGCTGATCCGCGCGCTGCTCGGCTTCGCGCGGCGCCAGCCGCTGCACGCCGAGGCGGCCGAGGTCGGCCCGCTCGCGACGACGGTCGTCAAGCTGCTGCGGCGTTCGCTGCCTGCGGACCTGAGCCTCGAGGTGCAGGCGCGCCACCAGGCGCTGCGCGCCTGGGTGGACGCCAGCCAGCTGCAGGACGCCCTGGTCAACCTGATCCTCAACGCCCGCGACGCCAGGGCCACGAGGGTCGTCGTGCGGGCCATGCCCGCCGTGCTGGCGCCGGATCGCGCCGCCGAGCTGCAAGCCCAGCCCGGGCCCTACGTGCGCATCGACGTCGCCGACGACGGCCACGGCATGGACGCGGCGACGCGGGCGCGCGTGTTCGAGCCCTTCTTCACCACCAAGCGGCAGGGCGCCGGCACGGGGCTGGGCATGTCGATGGTGTACGGCTTCGTGCGCCAGTCCGGCGGGGCGATCGACATCGCCAGCGCGCCCGGCGAGGGCACGACCGTGTCGCTTTGGCTGCAGGTCGCCTCCGGCGCGCGCCCCGCCGACGTGGAGGTGGGCACCGCGGACGCGCCCAAGCTCGCCACCCAGGCGCTCGCGCTGCTGGTGGACGACGATCCCGAGGTGCGCAAGGTGGTGCGCCGCTCGCTGGTCGACCTCGGTTTCGCGGTGGTCGAGGCCGAGAACGGCACCGAGGCCGTGCAGATCCTCGACCAGACGCCGCGCATCGAGCTGCTGCTGTCGGACGTGGTGATGCCCGGGCCGCTGGATGGCCGCGCGGTGGCGCGTCATGCGCTGGCCCTGCACGTGCCGCGCGTGGCGCTGATGTCCGGCTACGCGCCGGCCGAGGCGGGCGTGGACCCGGACGACGAGCTGCCGATGCTCGCCAAGCCGTTCACGCGGCGGCAGCTCGTCGACTTCCTGCGGCGGCCGACCCGTGGCTGAGCCCGCGCGCGCACTCGTCTTCGTGGTCGAGGACGACCCCGACGTCGCCCGCCTGGTCACGCGCACGCTGGAGGAGTTCGAGTTCTCCACCCGCAGCTTCCGCGACGGCGCGGCGGTTCTGCGCCGGATCGTCACCGAGCGGCCCGACCTGTGCATCGTGGACCTCGGCCTGCCCGACATGGACGGCATCGAGCTGGTGCGCGAGATCGCGCGCCGATGCGACTGCGGCATGCTGATCCTCACCGGCCGCGGCCACACGGCCGACCGCGTGATGGGCCTGGAAGGCGGCGGCGACGACTACGTCGTCAAGCCCTTCGAGCCGCGCGAGCTGGTGGCGCGGGTGCGCAGCATCCTGCGCCGACGCGGCGCGCCGGGCGCCGGCGGTGCGGGCGCGCAGCGCCGGCACGCGCGCTTCGCGGGATGGACGCTGGACTGCGCCGCTCACACGCTGCGCGGGCCCGACGGCGCGGAGCACGTGCTGGGCACCGCCGAGGCGCAGGTGCTGCGCACGTTCCTCGAGCGCCCGCACCAGATCCTCACGCGCGAGCAGCTGCTCGGCTCGCGCGACCTCTCGCCGCTGGACCGCAGCATCGACGTGCGCATCTCCCGCCTGCGGCGGCGCCTCGAGGCAGATCCGCACAACCCCAAGATCATCAAGACCGTCTACGGCGCCGGCTACATGTTCTCTGCCGGCGTCGACTGGTCGTGAACCGCGCCGCCCTGCCCGACGCACGAGGTGAACCGATGCTGACGCCAGAAGAAATCCTCGCCCAGTACGGCCCTCGCGAGGCGATGGAATACAACGTCGTGGTCGTTGGTGCGGGGCCTGCGGGGCTGGCCACGGCGATCCGGCTGAAGCAGCTGGCCGCGCTGGCGCAGCGCGAGGTGTCGGTGGTGGTGCTCGAGAAGGGCTCGGAGCC
>CAZVLY010000327.1:0-784 GCA_964628175.1 uncultured Piscinibacter sp. | reverse complement strand
GCGCACATCCTGTCGGGTGCGGTGATGGACCCGCGGGCGCTGACGGAGCTCTTCCCGAAGTGGAACGAGATGGGCGCGCCGCTGCTGCAGCCGGTCACCGGCGACGAGGTGCTGTTCCTGTCGGAGACCGGCGCGCGCCGCACGCCCGACTGGCTGGTGCCCGAGTGCTTCCACAACGACGGCAACTACGTCGTCGCGCTGGGTGCGGTGGTGAAGTGGCTGGGCGAGCAGGCCGAGGCGCTGGGCGTGGAGATCTTCCCCGGCTTTGCCGCCGCCGAGGTGCTGTACGACGAGCGCGGCGCGGTCCGCGGCGTGGCCACCGGCAACATGGGCGTGGGCAAGGACGGCCAGCCGCACGACGGCTTCCAGCTCGGCATGGAGCTGCACGCCCGGTACACCGTGTTCGCCGAAGGCGCGCGCGGGCACCTGGGCAAGCAGCTCATCGCGCGCTACCGGCTGGACGCCGGGCGCGACCCCCAGAGCTACGCCATCGGCGTCAAGGAGCTGTGGGAGGTGCCGGCCGACAAGGCCAAGCCGGGCCTTGTCGTGCACACCGCCGGCTGGCCGATGGACAACGAGACCTACGGCGGGGGCTTCCTGTACCACCTGGAGGGCAACAAGGTCACGCTCGGCTTCGTCACCGGGCTGGACTACCGCAACCCGTACCTGAGCCCGTTCGAGGAGATGCAGCGCTGGAAGACCCACCCGGCGATCCGCGCCCACATCGAGGGCGGCAAGCGCATCGGCTACGGCGCGCGCGCCATCACCGCCGGCGGCATCCTCA
>CAZVLY010000326.1:0-5015 GCA_964628175.1 uncultured Piscinibacter sp. | reverse complement strand
GCCGACTTGTGCGGCACGAACACGCCGCAGCCCAGCAGCCGGTGCGCGCCCAGGCCGTGCTCCAGCACGCGCAGCGCGGCCGCGGCGCGCAGGCCATGCAACATCAGGCTGAAGCCGTGCAGCACCTGCTGCGGGCCGCGCCATTGCTGCTCGCGCCCGCAGACGCGGTGGCAGTTCACGTCGAGCCGCTGCAGTTCGGCGCCGACGGCGTCGAGGAAGGCGGCCTCGTCGGCCGCGCCCGCATCGACAAAGTGCGCGTACAGCGTGGTGTGCGGCAGCAGCTCGCGCAGCTGCGGCTGGCCGAGCCTGATCTCGTGGCCGGCCACACGCAGCGTGCTTCCGGCCAGGCGGTGCAGATCGTCCGCCCGCTCTCGCGCCACGCGCAGCACCAGCCGCGAGCGGGCCGACAGCAGCGCCGGCTCGCCGCTGCCGTGCACCAGCTTCACCGGATGCACGGCCGCCTGCGGGTCGTCGGCGAGCCATGGCAGCACCTGCGAGACGGCCAGCGCCAGCGCCAGGCGGTGGTCGCGTGGCAGGGCGTGGCCTGCCAGGGGGAAAGCCACGTCGACCCGTGCTGCGGCAGCGGTGTTCATGGCGCCTGCTGCGAATCAGCCCAGCGCAGCAAGGCCTGCCCCCACGCCGCCGCCGTCTGCGCGTCGATCTCGAACACGGTGAAGCGGCTTTTCTCGCGGATGCGGGTGCGCAGCAGGCTCATGCCGCCGGCCTCGAAGTCGATCTGCTGCAGCTCGATCTCCTGTCCGCCCAGGGGCACGCGCAGCTTGTCCAGCGGTGTCACACGGGTCATGACGCTCTCCAATGCCTCGCCATTGAGCGCGGCCGGGGCACGGGGCGTCTATCACCGCGACGGGTAAGCCCCGCATACCCCATTTGGGTAATGCGCCGCACCCAACCGGAGTGATGGCGCGCGCAGGGGGGGCTGCCTAGGATCCGTCCACCCAAGGAGACATGCCCATGGCCAAGAAGATGCACGACACGCCGATGCTCGACCAGCTCGAGAGCGGCCCCTGGCCCAGTTTCGTCACCGGCCTGAAGCGGCTGGCGAAGGACAAGGACTACATGGTTGACCTGATGGGTCAGCTGGAGACGTCCTACCGCACCAAGAAGGGCTACTGGAAGGGCGGCACGGTCGGCGTGTTCGGCTACGGCGGCGGCGTGATCCCGCGTTTCACCGAGCTGAAGGACGAGAACGACAAGCCGGTGTTTCCCGACGCCGCCGAGTTCCACACGCTGCGCGTGCAGCCGCCGGCCGGCATGCACTACAACACCGAGGTGCTGCGCAAGATGTGCGACATCTGGGAGCGCCACGGCTCGGGCCTGATCGCCTTCCACGGCCAGTCCGGCGACATCATGTTCCAGGGCGCCAAGACCGACAAGGTGCAGGACGCCTTCGACGAGCTCAACGAGCTCGGCTTCGACCTCGGCGGCGCCGGCCCGGCGGTGCGCACCTCGATGAGCTGCGTCGGCGCGGCACGCTGCGAGCAGAGCTGCTACGACGAGGCCAAGGCGCACCGGCAGGTGATCAACACCTTCCTCGACGACATCCACCGCCCGGCCCTGCCCTACAAGTTCAAGTTCAAGTTCTCGGGCTGCCCGAACGACTGCATGAACTCGATCCAGCGCTCGGACATGGCCGTCATCGGCACCTGGCGCGACAACATGCGCACCGACGAGGGCCTGGCGCGCAAGTGGTTCGATGCGCATGGCATGAACGAGCTGGTCAACAACGTGATCTCGCGTTGCCCGACCAAGACGATCATGCTCAAGGAGGTGAAGGACGTCGCCCAGGGGCCGACCATCTCCAGCGTGAAGATCAGCGACAGCCACGCGCTGGAGATCGACAACAGCAACTGCGTGCGCTGCATGCACTGCGTCAACGTGATGACCGGCGCGCTGGCCAAGGGCACGGACACCGGCGCCACCATCCTGATCGGCGGCAAGCGCACGCTGAAGATCGGCGACCTGATGGGCACCGTGGTCGTGCCCTTCCTGCCGCTGAAGACCGAGGAAGACTACGAGGCGCTGGTCGAGCTGGGCCAGAAGGTGATCGACTTCTTCGCCGAGAACGCGCTCGAGCACGAGCGCACCGGCGAAATGATCGAGCGCATCGGCCTGGTCAACTTCCTCGAGGGCATCGGCGTGGACATCGACCCGAACATGGTCGCCACGCCGCGCACCAACCCCTACGTTCGCACCGACGGCTGGGACGACGAGGTCGCCCGCATCAACGCGAAGAAGTCCGCCTGAGGAGCCCGAGACCATGGCCACGATGCGTACCCCGATCGAAAGCGGCGTGCCGGACAACCGGCCCTACCTGCACCCTGCCCTGCTGAAGAACTACGGCAACTGGCGCTACCACGACCGGCCGCGCCCCGGCGTGCTGCATCACGTCTCGCACAGCGGCGACGAGGTGTGGAGCGTGCGCGCCGGCACGCAGCGGCAGATGGACGTCTACACCATCCGCAAGCTGTGCGACATCGCCGACACGTATGCCGAGGGGCATGTGCGCTTCACGATCCGCAGCAACATCGAGTTCATGGTGTCGGACCCGGCCAAGGTCGACCCGCTGATCGGCGCGCTCACCGAAGCGGGCTTCCCCGTGGGCGGCACCGGCAACTCGGTGTCGATGATCGCCCACACCCAGGGCTGGCTGCACTGCGACATCCCCGGCACCGACGCCTCGGGCGCGGTGAAGGCGCTGATGGACGACCTGTACGCCGAGTTCATCCGCGAGGACATGCCCAACCGCGTGCACCTGTCCACCAGCTGCTGCGAGATCAACTGCGGCGGCCAGGCCGACATCGCGATCATCGTGCAGCACACCAAGCCGCCGAAGATCAACCACGACCTGGTGGCCAACGTCTGCGAACGCCCGGCCGTGGTGGCGCGCTGCCCGGTGGCGGCGATCCGCCCCGCGCTGGTCAACGGCAAGCCCTCGCTGGAGGTCGACGAGAAGAAGTGCATCTGCTGCGGCGCCTGCTACCCCCCGTGCCCGCCGATGCAGATCAACGACCCCGAGCATTCGAAGCTGGCCATCTGGGTGGGCGGCAAGAACTCCAACGCGCGCGGCAAGCCGACCTTCATGAAGATGGTCGCCTCCGGGTTGCCGAACAACCCGCCGCGCTGGCCCGAGGTGTCGGAGATCGTCAAGAAGATCCTCTACACCTACAAGGAAGACGCCCGCTCGTGGGAGCGCATCGCCGACTGGGTGGAGCGCATCGGCTGGCCGCGCTTCTTCGAGAAGTGCGACCTGCCCTTCACCAAGTACCTGATCGACGACTGGCGCGGCTCGCGGGCCAACCTGAACGCGTCGACGCACATCCGGTTCTGACGAGGCACAGGCATGAAGTTCGGCATCCTCGTCAGCGAAGGCCCGTACACGCATCAGGCCGCCGACACGGCCTACCAGTTCGCGAAGGCCGCGATCGAGAAGGGCCACGAGATCCAGCGCGTGTTCTTCTATCACGACGGCGTCTACAACGCGACCCGGCTCACCGAGCCGCCGCAGGACGACCGCCACATCGTCAACCGCTGGTCGGCGCTGAACGCCGAACACAAGGTCGACCTGGTCGTCTGCGTGGCCGCCGCGTTGCGCCGCGGCATCAAGGACGAGGTGCTGGCGCCGGGCTTCCGCATCAGTGGCCTCGGCCAGCTGGTGGACAGCGGCATCAAGGCGGACCGCATGGTCACCTTCGGCGACTGAACGGAGCGACCGATGAAGAAGTTCATGTTCGTCAACCGCAAGGCCCCTTACGGGACGATCTACGCGCTCGAGAGCCTGGAGGTGGTGCTGATCGCCGCCACCTTCGACCAGGACGTCAGCCTGGTGTTCGTCGACGACGGCGTCTACGAGCTGACCAAGGGGCAGGACACCAAGGGCATCGGCATCAAGAACCACTCCAAGACCTACCGCGCGCTGGAGGGCTACGACGTCGAGAAGCTCTACGTCGAGCGCGAGTCGATGCAGGCGCGCGGCCTGAGCGAGGACGACCTGATCGTCGACGTCGAGGTGCTGTCCAGCGCCGAGATGGCGGCCTTGATGGCCGAGCAGGACGTGGTCCTGAGCTTCTGAGGAATGGCCATGCTGCACATCGTCAACAAGTCGCACCGCCAGACCAGCTCGCTTGCGAGCTGCCTGCGCCTGGCCCAGGACGGCCACGCGCTGCTGCTCATCGAGGACGGCGTCTACGCCGCCACGAAGGCCGGCGCCGCCTCGGCCGGCTTGGCCGACGCGCTCGCGCGCCTGAAGGTCTATGCGCTGCGCCCCGATCTCGAAGCCCGCGGCGTCGCCGCGGCCCTGGCCGAGGGCGTCACCGCCGTCGACTACACCGGTTTCGTCGACCTCGTCGCCGAGCACCCCAACAACCAGACCTGGCTCTGAATTCCAAGGAGATCGCCATGGGCATCGAAATCAACGGCAAGACCTACGAGACCGACGAAGAGGGTTACCTGATCAACCTCGCCGAATGGGACGAGGCGGTGGCCAACGTCATCGCCAAGAGCGAGAACGTGGAGATGACGCCGAGCCACTGGGAAGTCGTCAACTTCCTGCGCGACTACTACAACGAGTACCAGATCGCCCCGGCCGTGCGCGTGCTGACCAAGGCGATCGGCAAGCAGCTCGGCCCGGACAAGGGCAACAGCAAGTACCTCTACGAGCTGTTCCCCTACGGCCCGGCCAAGCAGGCCTGCAAGATCGCCGGCCTGCCCAAGCCGACCGGCTGCGTCTGAGCCACAGGCCCCAGGGCGCGCGGAAGCGACTCGCATGTCGGCACTCACGATCGCCTACGCGCTGCTGTTCTACGCCGCCACCGCCGCGCTGGTGCTCGGCCTCGCGCTGAAGATCCGCAGCTACCTGCGCACGCCCGCGCCGCTGAAGATCCCCACCACGCCCGCGCCGACCACGCAAGGCGGCGTGGCCCTGCGGCTGGCGCGCGAAGTGGTGCTGTTCGAGAGCCTGTTCAAGTCCAGCAAGTGGACCTGGATCTTCGGCTGGA